>NZ_MVOK01000001.1:0-342695 GCF_002018915.1 Pseudomonas sp. MF6396 | reverse complement strand
TGGCCGCCGTGCCAAGCACGATGCCCTGGCTGAAGTCGCCACGGCGAAACGCCGGGGTGATCACGCTGTTGATGATGACCGAGGCCTGGGCATCGGTCAGGCGGCCCTCCAGGCCATAGCCGACTTCGATGCGCAGCTTGCGCTCCTGGGGGGCGACGATCAACAGCGCACCGTTGTCCTTGCCCTGCTGGCCGATGCCCCAGTGGCGCCCCAGCTGGTAGCCATAGTCCTCGATGGCCTGCCCGTGCAGGCTGGCCAGGGTCACCACCACGACCTGCTCGCCGGTGGCCTGCTCGTGGGCCTTGAGCATCTGCTCAAGCTGGCTGCGGGTGGCGCCGTCGAGCAGCCCGGCCTGGTCCACCACCCGTGCACTGAGCGCCGGGAACTGGGGCGCGGCCCACAGCCAGCCGCTCGCCGCCAGCAGCACCAGCAGCAGCGCCGCCTTGAGCGCACGCATCAGAATTTCACTTCAGGCGCTTTGTCGGCATCGGCGCTGGTGGCCTCGAAGTTCTCGCGCAGCGGCATGTCGCTGTACATCACGCTGTGCCACAGGCGCCCGGGGAAGGTACGGATCTCGGTGTTGTAGCGCTGCACGGCGGCGATGAAGTCCTTGCGCGCCACCGCGATACGGTTTTCCGTACCCTCGAGCTGGGACTGCAGGGCCAGGAAGTTCTGGTTCGACTTCAGGTCCGGGTAACGCTCCGAGACCACCATCAGGCGCCCCAGCGCACCGCCCAGCTGGGCCTGTGCGGCCTGGAACTGGCGCAGTTTTTCAGGATCGTCCAGGGTGCTGGCATCGACCTTGATCGAGGTGGCCTTGGCCCGCGCTTCGATGACCGCGGTCAAGGTGGCCTGCTCCTGCCTGGCGTAACCTTTGACCGTTTCGACCAGGTTGGGAATCAGGTCGGCACGGCGCTGGTACTGGTTCTGCACCTGGGCCCAGGCCGCCTTGACCTGTTCGTCGTATTGGGGAATGTTGTTGATGCCGCAACCGGCCAGCAGGCTGGCCAGTGCCAGCACCAGCCACAACCGTGCTCTGTTCGATACCTGCATTGTCGCTACGCTCCGTGAGTGCTCGAAATGCGCCGGACTTGAGGCATAATCCGACGCCGCCGCTGGATCGTGATGACCCAATCGGCTAAAAGATGCCCCAGCAAACTACAACAATAGCCGCTTCCCCAACTTCGGCTTGCCAGTCTGCACCGTGACGACTGCCGCAGCCTTGAGAACAGAATTCATGAACAAGCTGTGTTTGCTGGGCCTGCTCGTCAGCCTGGCCAGCCAGTCGGCCTTCGCTGACTCGCCTGCCGCCGCGCCATTGCAAGAAAAACAGGCGTTCATCGCCAACCTGCTCAAGCAGATGAGCGTCGAGGAAAAGATCGGCCAGTTGCGCCTGATCAGCATCGGCCCGGAAATGCCGCGCGAGAAAATCCGCGAGGAAATCGCCGCCGGGCGCATCGGCGGCACCTTCAACTCGATCACCCGTGACGAGAACCGGCCCATGCAGGACGCCGCCATGCGCGGGCGCCTGAAGATCCCGATGTTCTTCGCCTATGACGTGATCCACGGCCACCGCACCATCTTCCCGATCAGCCTGGGCCTGGCCGCCAGCTGGGACATGCAGGCCATCGCCCAGGTCGGCCGTACCTCGGCCCTGGAAGCGGCCGCCGACGGCATCGACATGACCTTCGCGCCCATGGTCGACATTGCCCGCGACCCGCGCTGGGGCCGTACCAGCGAAGGCTTTGGCGAAGATACCTACCTGGTGTCGCGTATCTCCAGGGTGATGGTCGAATCGTTCCAGGGCCGCAGCCCGGCCAACGCCGACAGCATCATGGCCAGCGTCAAGCACTTTGCCCTGTACGGCGCGGTGGAAGGCGGGCGCGACTACAACACGGTCGATATGAGCCCCACGCGCATGTACAACGAGTACCTGCCGCCCTACCGCGCCGCCATCGATGCCGGTGCCGGCGGCGTGATGGTGGCGCTGAACTCGATCAACGGCGTGCCCGCCACCTCCAACACCTGGCTGATGAACGACCTGCTGCGCCGCGACTGGGGCTTCAAGGGCGTGACCGTCAGCGACCATGGGGCGATCACCGAGCTGGTGCGCCACGGCGTGGCCGCCGATGGCAAGCAGGCGGCGCAGCTGGCGATCAAGGCCGGCATCGACATGAGCATGAACGACACGCTGTATGGCCAGGAACTGCCGGGGCTGCTCAAGTCCGGCGCGGTCAGCCCGGCCGAGCTGGACAACGCGGTGCGCGAGATTCTCGGCGCCAAGTACGACATGGGCCTGTTCGCCGACCCGTACCGGCGCATCGGCCAGGCCAAGGACGACCCGGCCGACACCTATGCCGACAGCCGCCTGCACCGCGACATCGCACGGGACGTGGCGCGTCGCAGCCTGGTGCTGCTGGAGAACCGCCAGCAGACCCTGCCGCTGAAAAAGTCCGGCACCATCGCCCTGGTCGGCCCGCTGGCCGATGCCCCGATCGACATGATGGGCAGCTGGGCCGCCGCCGGTCGCCCGCACCAGTCGGTGACCGTGCGCGAGGGCCTGCGCCGTGCCCTGGGCGACAAGGCCAGGGTGCTCTACGCCAAAGGCTCGAACGTGACCGGCGACAAGGCCGTGCTCGACTACCTCAACTTCCTCAACTTCGACGCCCCGGAAATCGTCGATGACCCGCGCCCGGCTGCCGTGCTGATCGACGAAGCGGTCAAGGCCGCCAGGCAGTCGGACGTGGTGGTGGCCGTGGTCGGCGAATCGCGGGGCATGTCCCACGAATCGTCCAGCCGCACCACCCTGGAGATCCCGGCGGTGCAGCGCGAGCTGATCAAGGCCCTCAAGGCCACCGGCAAACCGCTGGTGCTGGTGCTGATGAACGGTCGCCCGCTGTCGCTGGCGTGGGAGCGCGAGCAGGCCGACGCCATCCTGGAAACCTGGTTCAGCGGCACCGAGGGCGGCAACGCCATCGCCGACGTGCTGCTGGGCGACTACAACCCCTCGGGCAAGCTGGCCATCACCTTCCCGCGCTCGGTGGGGCAGATCCCGATGTACTACAACCACCTGCGCATCGGCCGCCCGTTCACCCCCGGCAAGCCCGGCAACTACACCTCGCAGTACTTCGAGGAGCCCAACGGCCCGCTGTACCCCTTCGGCTACGGCCTGAGCTACAGCACCTTCAGTGTGTCGGCGCCGAGCCTGTCGAGCACGACACTGAAACAGGGCCAGAGCCTGGAGGTCAGTGTGCGCGTGAAGAACACCGGCCAGCGTGACGGCGAAACCGTGGTGCAGCTGTACCTGCAGGATGTGGCCGCCTCGATGAGCCGCCCGGTCAAGGAACTGAAGAACTTCCAGAAGCTCATGCTCAAGGCCGGCGAGGAGCGCACCCTGCACTTCACCGTGCAGCCGGACGACCTGAAGTTCTACAACAGCCAGTTGCAGTGGGTTGCCGAACCTGGCGAGTTCAACGTCCAGGTCGGCCTGGACTCCGAAACCGTGCAACAGCAACGCTTCGAGCTGCTGTAAGTCGCTGTGACGTCCACGGGGAAGTGCCTGGCAGCCTTCCCCACTGCCAGGGTACTGCTTGCCATGCCGTTCACTTACCGCGCCGTGCGACTGGGCCTGATTCTGCTGCTGATCACCGCCGGCACCCTGCTGGCCGCCGGCTGGGCGATGAATCAGGCCAAGCGTCAGGCCATGCTCGACGATACCCAACGGGCCAGCCAGCAACTGGCGCTGTACGCCAACTCGCTGCACACCCTGATCGAACGCTACCGCGCCCTGCCCGCTGTGCTGGCGCTGGACTCCGAACTCATCGCAGCCCTCGGCGGCCCGGTGGGCGAAGCGACCCAGGACGCGTTGAACCGCAAGCTCGAACGCATCAACGGCGCCGCCAGGTCGTCCACCCTCGAACTGCTCGACCACACCGGCCTGGCCGTGGCGGCCAGCAACTGGCGCCTGCCTACCACCTACGTGGGGCAGAACTACGGCTTTCGACCGTACTTCAAGCAGACCCGCACCCAGGGCAGCGGGCGCTTCTATGCGGTGGGGGTGACCAGCGGCATTCCCGGCTACTTTCTGTCCAGCGCGGTGCTGGGCGACCAGGGACGGTTTCTCGGGGCCATGGTGGTCAAGCTGGAGTTTCCCGAGCTTGAGCGCGAATGGCGCCAGGGCAGCGACGTGCTGCTGGTCAGCGACGCCCGCGGGATCATCTTCCTGGCCAACCAGGACGGCTGGCGCTACCGCGAGCTGAACCCGCTGTCGGCGGCCGATTTCAATGAGCTGGACGCCACCCGCCAGTACGACAAGAAGTCGCTCTTGCCCCTGCAGCGCCAGGTGCTGACCCGCTTTGACGACAACAGCCACCTGGTGCGCGTGCAGCGCCCCGAAGGCGACACCGACTACCTGTGGGAAAGCCTGCCGCTGGAAGCCGAGGGTTGGACCCTGCACCTGCTGCGCACACCGCGCACCGGGGATGACGAGCGCAACGCCGGGCTGACGGCCGCCGCCGTCTGGCTGACCCTGGTGTTCGCGGTGCTGTTCATCAGCCAGCGCCTGCGCCTGGCCCGCCTGCGCCAGCGCAGCCGCGACGAGCTCAAGCGCCTGGTGGAGGAACGCACCCATGAACTGCGCATGGCTCAGGAGGGCCTGGTGCAGTCGACCAAGCTGGCGGCGCTGGGGCAGATGTCCGCCGCGCTGGCCCACGAGCTCAACCAGCCGCTGACCACCCAGCGCATGCAGCTGGCCACCCTGCGCCTGCTGCTCGACAGCGAGCGCCTGGACGAAGCACGCCAGGCCCTGCAGCCGCTGGACCAGATGCTCACGCGCATGGCGGCCCTTACCGGACACCTGAAAACCTTTGCCCGCAACAGCCCCAGCGGCCTGCGCGAACGTCTGGACCTGGCCACCGTGGTCGACCAGGCGCTACAGTTGCTCGACCCGCGCATCCGCGCCGAGGGCGTCAGCACCGCGCTGTACCTGGCGCGTCCGGCCTGGGTACGCGGCGACGCCATCCGCCTGGAACAGGTGCTGATCAACCTGTTGCGCAACGCCCTGGACGCCATGGCCGACAAAACCTGGAAACACCTGGAGATCCGTATCGAAAAGCAGCATGACCACTGGCACCTGAGCGTGCTCGACAGCGGCGGCGGCATCAAGCAGGAGCACCTGGGCTGCGTGTTCGACCCATTCTTCACCACCAAACCGGTGGGGGAAGGGCTGGGCCTTGGGCTGGCGATTTCCTACGGCATCATCCATGAAGCCGGCGGGCGCCTGCAGGTCGACAACCAGCCAGGCGGTGCGCGTTTCAGCCTGACCCTGCCCTGCGACCCGGAGCCTGCATGCTGAATGCGGTGATTGTCGTCGACGACGAGGCCAGCATCCGTACCGCGGTGCAGCAGTGGCTGAGCCTGGCCGGCTTCGAGGTGCAGCTTTTCGAACGTGCCGAGGCGTGTCTGGCACAGCTGCCCGAGCACTTTCCCGGGGTGATCCTGAGCGATGTGCGCATGCCCGGCATGGGCGGCCTGCAACTGCTGGAGCAACTGCAGGGGCGTGATGCCGACCTGCCGGTGATTCTGCTTACCGGGCATGGCGACGTGCCGATGGCGGTCGAAGCCATGCGCAATGGCGCCTACGATTTTCTGGAAAAGCCCTTCAGCCCCGACAGCCTGCTCGGCAGCCTGCGCCGCGCCCTGGAGAAACGCCAGCTGGTGCTGGAGAACCGCCGACTGCATGAACAGGCCGACCTCAAGGTGCGCCTGGAAAACACCCTGCTGGGCATGTCGCCTGGCCTGCAGCAACTGCGTCGCCAGGTGCTGGACCTGGCCGGGCTGCCGGTCAATGTGCTGATACGCGGCGAAACCGGTAGCGGCAAGGAGCGCGTCGCGCGGTGCCTGCATGATTTCGGCCCGCGGGCCGACAAGCCGTTCGTGGCGCTCAACTGTGCGGCGATCCCTGAGCAATTGTTCGAGGCCGAGCTGTTCGGACACGAGAGCGGCGCCTTCACCGGCGCCCAGGGCAAGCGCATCGGCAAGCTCGAATATGCCAACGGTGGCACGCTGTTCCTCGACGAGATCGAGAGCATGCCGCTGGCCCAGCAGGCCAAGCTGCTGCGGGTGATCCAGGAGCACAAGCTCGAGCGCCTGGGCGCCAACCAGAGCATCAGCGTGGACCTGCGCATTATTGCCGCCACCAAGCCCGACCTGCTGCTCGAAGCCCGCGCCGGGCGCTTTCGCGAAGACCTGGCGTACCGTCTGAACGTGGCCGAACTGCGCCTGGCGCCGTTGCGCGAGCGGCGCGAAGACATCCCCCTGCTGTTTGCCCATTTTGCCCGCGCCGCCGCCGAGCGCCTGGGCCGCAGCGCCGCCGACCCCAGTGGCGCACAACTGGGCCGGCTACTCAGCCACGACTGGCCGGGCAACGTGCGCGAACTGGCCAACGCCGCCGAGCGCCACGCCCTGGGGCTGGACGATGCGCAATCGGCGGCAGTGGCGCATACCGGGCAATCGCTGGCTGCCCAGCAGGAAGCCTTCGAGGCCCAGTGCCTGCGCGCCGCCCTGAGCCGTCATCAGGGCGACATCAAGGCGGTGCTCGAGGAGCTGCAACTGCCCCGACGCACCCTGAACGAGAAGATGCAACGCCACGCACTGGTGCGCGAAGACTTCCTCGAACGCCCCGGCTCATAGGCGGATTCTTGCCTATCGCTGCGCCGCCAATGAGCGGATTTCCGCTCATTCGACCTGCCAAACCCTTCTAAACCGGGCCTTCGCTGGCTGGCACGGGTCCTGCTATGGCCCTGTCAGGCCGCGTTTACACGCGCACCACAAAAACAACTAGAAGGTTGCTTCAATGGATAACTCCACCTCTCTGCCTGCTGGGGCAGCGGCCGCACCCGCTGAAAAAACCACCTCCAGCCGCCTCAAGTCGATTTTCTCCGGCTCCATCGGCAACATGGTCGAATGGTACGACTGGTACGTCTACGCGGCGTTCTCGCTGTACTTCGCCAAGGCCTTCTTCCCGGCCGGCAACACCACCACCCAACTGCTCAACACCGCCGCGATCTTCGCCGTGGGCTTCCTGATGCGCCCGATCGGTGGCTGGCTGATGGGTATCTATGCCGACCGCAAGGGCCGCAAGGCCGCGCTGATGGCCTCGGTACTGCTGATGTGCGCCGGCTCCCTGGTCATCGCCCTGACACCCAGCTACGAAACCATCGGCGTCGCCGCGCCGGTGCTGCTGGTGATCGCACGCCTGATGCAGGGCCTGTCGGTGGGGGGTGAATACGGCACCTCGGCCACCTACCTCAGCGAGATGGCAACCAAGGAGCGTCGCGGTTTCTTCTCCAGCTTCCAGTACGTCACGCTGATCTCCGGCCAGCTCATCGCGCTGGCGGTGCTGATCATCCTGCAGCAGACCCTGACCACCGAGCAGCTGTACTCGTGGGGCTGGCGCGTACCCTTCGTGATCGGCGCGCTGTGCGCGGTGGTGGCGTTGTACCTGCGTCGCGGCATGGAAGAGACGGCCTCGTTCACCAAGAAGGAAAAGGCCAAGGAAAGCTCGATGCGCACCCTGCTGCGCCACCCCAAGGAACTGGCGACCGTGGTCGGCCTGACCATGGGCGGCACCCTGGCGTTCTACACCTACACCACCTACATGCAGAAGTACCTGGTGAACACGGTGGGCATGAGCATCAGTGACTCGACCATGATCTCGGCGGCCACCCTGTTCCTGTTCATGTGCCTGCAGCCGGTGATCGGCGGCCTGTCGGACAAGATCGGCCGTCGCCCGATCCTGATCGCCTTCGGTGTGTTGGGCACCCTTTTCACCGTGCCGATCCTGACCACGCTGCACACCATCGAGACCTGGTGGGGTGCGTTCTTCCTGATCATGGCAGCACTGATCATCGTCAGCGGCTACACCTCGATCAACGCGGTGGTCAAGGCAGAGCTGTTCCCCACCGAGATCCGTGCGCTGGGCGTGGGCCTGCCGTATGCGCTGACCGTGTCGATCTTCGGTGGCACGGCCGAGTACGTGGCACTGTGGTTCAAGAGCATCAACATGGAGACCGGCTACTACTGGTACGTCACGGCGTGCATTGCCGTCTCGCTGCTGGTGTACGTGTTCATGAAGGACACCCGCAACAACTCGCGGATCGAGACCGACTGATCGGTTTGCTGCAGTAGACAAGGGGCCTCCAGCGATGGAGGCCCCTTTTTTGTGGGCTTAATTCGGCATTAATGCGGATGCGCGATGCTGGGTTCACTCAGAACCGAGTCGTCCTCTTCGCTGTCAAGCCAGCGCCCACAGAATGCTTCGGCGCTCGCAAAACACTGAGGGCACTGGCTTGCCAGCAGAGGCCAACCGCTTTCTTATATATCGATTTAATAGATTCATATAGGCAATATTTTGTGCTTTTTAATCAAATTAACGGGCGTAAAATCAAACCCATAGCAACAGACAACCCCTCACCACCGGAGTAACCCCCATGAAAACCAAACTGATGCTGGCCCTCACCTTCTCTGTCCTGGCCGCCAACGCTTTCGCCGAAGACGGCTTCGACCGCACCAACGCGCACAACTTCGCCGTGGAACACGCCCAGCCCGCTACCGTGGCAGAAGACGGTTTCGATCACACCAACGCGCATCGCTTCGTCGAAGATGGCTTCGACCGCACCCAGGCCCACCGCATCAGCTGACAGCCGATGCAGCGCCACAGCCCGGCTTCGGCCGGGCTTAGTCATTTTCAGGGCCGGCAACTGTTGGCACACTAGACGCACCCTCCGCCCACAAGGCCCGATGATGTACTACTACGAACCCGCAAAAGGCCACGGCCTGCCCCACGACCCGTTCAACGCCATCGTCGGCCCGCGCCCGATCGGCTGGATCTCCTCCCAGGACCGCGACGGCCGCCTGAACCTTGCGCCCTACAGTTTTTTCAACGCCTTCAACTACATTCCGCCGATCATCGGGTTCTGCAGCGTCGGGCGCAAAGACAGCCTGAACAACATCGAACAGACCGGCGAGTTCGCCTGGAACCTGGCCACACGCCCGCTGGCCGAGGCCATGAACCAGAGCTGCGCCGCCGTGGCGCCAGAGGTCGACGAGTTCGCCCTGAGCCAGCTGACCCCGGCAGCCTCCAGGGTGATTGCGGTACCCCGGGTGCAGGAAAGCCCAGTGTCGTTCGAATGCAAGGTGACCCAGATCGTGCAACTGCAACGTGCCGACCAGGCGCTGGTGCCAAGCTGGCTGATTCTGGGCGAAGTGGTAGCGGTGCACATTGCCGAGCACCTGCTCAAGGAAGGGATCTACGACACCGCGGCCGCCGAGCCGATTCTGCGCGGCGGCGGCCCGGCGGATTACTTCGAGCTGGGCAACCTGTTCAAGATGGCCCGCCCGCAGGCCTGATCACCAGATCAGTTCGGCGTCGTCACTGACGCCGTTCAGGCGCTGCAGTTCGACCACTGCAGCGTCATCGGCCTCCAGTGCGGTCTTGAATACCTGCCCTGGCAGCACCTTGTGAAAACGCGGTGCGCCGCCAGCGCCCAGGGCCTTGACCGCGATCGCGGCGCTGTAGCCACCCTCGCCCGGCACCACCGCCGAAACAGCCTCGAATACGTCGAATTCTTTACGTGCCATTGCCTCTCACATCCACATCGGTTGCCGGAAAGGCGCCATTCTAACTCGCCGGCTGCTCGGTGAACGTCTGCAGGTCGAGGCTGTCCACCACCCGCGCCTGCACCAGTTCACCAAACAGCTGCAGGCTGGGCGAGGCAAAGTAGTCGTGCAACGCCGAAGTATCGGCCCACACCCCGTTGAGCAACCACAGGTCGGCATCGCAGGTGGAACGCTGCACGCTGAAATGCAGACACCCCGGGGTTTGCCGCGACGGTTCGAGCAGTTGCTGCAGGCGCACGCCCAGCTCGGCCGAACGGCCGACGCTGGCGCGCACGAAGGAAAGATGGCTGACCGGTTGTGATGACGTCATGTGCGGTGCTCCTTGAAGCGGCCAGGGAAGAAAACCCAGGCTGCCAAGGCTACGGCCCAGGCCACGCGCGGCGTTAGGCGATTCCTGTCGACGGCTTGCCTGATTCTGCACCCGTCGCAGGATCAGGCAAGAACCGGGCAGCATTCGGCTAGCGCCCCGGCGTGCGCGAACCTATGCTGCGCCCATCGGCAGAGGAACCCGCACATGTCAGCCCCAGACCCCACCCCACCGTTGCTGGACCCGGCCCTGGAGCTTCTGCGCCAGGAACTGGCCGGGCTGGTCGTTCGCCACTGCCCCAGCGGCACGGTGCCTTCGGCCATCGCCGACCTGCACCTGAGCCGCTACGAGCAGAGCACCCGCTCGATGCCGACCCTGGCGCAGCCGGCGCTGTGCATCCTGGCCCAGGGCCGCAAGGAGATCTGCCTGGGCGACGAGACCTATGTTTACGACCCGCTGCACTACATGGTGGTGTCGGTGGCGATGCCGATCAGCGGTGCACTGCTGGAGGCCAGCCCGCAGAACCCCAGCCTGGGCATTCGCCTGGACATCGACCCGGCCGAGATCAACAGCCTGATCGCCGAGGCCGGGCCGATGGGCGTGCCGTCGCAGCCGTCGTCGCGGGGGGTGTTCATCGAACGCCTGGACACCCAGATGCTCGATGCATTGCTGCGCCTGATCCGCCTGCTGGATACGCCCAAGGACATTGCCGTGCTGGCGCCGCTGATCCGTCGCGAGATTCTCTATCGGCTGCTGCGTGGGCAGCAGGGTGCGCGGCTGTACGAGATCGCCATGGCCAACACCCAGACCCACCGCGTGTGCCAGGCCATCCAGTGGCTCAATGATCATTTTCAGCGCCCGCTGCGCATCGACGACCTGGCACGGGAGGTAAACCTGAGTGCCTCGACGCTGCACCACCGGTTCAAGGCGGTGACCTCGATGAGCCCGTTGCAGTATCAGAAGCAACTGCGCTTGCAGGAAGCCCGGCGGCTGATGCTCAACGATGGGTTGGAGGCGTCGGTGGCGGGGTATCGGGTGGGCTATGAGAGCCCGTCGCAGTTCAGCCGCGAGTACAGCCGGCTGTATGGCGCGCCACCGCTGCGGGACATGGCAAGGTTGCGTAGCGCGCTCTAGATCGCTTTCGCCGGCAAGGCCGGCTCCTACAGGCAGTACGCGGTCGCCTGTAGGAGCCGGCCTTGCCGGCGAAGAACGCTACACCGCCCTCACCACATGCTTGACCTCCTGAAACGCCGCCAGCCCCCAAGGCCCCAGCTCGCGCCCCAGGCTGCTCTGCTTGTAGCCACCCCACGCTGCCTGCGGGAAGATCACCTGCGGTGCGTTGATCCACACCAGCCCGGCCTGCAGCTGGTCGGCCACCCGTTCGGCGGCCGCCGGGTCTGCACCTACCACGCTGGCCACCAGCCCGAACTCGCTGTCGTTGGCCAACGCCACCGCTTCGGCTTCGCTGGCCACCCGACGCACGCACAGCACCGGGCCGAAGATTTCCTCGCGCCACAGCGCACTGTCCAGCGGTACCTCGGCAAACACCGTGGGCTCGATGAAGTACCCAGCGGCGTGTTCGAGAGGCTTGCCACCGCACAGCAAGCGCGCGCCGCTGTGCACGCCACGCTCGATGTGCCCCAGCACGCGCTGGTACTGGGCCTGGTTGACCAGCGGCCCCATGTCGCTGTCGCCGGCAAACGGGTCACCCACCCGGATCGCCGCAGCCCGTGCCTTCACCCCGTCGACAAAGGCGTCGTACAGCGCATCGGCCACCAGCACGCGGCTGGTGGCCGAGCACATCTGCCCGGCATTGAAGAAGCCGCCGGCACAGGCCAGCTCGAGCGCCAGCTCCAGCTCGGCCGACTCCAGCACCAGCAATGACGACTTGCCGCCCAGCTCCAGGCTCACCCCCTTGACCGTCTCGGCCGCGCGCTGCATCACCTGCACGCCGACCGCATTGCTGCCGGTGAACGACACCTTGGCGATACGCGGGTCGCTCGTCAGCGGCGCCCCCACCGCCAGCCCGGTGCCGCACACCAGATTGAACACCCCATCCGGCAGGCCGCATTCGGCGATGATCCGGGCCAGTTCCAGCTCGGCCAGGGGCGTGACCTCCGACGGCTTGAGCACCACGCAGCACCCTGCCGCCAACGCCGGGGCCAGCTTCCAGGCGGTGGTCACCATCGGGAAGTTCCACGGCACGATCAGGCCGACCACACCGCACGGCTCGCGGCGCAGGCGGGCGCTGAAATCCTCGCTGGGCAAGGCCAGCGGCTGGTCCTGCTGCCTGTCAAGCGCCTGCGCCAGGCCCGCGTAGTACTCGAACGTCGCCACCACATCGTCGACGTCCATCGCCGACTCGGCCAGGGGCTTGCCGTTGTTGCGCGATTGCAGTTCGATCAGTCGCTCGCGGCGGGCCTCCACACCCCGCGCGATCCTGTGCAGCAGCTCGCCACGGTGCGCCCCGGTGGTACGCGACCAGCCGGCAAAAGCGGCCTGCGCCGCCGTGGCGGCACAGGCCACTGCATCGCCATCGCCCCCGGCCACCTCGGCCAGGGACTGCCCGGTGCTCGGGTTGATTACCGTGAGCGGCTGCGCGCCGTGATGCCACGCGCCCTCGATGTAGATACCGGGCAGGTTCAGCATGGTTGCACCGCCTGCATCCACGCTGCCTGGTCGACCTCGATCAGGCTCGGGCCACTGCGTTGGCGGGCACGCAACAACGCCTCGCGCAGTTGCGCCACCCCGCTCGCCGCTTCGGCGGCGCAACCGAGGGCCTTGGCCACGCCAATGAAATCGGGGGTGTGGATATCCACGCCCACCGGTTCGATGGCGCGGTTGACCATGTACTTCTTGATCTCCTCGTACCCCTGGTTGTTCCACAGCAACACGATCAGCGGCACCTGCGCCTCCACCGCACTGGCCAGCTCCGGCAGGGTGAACTGCAAGCCGCCGTCGCCGATCAGGCACACCGCAGGCAAGCGTCGATCCGCCTGCTCCGCACTGCCCAGCCACGCGCCCATGGCCGCCGGCAAGGCGTAGCCGAGGGTGCCGTAGCCGGTCGAGGCGTTGAACCAGCGGCGCGGCTGGTCGAGGTCCAGGGTCAGGTTGCCGGTGTACACCGGCTGGGTCGAATCACCGACCAGCACGGCATCGGGCAACGTCTGCAGCACGCTGTCGAGGAACAGCGTCTGCGCCCGCGTGGCCGCATCCCATTCGCTGGCCAGGGTATCGCGCAGGCGCGCTGCCCGCGCCGCGCCCCACTCGCCTTCGCGCGGTGGCGCCGGCTGCTCGGCCAGGGCCAGCAACAGGGCCTGCGCCGCCTGCTCTGCATCGGCCACCAGTGCCACCCTGGGCGGGTAGTTGCGCACGCACTGGTCCGGGTCGATGTCGATGCGCAGCAGGGCGCCGGGGATCTCGAAGCCGCCCTTGAAGGTGACGTCATAGTCGGTTTCGGCCAGCTCGGTGCCGATCGCCAGCACCACGTCGGCCTCGCGCACCAGTGCACGGGTCGCCACCAGCGACTGGGTGGAGCCGATCAGCAGCGGGTGCCCGGAGGCCAGCACGCCCTTGGCATTGATGGTGAGTGCAACGGGCGCCTGCAGGTGCTCGGCCAACCGGGCGAGTGCGGCGCCTGCGTCGATGGCACCGCCACCGGCCAGGATCAACGGGCGGCGGGCAGCGGCCAGCAGCTCCGCCATGCTCGCCACCGGCCCTGGCGCGGCACCGGCGCGGGCGATGTGTACCGGCTCGCAGCCAAGCAGGTGATCGGCGTCTTCGACCAGCACGTCCAGCGGGATCTCGATATGCACCGGGCGCGGGCGCGCGCCCTCGAATACCGCAAAGGCGCGGGCCAGCACGGCCGGCAGGTCATCGGCGCTCATCAGTGTGTGCGAGAACGCCGCCACACCGCTGACTAGCGCGCCCTGGTTGGGCAGCTCGTGCAGCTTGCCGCGACCGCCGCCCAGGGCATTGCGCGACTGCACGCTGGAGATCACCAGCATCGGGATCGAGTCGGCATAGGCCTGGCCCATGGCGGTGGTGATGTTGGTCATGCCCGGGCCGGTGATGATGAAGCACACCCCAGGCTTGCCACGGGTACGGGCAAAGCCGTCAGCCATGAAGCCTGCGCCTTGCTCGTGGCGCGGGGTGATATGACGGATGGTCGAGCCGGCAAGGCCGCGGTACAGCTCGACCGTGTGCACGCCGGGAATGCCGAAAACATGGTCGACGCCATAGTTTTCGAGGAGTTTTACCAATACTTCGCCGCAAGTCGCCATGGTGGTCTGCCTGGAATCATTCTGGAACAAGGCCTGATTGGACCCGCCAGGCGCTACCGGCACAATGCAAAAATCCTCATACTAGCCATGTCTACAGCTCATGGCTTACTCCGATGAAACGCCTGCCTACCTTGCCTGCCCTGCACACCTTCCTGATCACTGCGCAATGCTGCAACTTCACCCGTGCGGCGCAGCAACTGCACCTGACCCAGGGCGCGGTGAGCCGCCAGATCGCCGGCCTGGAAGCACACCTGGGCTACGCGCTGTTCGTGCGCCAGGCACGCGGCCTGAGCCTGACCCGCGAGGGCCAGGACTGGCTGCCGCGGGTGCAGCAGGTATTCGGGCTGATCGAGGAAGGCGTGCAGCAGGTGGGCGCGCAGCGCACCACCCTGCAACTGAAGGCGCCGACCTGCGTGATGCGCTGGTTGCTGCCGCGCCTGATGGAATGGCAGGCGCTGCACCCGGAAGTGCCGGTGGAGCTGACCACCACGGTGCAGCACGGGGTGGATTTTCGCCGGGAAGCGTTCGATGCGGCGGTGGTGTATGGCGCCGAGCCTGATCCGGCCCTGCAGGTGCTGAAGCTGTTCGATGAACAACTGACACCGGTGTGCGCGCCGCAGTTGCCGTTGCGCACGCTGGATGATCTGCAGCAGCACATGCTGCTGCACCCGGCGCGGGACGAGAAGGACTGGGCGACCTGGCTTGGCGCAGCCGGCGTGCAACTGCCCAGGCAAGGCCGGCGCCAGCATTTCGAAACGTTGGACATGGCCATGTCGATGGCGTCCCAGGGCACCGGGGTGGCGATAGGGGATTGGGCGTTGATCGGCGATGACCTGGCCAGCGGACGGCTGGTGATGCCGTTCGACCTTCGGGTCAAGACCGGCAAGGGCTATCACCTGGTGCGGCCCGCGCAGGTGGCGGCGCCGGGGTTGATGGCCTTGCTGGAGTGGTTGGGCAGGCAGGCAGGGGCACCGCGTTGATGCAGTCGCCGGCAAGGCCGGCTCCTATACCTGTAGGAGCCGGCCTTGCCGGCGAATGCTTTCTAGGCTCTGTACGAAAAGCCTTGATACTCGGTGATGCTGCGTTGAAAACAGCCTCGGAATGCTCATTTACAACCCGTAAACTCCGCTTCCTCGGCTGTTTTCGCCTTGCCTGACCTTCGTCTCAAGACTTTTCATACAGCCCCTAGTACCCCGCAGTAAAGCGCTGACGCGAATGCGCTGGCTTCTCTACCTCATCGAGCAACGCAATCGCATAGTCGGCAAAGGTGATCCAGCTCCTGCCCTTCGCGTCGACCAGCAGGTGATCCTTGCCCACCCTGTAGCTACCGGTGCGCTCGCCTTCGACGAACTCCGCCGACGGCGACAGGAAAGTCCAGTCCAGTTGCTGCTCCTGACGCAAGGCCTGCAGAAAATCGCCACCTGCGCTCGCCTCGGCCTTGTAGGCCTCGGGGAAGTCCGGCGCGTCGATCACGCGCTCCCCTGACGGCAGCAGCAGGCTGCCCGCCCCGCCCACCACCAGCAGGCGCTTGACCCCGGCCTTCTTGACCGGCCCGATGATCGCCTGCGCCGGCACCGTGGCAAAGTGCGCGGCGCTGAGCACCACGTCATGCCCGGCAACGGCCTGCTCCAGCCCCTCGCCCCGGGTCACGTCCAGGGCTACCGTGCTCACCCCTTCGCGCCCCTGCAGGCGCGACGGGTCGCGGGCAATGGCGGTGACGCTGTGGCCACGGCGCAGGGCCTCTTCCAGCAACTGGCTGCCGGCACGTCCGGTAGCACCGATGATTGCGATCTTGCTCATGGAAACCTCCGATCAGGATTGAACGACACTTACCACTTCATTTCGCCCTTGGCGACCTTGGCGCCGAGCTCCAGCGAGCTCTCCTCGCCCAGGCCGGGGTAACGTTTTTTCATTGCAGCGACCAGCTCGGCCGAGTTGGCCGCCCTGGCGGTTTCGGCATCGAAGGCGCGGATGTAATCGGCGGTGAAGCGCACCGCCTCGAGCGACCCCTTGCTCTGCCCCAGGTAATGCCCCGGCACCACCGTCTGCGGCGCCAGCTGCTCGATGCGCGCCAGGGTCGCGAGCCAGTCCTTGTGCGACTGCGCCGACTGGGTGTCGGCCATCCACACGTGCAGGTTCTCGGCCACCACTACCCCGCCGACCACCGCCTTGATCGACGGGACCCATACAAAGCTGCGGTCGGGCTGCGGGCCGTCCAGGCCGATCACTTCAAGACGCTGCCCTTCAATGGTGAGCACGTTGCCGGGCAGCACGTCAGGCACGATGAGCCGGGCTGGCTTGTCGGCCCCCATCTGCGGGCCCCAGTAGGCAAGCTTGGCAGCCATGGTCTGCTTGATGTGCGCGACCGTCGCCTGCGACGCCAGCACCTTGGCCTTGGGGTAGGCACGGGTCAGGGTGTCGAGGCCGAAGTAATAGTCCGGGTCGCCATGGCTGATGTAGATGGTGGTGAGTTGCTTGCCGCTATCGCGAAGCTTCTTCAGCACCTGCTCGGCCTGGCCCTTGCCGAACTGTGCATCCACCAGAATCGCCTCGTGCTGGCCACTGACGATCACCGAGCTGACCGGAAACAGCGCCTCGCTGCCGGGGTTGTACACGTCCAGTTTCAGCGGTGCGTCGCCGGCAACGGCCTGGGTGATCGCACCGAAAGCGGCACACGCCAGCAGCAGGCGACGCAGGGAAAAGAAAGCAGCCATCAAGCAATACCTGTTCAAGTCATCGATGAGGCACAGCTTAGTTGCACAAACCATCACAAAAAATGCGATGCTCCAACATAGTTTGTTTCTGAAATCGGGCAGATCATGGACCGTCTCACCGCAATGAAGGTGTTCGTCAGCGTAGTCGACCTGGGCAGCCAGTCGGCCGCCGCCGACCAACTGGACCTGTCACGCCCTGTGGTTTCGCGTTACCTGGCCGAGCTGGAGGACTGGGTGGGGGCGCGCCTGATGCAGCGCACCACGCGCAAGCTGAGCCTGACTGCCGCCGGCCTGGAAACCCTGCCGCGCTGCCGGCAGATGCTGGAACTGGTGGGCGACCTGCACGCGGCAGTGGGCGCCCCGGATGACGCCCCGCGGGGTGAACTGCGCATCAGCGTCAGTACCTCGTTCGGGCATGCGCAACTGGTGGAAGCGGTAGCGGACTACGTCAAGCGCTACCCGCTGGTGAAGGTCGACCTGCAGATGCTCGACCGCACGGTCAACCTGGTGGACGAACGCATCGACCTGGCCATCCGCGTCAGCAACGACCTGGACCCCAACCTCATCGCCCGCCGCCTGAGTGTGTGCCGCTCGGTGGTGTGCGCCTCGCCAGCCTACCTGCGCGAGCACCCCGTACCGCGCCAGGTGCAGGACCTGAGCCAGCACAACTGCCTGACCCATTCGTACTTCGGCCACAGCCTCTGGCATTTCGAGGTCGACGGCGAACAGGTGTCGGTGCCGGTGCAAGGCAATATCAGCGCCAACGAGGCCCTGACCCTGGAGCGCGCCACCCTGGCCGGCACCGGTATCGCCATGCTGCCCACCTACCTGGTGTGGCAAGCCCTGCGCAGCGGCACGCTGGTACGCCTGCTGCCCGAGGCCAGGCCCCGCGAACTGGGCCTGAACGCGGTGTACACCTCGCGCAAGCACATGCCCGCAACCCTGCGCAGCATGCTCGACTTTCTGGCGGCACGCTTCACCGACCCGCCCCACTGGGACCACGGCCTGGACTGACCGGCAGGCACCTGGCGCAATGCTGGCCTATGCTTGTAGAAGCATCTGTGTGCGGGATACAGGAGGTTGGTGCCATGACCCTGAAATCCAGAAAGTGCGCTGCCCTGTTGGCCATCACTGCCGTGCTCGGGGTGTACGGGGCAGCGGCGTATCGGGTCGAGCTGCTGCGCCAGCAACCCTATGCGGCGTCCAGCTGCAGCTCCGCCCACTGCCTGCCCCATGCCGGCACGCTGAGCGTGGTCAGGTAGCCAGCGAAGGTTCACGACGACGAAAGTCGCGGGGCGAGAGGCCGGTCATGCGCCGGAAGAAGCGCGAGAAGTACGCCGGGTCGGCAAAACCCAGGCTGTCGGCCAACTGGTTGATCGTGAGGCTGGTGTAGATCAGGTCGCGCTTGGCTTCCAGCACGATGCGCTGGTGCACGATCTGCAGCGCCGACTGCCCGGCCAATGCCCGGCACAAGGTATTGAGCGTTGCCACCGACACCCCCACCTGATGCGCCAGTTGCTCCACGCTCGGCTGCTGGCGAAACTGCTGCTCCACCAGCCCGTTGAAACGCTGCAGGTACTCGCGCCCACGTTCCGGCACCTGGGCACCGGCACTGCGGCGCAACTGTTGGCGGCTGATCCACACCACCATCAGGTTGATCAGCGAATGCAGCTGCAACTCGCGCCCGGGCAGGTCCTGCTGGTACTCGGCCTGCAGGGTGCTGAACAGGCTGTTGAGGTAATCGGCGTCGGCCCCGGCCAGGTAACTGGCGCCGCGCTGCAGGGCGGCTGGCACACCCGTCAGTTGCCGCTGCAGCACCTCCACCAGCGGCGCCGCCAGAGTCACCACATAACCATCGACGTCTTCGGAAAAGCGAAAGCCGTGCACGCACAGCGCCGGCACCACCTGGATCGCCGCCTGCTCCAGGCGACACACCTGCCCCTCCAGCTCGATCTCGGCCTGGCCCCTGTACAGGAACAGCAACTGCCACAGGTCGGCATGCCGGTGCGGCTCGATCTCCCACTGGTGCAGGCGGCTGCGCGCCGGGATCGACTCGCTGTGCAGCAGGTCGGGCGTCGGCCAGCCCAGCGTCTCGCCGTACAGCTTGAATACCGGAATCGACACCCTGCTCATCACACCCTCGCTTCCCGACCACTGTCCGATAAACGCACCCATTAGCGAAAAGTACCGCTTTGTGCTCGGTTTGTCCCTTCAGAAGGCCATCCGGCAAGCGAAAAATGCAGGTACTCCAATCATAAAAAGTCCAACAACCATGAAAACCCAAGTCGCGATCATCGGTGCGGGCCCGTCCGGCCTGCTGCTCGGCCAGTTGCTTCACAACGCCGGCATCTCCAACGTCATCCTCGAACGCCAGGGCCCCGACTATGTACTGGGGCGTATCCGCGCCGGCGTGCTCGAACAGGGCATGGTCGAGCTGCTGCGCGAAGCCGGGGTCGGTCAGCGCATGGACGCCGAAGGGCTGCCCCATGCAGGCTTCGAGCTGGCCTTCGACGGGCGCCGCGAGCACATCGACCTCAAGGGCCTGACCGGCGGCCAGGGCGTGATGATCTACGGCCAGACCGAAGTCACCCGCGACCTGATGGCCGCGCGCGCCGACAGCGGTGCGACCACGGTCTACCACGCCGAGAACGTGCGCCCGCACGACATGAAGACTGGGCAGCCCTACGTCACCTATGAAAAGGACGGCCAGCAGCATCGCCTGGACTGCGACTACATTGCCGGCTGCGACGGTTATCACGGGGTGGCACGCCAGTCGATTCCAAGCGAGGCGCTGCAGGTGTTCGAGCGGGTCTACCCGTTCGGCTGGCTGGGCATCCTGGCCGATACCCCGCCGGTCAGCGACGAGTTGGTGTACGCACGCCACGAACGCGGCTTCGCCCTGTGCAGCATGCGCTCGCCTACCCGCACCCGCTACTACGTGCAGGTGCCGGCCGAAGAGAAAGTCGAGGACTGGTCGGATGAGCGCTTCTGGGAGGAACTCAAGTCGCGCCTGCCCGACGAGTTGGCCGAGCGCCTGGTCACCGGCCCGTCGATCGAGAAAAGCATCGCCCCGCTGCGCAGCTTCGTGGTGGAGCCGATGCAGTACGGGCGCCTGTTCCTGGTCGGCGACGCCGCGCACATCGTGCCGCCCACCGGCGCCAAGGGCCTGAACCTGGCCGCCAGTGACGTCAGCACGCTGTACAACATCCTGCGCAAGGTCTACGCCGAAGGCCGCACCGACCTGCTGGAACGCTACTCGGCGATCTGCCTGCGGCGCATCTGGAAGGCCGAACGCTTCTCGTGGTGGATGACCTCGATGCTGCACCGCTTCCCCGACAGCGACGCCTTCAGCCAGCGTATCCAGCACACCGAGCTGGACTACTTCGTGGGCTCCGAGGCCGGGCGCAGGACCCTGGCAGAAAACTACGTGGGCCTGCCCTACGAGCCCATCGAAGACGCTTAGCAGGCTATCGAGTACACTGGGCAGCACCCGGTCCCACTTGCCCAGAGCTGCCCCGTGACGCAATTGAACACTCCGCAACCCGCCCTGCGCAGCGTGCTCGTCGCGCTGATGCTGGCGATCTTCCTCGGCGCGCTGGACCAGACAATCGTCGCGGTCTCGATGCCGGCGATCTCCGCGCAATTCAACGACGTGACCCTGCTGGCCTGGGTAATTTCCGGCTACATGGTGGCCATGACCGTGGCGGTGCCGATCTACGGCAAGCTCGGCGACCTGTACGGCCGGCGGCGCATGATCCTGACCGGTACCGGGCTTTTCACCCTGGCCTCGCTGTTCTGCGCGCTGGCACAGAACATGGAGCAACTGGTGCTGGCGCGGGTACTGCAGGGCATCGGCGCGGGCGGCATGGTGTCGGTCAGCCAGGCGATCATCGGCGACTTCGTGCCGCCCCGCGAGCGCGGTCGCTACCAGGGTTATTTCAGCAGCATGTATGCCCTGGCCAGCGTCGCCGGCCCGGTGCTGGGCGGGCTGCTGACCGAGTACCTGTCGTGGCGCTGGGTGTTCTGGCTGAACCTGCCGCTGGGGCTGACCGCCTGGTGGGTCACCGAGCGTACCCTGCGCGGGCTGGCCACGCCGCAACGCAAGGCGCAGGTGGACTACCCCGGCGCGGTGCTGTTGATCTTGGGCCTGACGGCCCTGCTGCTGGGCATCACCCTGATCGGCCAGGGCCAGCCCATCGGGTCCGGCCCGGTTGCCGGCCTGCTGCTGGCAGCCCTGTTCGGGCTGGGCGTATTCGTGCTGCACGAACGCCGCGCCGTCGAGCCACTGCTGCCGTTGCAGCTGTTCGGCAACCGGGTGGCAGTGCTGTGCTGGTGCACGATCTTCTTCACCAGTTTCCAGGCCATCTCGCTGACCATGCTGATGCCACTGCGCTTTCAGAGCATCACCGGGGCGGGCGCCGACAGCGCCGCCCTGCACCTGCTGCCCCTGGCCATGGGCCTGCCGATCGGCGCCTATTGCGGCGGCCGCCTGACCAGCCTGACCGGGCGCTACAAGCCGCAGATTCTGGGCGGTGCACTGTTGATGCCGGTGGCGATCATCGGCATGGCCCTGAGCCCGATCGACGGCGTGCTGCTCAGTGGCGCGTTCATGCTGCTGACCGGCATCGCCTCGGGCCTGCAGTTCCCCACCTCGCTGGTGGCAACCCAGAGCGCAGTGGAGCCGCGGGACATCGGCGTGGCGACCAGCACCACCAACCTGTTCCGCTCGCTGGGCGGGGCGATGGGCGTGGCCTGCATGTCGGCACTGCTGCTCAGCCTGCTGCACGACAGCGGCTTCAGCCTGGCCGGCGAGGCGTTGATCGGCAGCCTCAAGGACGGCCAGGCCAGTGCGGCGGTGCAGGCGCAGTTGCTGCAGACCTTTCGCAACCTGTTGCTGGGTAGCGCCGCCGTCTCCCTGCTGGGATTGTCGGCGGCGCTGGCATTGCCCAACCGCGAGCTGCGCGGCCGGCAGTAGTCAGTTGCGCCGCTGCGCCCAGGCCACCGCCAGGCCGCTCAGGCAAATGACCGCAATGCCGACCACGCCGTAGGCGTCCGGGGTGTGATTGAAAATGAGGTAGCCGTACAGGCCGGCGAACAGGATCTGCCCGTAGCTGAAGGGCGCCAGCATGGCCGGCGCGGCATGCCGGAAGGCCTGGGTCAGCAGCATGTGCCCGAGCATCCCGCAGGTGCCCAGGCCGATCATGAACAGGCCATGCCCCAGGGTCGGCATGCTCCAGAAGAATGGCACCAGCGCGGTCATGATCAGGCTGTTGAAGATGCCGGTGAGAAAGTTGCTGGTGGTCGGGCTGTCGATGCCGCTGAGCTTGCGCGTGAGCAACTGGTAGCAGCCGAAGCAGAAGGCCGAACACAACGGCAGCAGGATTGCGGGGGTGAACAGCGCCCCGCCCGGGCGCACCACGATCAGCACGCCGACAAACCCGGCCAGCACCGCCAGCCACTGGGCGCGGCTGACCCGTTCACCCAGCAGCGGTACCGACAATGCGGTTACCAGCAGGGGCGCGAGGAAGTTCACGGCGGTGGCTTCGGCCAGGGGGATGTAACGCAGGCCGGTGGTGAAGAACAGGCTGGTGCCGATCAGGCACAGCGCCCTGGCCAGTTGCAGGCCGGGGCGGCGTGTACGCACCACCGCCGAGAAGCCGCTGCGCGGCACGAACACCACCAGCATCAGCAGGGTGTGCACCACATAGCGCGCCCACACCACCATGACGATGGCATAGAAGCCGGAAAGGTATTTGGACAGGGCATCGTGGCTGGCGAACAACAGCACCGCCATGCACATCAGGGCGATTGCCTTGAGCGGCTGCTCGGCACCTTTGAGGGTCGGGTTGTGCGCACTCATGCCAGGGCTCTATGAAAAGTTGATGGTCCTTGGGGGCAGACTACCCGGTCACCGACTACCGTTCCAAGCAGCGCCGGTGTTTTTTGTTGACCGGGCACGGGGCACGACAGGGAAACGTCCTATGCCAACCTTCACAAATGCTCACAAATGCTCAATTGCGCAGCGACGGGCTCAAGCGCAGCATATCCAGCCCGGTATCCACCCACCGCTCGGCATCCCCGGCAATATCGAAACTGTCCGGCAGCAGCAGCCAGCTGCCAATGATGCCGTCGATGTAAGCGAATATTGCAATAGCGGCACGCTGCGGGTCCATGTCCGCAGGCAATTGCCCACGCCTGACTGCATTGGTCAACGTCAGCGCTATACGCTCGTAGCAGTCGCGGGTCGTGGCCTGGCGCTGCTGACGGATCTCACACATGTCATCGGTGAATTCACACTTATGATGCAGGATCTCATTGATGCGCCGGGTACGCGGCTCGTGCAGCATCTGCTGCATCAGTTGAATCAGCAACTTGCGCATGCAGCCCAGCGGATCCGGCTCGTCTTCGCTCTCGCCGGCCTGGGCCAGCGCCTCGATCGGCTCACGCAAGCTGTCGAGCAGGGCCTGCACCAGTTCGCCCTTGTCCTGAAAGTGCCAGTAGATGGCACCCCGGGTCACCCCGGCCAGCTTGGCGATATCCGCCAGGGTGGTACGCGCCACCCCACGGGCATGGAAAGCTTTTTCGGCGGCCTCGAGTATCTGTTGGCGGGTTTCCTGAGCTTCCTCTTTGGTGCGACGGACCATGGCAGTACAACCTCATCAAGGAGCCGGACGCGCGCTGCGGGCGTCCGGGTTCTGAGCCGGTATGGCCACTGTCGGGCCCTCTACCGGGTGTCTTAATCAAGCCTGTGGTCACCTCGACAAGGTGCGCCACGGGTATTTACAAACAAGCATGAATGTAAGTATATTCCTTAGCATCCTACTTATCCACCCGGAATTAATTTTCCCTTCATCCCGTTTCCATTACTCTTGAGCGTCTTCAGCTCTTTCGACCCGAGGATCTTCATGCAATTCAAGCCAGCTGTTTCCGCTCTGGTTTCCGCCGTCGCCCTGGCAACACTGCTCAGCGGCTGTAAAAAGGAAGAAGCGGCGCCTGCGGCGCAAGCTCCTCAGGTCGGCGTCGTGACCCTTCAATCCCAGGCCTATACCCTGACTTCCGACCTGCCGGGGCGCACCATCGCCTACCGCGTGGCCGAAGTGCGTCCACAGGTCAACGGCATCATTCTCAAGCGTCTGTTCAAGGAAGGCAGCGAGGTCAAGGAAGGCCAGCAGCTGTACCAGATCGACCCGTCGGTGTACGAGGCGACCCTGGCCAGCGCCCAGGCCAACCTGCAATCGACCCGCTCGCTGTCGGACCGCTACAAGCAACTGGTGGCCGAGCAGGCCGTGAGCCGTCAGGAATACGACGACGCACAAGCCAAACGTTTGCAGGCTGAAGCCTCGCTGCGCAGCGCACAGATCGACCTGCGCTACACCAAGGTGCTGGCGCCACTGAGCGGCCGTATCGGACGCTCGATGTTCACCGAAGGTGCGCTGGTCAACAACGGCCAGGCCGATGCCATGGCGGTGATCCAGCAGCTGGACCCGATCTACGTCGACGTCACCCAGTCTTCGGCCGAGCTGCTCAAGCTGCGCCGCGAGCTCGAAAGCGGTCAACTGCAGAAGGCCGGCGCCAACGCCGCCAAGGTCTCGCTGAACCTGGAAGACGGCACCACCTACACCCACGAAGGCCGCCTGGAGTTCTCCGAAGTCTCGGTCGACCAGACCACCGGCTCGGTAACCCTGCGCGCCGTGTTCCCCAACCCCGAGCACAACCTGCTGCCAGGGATGTTCGTGCATGCACGCCTGGCCGCCGGCGTGAACGCCAACGCGATCCTCGCCCCGCAACAAGGCGTGACCCGTGACCTCAAGGGCCAGCCCACCGCGTTGATCGTGGACAAGGACAACAAGGTCGAACTGCGCCAGCTCAAGGCCAGCCGTACCGTTGGCAGCGACTGGCTGATCGAGGAAGGCCTGAAGCCGGGCGACCGCCTGATCACCGAAGGCCTGCAGTTCGTCAAGCCGGGCGTCGAGGTCAAGGTCAGCGAAGCCACCAACGTCAAGCCTGCCCAACCGTCCCAGGCCAATGCAGCGTCAGCAGGGGCCAAAGGGGAATAAACCATGTCGAGATTCTTTATCGATCGCCCCATCTTTGCCTGGGTAATCGCCCTGGTGATCATGCTGGTCGGGGCCTTGTCGATCGTCAAGTTGCCGATCAACCAGTACCCGAGCATCGCGCCGCCGGCCATCGCCATCGCCGTGACCTACCCGGGCGCCTCGGCGCAGACCGTGCAGGACACCGTGGTCCAGGTGATCGA
This sequence comes from Pseudomonas sp. MF6396, assembly GCF_002018915.1. Taxonomy (NCBI): domain Bacteria; kingdom Pseudomonadati; phylum Pseudomonadota; class Gammaproteobacteria; order Pseudomonadales; family Pseudomonadaceae; genus Pseudomonas; species Pseudomonas sp. MF6396. Next base: position 317,456 of record NZ_MVOK01000001.1, on the reverse strand, counting down.
GCAGCAGCTCAACGGTATCGACAACCTGCGTTATGTGCAGTCCGAGAGCAACTCGGACGGCAGCATGACCATTACCGCCACCTTCGAGCAGGGTACCAACCCTGACACCGCGCAGGTCCAGGTGCAGAACAAGCTGAACCTGGCCACCCCGCTGTTGCCGCAAGAAGTGCAGCAGCAGGGTATCCGCGTGACCAAGGCAGTGAAGAACTTCCTGCTGGTGATCGGCCTGGTGTCCGAAGACGGCAGCATGACCAAGGACGACCTGTCGAACTACATCGTCTCCAACATGCAGGACCCGATCTCGCGTACCGCCGGTGTGGGTGACTTCCAGGTGTTCGGTGCCCAGTACGCCATGCGTATCTGGCTCGATCCGGCCAAGCTGAACAAGTTCCAGCTGACCCCGGTGGACGTCAAGACCGCCGTGGCCGCGCAGAACGTGCAGGTGTCCTCCGGTCAGTTGGGCGGCCTGCCTGCCCTGCCCGGCACGCAGCTCAACGCCACCATCATCGGCAAGACCCGCCTGCAGACCGCCGAGCAGTTCGAGAAGATCCTGCTCAAGGTCAACCGCGACGGCTCCCAGGTCCGCCTGGGCGATGTCGCCGACGTCAGCCTGGGGGGCGAGAACTACAGCGTCAGCGCACAGTTCAATGGCAAGCCGGCCTCCGGCCTTGCGATCAAGCTGGCAACCGGGGCCAACGCCCTGGACACCGCCAAGGCACTGCGCAACACCATCGCCGAGCTGGAGCCGTTCTTCCCGCCTGGCATGAAGGCGGTGTTCCCGTATGACACCACGCCTGTGGTCACCGAATCGATCAGTGGGGTGATCCACACCCTGATCGAGGCGATCGTGCTGGTGTTCCTGGTGATGTACCTGTTCCTGCAGAACTTCCGCGCCACCGTGATCACCACCATGACCGTACCGGTGGTATTGCTCGGCACCTTCGGCATCCTTGCCGCGGCAGGCTTCAGCATCAACACCCTGACCATGTTCGCCATGGTCCTGGCCATCGGCCTGCTGGTGGACGACGCCATCGTGGTGGTGGAAAACGTCGAGCGGGTGATGTCCGAAGAGGGGTTGTCACCCAAGGAGGCGACCAAGAAGTCCATGGGCCAGATCCAGGGCGCCCTGGTCGGTATCGCCCTGGTACTGTCGGCGGTACTGCTGCCGATGGCGTTCTTCGGCGGCTCCACGGGCGTGATCTACCGGCAGTTCTCGATCACCATCGTGTCGGCCATGGGCCTGTCGGTGCTGGTCGCGCTGATCTTCACCCCGGCGCTGTGCGCCACCATGCTCAAGCCGGTCAAGAAAGGCGAGCACCATACCGCCAAGCGTGGCTTCTTCGGCTGGTTCAACCGCAACTTCGACCGCAGCGTGCAGAGCTACGAGCGCGGCGTGGGCAACATCCTGCGTCACAAGGCCCCGTACTTCCTGGCCTACATCCTGATCGTGGTGGGCATGGTGTGGCTGTTCATGCGTATCCCTACCGCGTTCCTGCCCGAGGAAGACCAGGGCGTACTGTTCGCCCAGGTGCAGACCCCGGCCGGTTCCAGTGCCGAGCGCACCCAGGCGGTGGTCGACGAAATGCGCGCCTACCTGCTGGACAAGGAGTCCGACACAGTGGCCTCGGTGTTCACCGTGAACGGCTTCAACTTCGCCGGCCGCGGCCAGAGTTCGGGCATGGCCTTCATCATGCTCAAGCCGTGGGGTGAACGTTCTGCCGAAAACAGCGTGTTCAACCTGGCAACCCGTGCCCAACAGCACTTCTTCAGCTTCCGCGACGCGATGGTGTTCGCCTTCGCCCCGCCGGCCGTACTGGAGCTGGGTAACGCCACCGGTTTCGACGTGTTCCTGCAGGACCGCGCCGGCGTCGGCCACGACAAGCTGATGGAAGCGCGCAACCAGTTCCTGGGCATGGCCGCGCAGAGCAAGATCCTCACCCAGGTACGTCCGAACGGCCTGAACGATGAGCCGCAATACCAGCTGACCATCGACGACGAACGCGCCAGTGCCCTGGGCGTGACCATCGCCGATATCAACAACACCCTGTCGATCGCCCTGGGTGCCAGCTATGTGAACGACTTCATCGACCGTGGTCGGGTCAAGAAGGTCTACCTGCAAGGCACTGCCGATTCGCGCATGAGCCCTGAAGACCTGCAGAAGTGGTACGTGCGCAACGCCGCCGGCGAGATGGTGCCGTTCTCTTCCTTCGCCAGCGGCGAGTGGAGCTACGGTGCACCCAAGCTGTCGCGTTACAACGGTGTCGAGGCAATGGAAGTACTCGGTGCGCCAGCCCCTGGCTACAGTACCGGTGAGGCCATGGCCGAGGTCGAGCGCCTGGCTGCACAACTGCCAGCCGGTGTCGGCTTCGCCTGGACCGGCATGTCGTACGAAGAGAAGCTGTCGGGCTCGCAGATGCCGGCACTGTTCGCGCTGTCGCTGCTGATGGTGTTCCTGTGTCTGGCGGCACTGTACGAGAGCTGGTCGATCCCGATCGCGGTGGTGCTGGTGGTGCCGCTGGGTATCATCGGTGCGCTGATGGCGGCCAGCATGCGCGGGCTGTCCAACGACGTGTACTTCCTGGTGGGGCTGCTGACCACCATCGGCCTGGCGGCGAAGAACGCGATCCTGATCGTCGAGTTCGCCAAGGAACTGCACGAGCAGGGCCGCAGCCTGGTCGATGCGGCGATCGAGGCGTGCCGCATGCGTCTGCGTCCGATCATCATGACCTCGCTGGCGTTCATCCTGGGCGTGGTGCCGCTGACCATCGCCACCGGCGCAGGCTCCGGCAGCCAGCACGCCATCGGTACCGGTGTGATCGGCGGCATGATCACCGCAACGGTACTGGCGATCTTCTGGGTACCACTGTTCTTCGTAAGCGTGTCGTCGCTGTTCGGTAGCAAGAAGCCCGAAGAAGAGGACGCCAAACCTGAAACCCCACGCTATGAGGCCGGGCAATGAGTAAGTCCCTGTTGTCCCTGGCAGTCACCGCCTTCATTCTCGGTGGCTGCTCGCTGATCCCTGATTACCAGACCCCCGAGTCGCCGGTGGCGGCCCAGTGGCCGCAAGGGCCGGCCTACTCGCCGACCCAGTCGGCCGACGTGGCTGCGGCCGAACAGGGCTGGCGCCAGTTCTTCCATGACCCGGCGCTGCAGCAACTGATCCAGACCTCGCTGGTCAACAACCGCGACCTGCGGGTCGCCGCGCTGAACATCGATGCCTACCGGGCGCAGTACCGCATCCAGCGGGCCGACCTGTTCCCGGCGGTCTCGGCCACCGGCAGCGGCAGCCGCCAGCGGGTGCCGGCCAACGTTTCGCAGACCGGCGAGTCGAGCATCAACAGCCAGTACTCGGCCACCCTGGGCGTGAGTGCCTACGAACTCGACCTGTTCGGTCGGGTGCGCAGCCTCAGCGAGCAGGCCCTGGAAACCTACCTGTCGAGTGAACAGGCGCGTCGTTCCACGCAGATCAGCCTGGTGGCCAGCGTGGCCAACGCCTACTTCACCTGGCAGGCCGACAAGGAGCTGCTGACGCTCACCGAAGACACGCTCAAGACCTACGAGCAGAGCTATGCCCTGACCCGTCGCAGCAGCGAAGTCGGCGTGGCCTCGGCCCTGGACCTGAGCCAGGCGCGTACCTCGGTCGAGGGCGCACGGGTCAAGCTGGCCCAGTACCAGCGCCTGGTGGCGCAGGACCTGAACAGCCTGGCCGTGCTGGTCGGCACCGGCGTGCCGGCGAACCTGCCCAACGGCATGAAACTCGACAGCGACCTGCTGGCCGACGTGCCGGCCGGCCTGCCGTCGGATGTGCTGCAGCGTCGTCCCGACATCCAGGAGGCCGAGCACCTGCTCAAGGCCGCCAACGCCAACATCGGCGCGGCGCGCGCAGCGTTCTTCCCGAGCATCAGCCTGACCGCCAACGCCGGGACCCTGAGCCCCGACATGGGCGGGCTGTTCAAGGGCGGCTCGGGCACCTGGCTGTTCCAGCCGCAGATCAACCTGCCGATCTTCAACGCCGGCAGCCTGCGTGCAAGCCTGGACTACTCGAAGATCCAGAAGGACATCAACGTCGCCAAGTACGAAAAGACCATCCAGACTGCCTTCCAGGAAGTCTCCGATGGGCTGGCGGCGCGCCAGACCTTCAACGAGCAGTTGCAGGCCCAGCGTGATCTGGTCGAAGCCAACCAGGACTACTACCGCCTCGCCGAGCGTCGCTACCGTATCGGTATCGACAGCAACCTGACGTTCCTGGATGCCCAGCGCAACCTGTTCAGTGCCCAACAGGCCCTGATCAGCGACCGGCTGTCGCAGCTGGTCAGCGAGGTCAACCTGTACAAGGCCCTGGGTGGCGGCTGGTACGAGCGCACCGGTGATGCCCGCCAGCAAGCGTCGATCGAGTCGCCCAAGGGTTGATTCGATAGCGTGGCGACACAACAGCCCACCCTTCGCGGTGGGCTTTTTTGTGCCTTCAAGCCTGCCCCTACCAAAAGTAACCAGACAGTTAGTGTTCGGTTATCGCCCAATTCCGCCTGTAACGAATTGATTCCCCCCTGCCCGCCACAGCACCATCCATCCGCCATCGCCCCAACATAAAAACAAGAGACGCCCTAACGATGAACACTTTCCAGCCCGCACGTCACCTGTTCCCCGGCCTGCTTGCCATGAGCTGCGCCCTGCCCGCCCTGGCCGACGAAGGGGGCTTTGTCGAAGACGCCAAGGTTGGCCTCAACCTGCGCAACTTCTACATCAACCGCAACTTCGTCGACCCGGCCAACCCCCAGGGCAAGGGCGAGGAATGGACCCAGAGTTTCATCCTCGACGCCAAGTCCGGCTTCACCCAGGGCACCGTCGGCTTCGGCGTCGACGTGCTGGGCCTGTACTCGGTCAAGCTCGACGGCGGCAAGGGTACCGCCGGCACGCACCTGTTGCCGGTACACGATGACGGCCGCCCGGCCGATGACTTCGGACGCCTGGGCGTGGCGCTCAAGGCCAAGGTCTCCAAGACCGAGCTGAAGGTCGGCGAATGGATGCCGGTACTGCCGATCCTGCGTTCGGACGACGGCCGCTCGCTGCCGCAGACCTTTCGCGGCGGCCAGCTGACCTCCCAGGAAATCGACGGCCTGACCCTGTATGCCGGGCAATTTCGCGGCAACAGCCCGCGCAACGACGCGAGCATGGACGACATGTCCATGAACGGCCGCGCCGGTATCACCTCCGACCGCTTCAACTTTGCCGGTGGCGAGTACACCTTCAACAACAAGCGCACCCTGGTCGGGGTGTGGAACGCCCAGCTCAAGGACATCTACAACCAGCAATACATCAACCTGGTGCACAGCCAGCCGCTGGGCGACTGGACCCTGGGCGCCAACCTGGGCTACTTCATCGGCAAGGAAGACGGCGCCGAGCGTGCCGGCAAGCTCGACAACCGTACCGCCTCGGCGCTGCTTTCGGCACGCTATGGCAGCAACACCTTCTACGTGGGGCTGCAGAAGGTCAGCGGCGACGACTTGTGGATGCGGGTCAACGGCACCAGTGGCGGCACCCTGGCCAACGACAGCTACAACGCCAGCTTCGACAATGCCAAGGAGCGCTCCTGGCAGCTGCGTCACGACTTCAACTTCGCCGGGCTTGGCGTGCCGGGGCTGACCCTGATGAACCGCTACATCAAGGGCGACAACGTGCACACCGCCGTGGTCAGCGACGGCAAGGAATGGGCGCGGGAATCGGAGCTGGCGTACGTGATCCAGTCCGGCAGCCTGAAGAACCTGTCGTTCAAATGGCGCAACTCGACCATGCGCCGCGACTTCAGCACCAATGCATTCGACGAGAACCGCCTGATCGTCAGCTACCCGATCAGCTTTCTCTGACCTTCGGGCCTGCGTTGCAGCCCATCGCGGGTCAAGCCCGCTCCCACAAGGATCACCGAACTCCTGTGGGAGCGGGCTTGACCCGCGATGAGGCCAGCCCCATCAGCCCACATCCTGCCCCTTGATGGTGCGGCTACGCTGCCCCTGCACCCCCACCGGCACATCCCCCTGCAGCGTCACCCGGCGCACCACGCGCCCCTGGGTACCGTAGTCATCCACCGCATAATGCTGGGTCGCGCGGTTGTCCCAGATCGCCACGTCCCCGGCCTGCCAGCGCCAGCGCACGGTGTTCTCCAGGCGCGTCACATGGCTCTGCAGCAGGTTGAACAGGTGATCCGAATCGGCCTTCGAATAGCCCTTGATGCGCTTCACGAAATGCCCCAGCAGCAGGTGCTTCTCACCGCTCACCGGGTGCACCCGCACCACCGGATGCTCGGTCTCGTACACCGTCGAAGTGAACACCTTGCGGTAGTTCTCCAACTGCTCGAGGCTCACGTTCGGCTTGGTCGCGGCATAGTCGTACTCGTTGCTGTGCACCGCCCACAACTGCTCGGCCAGCGCCTGCAAGGCCGGTGACAGGTCGTCGTACGCGCTGGCGGTATTGGCCCACACCGTATCGCCCCCCGACGCCGGCGCCACCACCGAACGCAGGATCGACGCCTTGGGGTACGCCTCGACGAAGGTCACGTCGGTGTGCCAGGAGTTGGCCCGACGCCCTTGCCCGCCATCGAGTTCCAGCAGGTAGCGGGTGCCGTCGCGCACCGGCACGGTCGGGTGCGCGATGGGCTCGCCCAGCAGGTGCGCGAAGGCTTCCTGGGTCTGGTCGTCCAGCTGCGTCTGGCCCCTGAAGAAGATCACCTTGTGCTGCACCAGCGCGGCCTGGATCGCCTCCACCACCGCCGGGGCCAGGTCGGCGCCCAGTGTCACCCCACGAATTTCGGCACCGATGCGCCCGGCCACCGGATGAATCTCCAGCGCATGGCTGACAGGTGCTGCGGCAAATGCGGCGTTGCTCATGGTTCGTCCCTCATCGGTTGCGTCACGGTAAGTGCCGATGAAACTCTGGCGCTATCTATATGCAAATAAGCTCTAACAGATATGCAAGTGCTTCATTGACGGAATAAGAGCTTGCATTTAAAACCCAGACTCCCGGGGCGGCAAATACCTTCGCCCTATTTTTGGAATGCCGGAAAAGCATATGGATCTTCGCCAACTGCGCTACTTCATCGCCCTCACCGAACACCGCAGTTTCGTGCGCGCCGCCGACGCCATGGGCATCACCCAGCCCGCCTTCAGCCGCAGTATCCAGGGCCTGGAGCAGGAGTTCGGCTGTGTGCTGGTGGACCGCGCCAACAAGGATCTGCGCCCCACGCCCGAAGGCCAGGTGGTGCTGCAGCACGCTCTGCGCCTGGTGCAGGGCGCGGCGCAGTTGAGCAGCGAGGTGCAGCAGATGACCAAGCTCGATGCCGGCGAGCTGCGCTTTGGCTGCGGCCCCGCGCCAGCGGTGAACCTGGTGCCGCAGGCGGTGGCGCAGTTCATCAACGCCCACCCCAAGGTGCGCACGCATTTCGAGGTTTCAAATTGGGAAAAGCTCAGCCGGGCGCTGAGCCGCGAAGAGATCGAGTTCTTCGTCGCCGACATCCGCCACTTCGAAGCCGACCCCAACTTCCAGACCCTGGCCCTGACCCCGCGCCGCGGCCTGTTCTTCTGCCGCCCCGGGCACCCGCTGCTGGCCAAGGACAGCCTGTCGACCAACGACATGTTCGACTACCCGCTGGCCTGTTCGCTGATTCCGCCGGGGGTGCGCAAGCTGCTGGCCAACCTCAGCGGCAAGACCGACTTTTCGCCGCAGATCCAGAGCGAGCATCAACCCACCCTGCTCAAGATCGTGCTCGGCACCAATGCCATCGGCATCGGCAGCGAAGAGGCCTACGGCGCGGCGGTGCAGGCCGGCGAACTGGTGCGCCTGCACTGGCGCAACCTGCCGGCCAACCTCGACAGCTTCAATGCCCGCTGCGGCATCGTCAGCCGCAGCGGCTACCGCCTGTCCCCTGCGGCGCGGGCGATGATCGAGACCCTGATCAACCTTGCCCGCCAGCCTGCGCCACAGGCGCTGGTCGGGTAGCCTGCGGCGCCAGCCACTGGTCGACCTTGAACGGTTTGCGAATCAGGCGTTGCTGCGCGGCGAGGTCCACCGAGGCTTGCAGGCGAGCGAGAAAGTCGGGGTCCAGGGTCGAGTCGAACACCGCGCTCAGGCGCTCCTGGCTGAGGTCACGCTGCAGGATCGCCGGCGGGTAGCTGGCACGCTCCGACACCAGCTGGATGTAGGCGTCCTTGTTGGCATCGTCGGTCAGCCATTGCACCGCCGGCTGCTGCGCGGCGACGAACTTCTCGACCACTGCCGGGTACGCATCGACGAAGGCACCGGCGGCCACCAGCACCGCCTGCACATTGCCCGCCCCGCCCAGATCGCGGGTATTGAGCGGCAGTTCGGCCAGGCCGCGATCGGCCAGCGCACTGATGCCGGTGGAGCCCCAGGTGGCGTCGATCTGCCTGGCCGCCAGGGCGGCGATAGCCGCGCTGAAATCCAGGTTGATGACCTTGAGGTCCTTCTCGCTCAGGCCCTGGCTGGCCAGCGCGGCATCGAACGAAAGCTGCGTGGCGGTGCCACGGAACACCGCCACGCGCTTGCCCTTGAGGTCCTGCAGGGTCTTGATGCCGCTGCCCGGCACCACCCCAAGGTAGTGCTTGACCCCGCGCGCGGTGGCGGCCACCAGGCGGGTGTCGACGCCATTGGCCTTGCCGATGATCGCCGCCAGGTCGCCCAGGTAGGCGAAGTCCACCTGGCCATTGGCGAACGCCTCGTTGATGACCGGCCCCGCACCCTTGAAGTAGTTCCACTGGATGCTGATGCCGTCGGCGGCGAAGGCTTTCTCCAGCAGCTGTTGCTGTTGCAGCACGTCGGTGATGCCACCGCCCGAATGCTGGGTGCCGGCACTCAGGTCGGGCACCGCGATGCGGATCTGCTTGAGCTCGGCGCCCTGCGCCAGTGTCGGCATCCAGCCGATCACGGCGGCCAGTGCGGGGGTGGCGAACAGGCTGAAAACACGATTGATCGACAGGTTCATGGCACACAGCTCCTTGTAATGGTGCGGCCACGCTACCCATAGCGGATGCCAATCTTTAAATACTATTAAATTACATTTTAATAACCAGATTACATATAAGCCCTGTCAAGCCCGGCCCTGCGGGCTATGCATTTCACGCAACCAAAATATGCTTCGAATGCATTGGCTGCGCGGCGAGTCAGCGGCTTTAAATGCAGTTCTTATCGCTCAATCGAATGTAATTTCTTCTGCATATACCCATAAGAAATATACAAATAGCGAGGCCTGCATGACCCGTACCGCCCTTTCCTCACTGGCCCCCGCCCCTGGCCTGCCGCGTCTGCGCAGCCTGCCCTGGCAGCGCCTGCAAGCCTGGTATCTGCCCGTGCTGCTGGCGGCGGTGTGGTGGCTGGCCAGCCGCAACCACTGGATGAGCGAGCAGATACTGCCACCACCTGCACTGGTATGGGACAGCGCCGTGGAACTGGGTCGCGGCGAGGTGTGGGCACACCTGGCCATCAGCCTGCAACGCCTGCTGCTGGGGCTGGTGGCCGGGGTCGGGGCCGGTGCGGTACTCGGCGCCTGGCTGGGCTTCAGCCAGCGCGCCGAACGCCTGGTACTGCCGACTTTCAACGCCCTGGCGCAGATCCCCACGCTGGCCTGGGTGCCACTGTTCATGGTGCTGTTCGGCATCGGCGAAGTGCTCAAGCTGGTGGTGCTGGTCAAGGCGGTGATCGTGCCGGTGACCCTGCACACCCTGGTGGGCGTGCGCGATGCCCAACCGCGCCTGCGCGAAGCGGCGGCGGTACTGCGCCTGCCCACGCACCTGCTGGTTCGCCGGCTGATCCTGCCCGCTGCGCTGCCGGCGTTTCTGGCCGGTGTGCGCCTGGCCCTGGCGGCCGGCTGGACCTCGCTGCTGGCGGTCGAGCTGCTGGCCTCCAGCGAAGGCCTGGGCTACCTGATGGTGTGGGCACGGCAACTGTTCATGCTCGACATCGTGTTCGTGTGCATCGCCGTGATCGGCGTGCTCGGGCTGCTGATGGACCGCGGCCTGGGCTGGCTCGACCGGCGCCTGCTGCACTGGCCGCACCCGGCCACCGCACAACTGCGGGTGCGCCCGCTGCTTGGCTGGCAGCACCTGCATGCCCTGGGCCTGCCGTTGGCGCTGCTGGTGCTGTGGCAACTGGCAAGCCAGTACGGTTGGGTCGATGCGAACATTCTGGTGGCGCCGCTGGAGGTGGTGCACAGCACCTGGGCCGGCGTGCTCGACGGCACCTTGAGCGGCGCGCTGGCCGTCAGCGTCGGGCGAGCGCTGGGCGGCCTGCTGCTGGGCGGCAGCCTGGGCTTTGCCTTCGGCCTGCTGCTGGGCCTGTCGCGCCGCGCCGAGCGCCTGCTGGGCCCGAGCCTGGCCGGGCTGCGCCAGATCGCGATCTTCGCCTGGGTACCGCTGCTGACCGCCTGGTTCGGCCTGGGCGAACTGGCCAAATGGGTATTCGTCGGCCTGGCGGCATTCTTCCCGCTGTTCATCGCCACCCAGCGCGCGGTTGCCAGCCTGCCTGCACAGCTCGACGAAGCCGCCCGCGTGCTGCGCCTGAGCGGTGCCCAGCGCCTGCGCAGGCTGGTGCTGCCGGGCGCCGCGCCGGGCATCTTCGCCGGGTTGCGGGTCGGCCTGATCTACGCCTGGCTGGGCACCATCGGCGCCGAGTACTTCATGCCCTCCGGCGGTGGCATCGGCAGCCTGATGATCGGCGCCCAGCAACTGCTGCGCATGGACCTGATCATGGCCGGCATGCTGCTGGTCGGCCTCACCGGCGCCCTGCTCGGCGCCGTCGGACAACACATCGAACTGCGCGCCACGCGCTGGAGACGGGCATGAACGCACTCGCTCACCCACGGGTCAGCTTCAACCAGGTCGGCAAGCGCTTCAGCGTGGCCGACGGCGAACTGGAAGCGATCCGCGATTTCAACCTGCAGATCGCCGACGGCGAATTCGTCGCCATCGTCGGCGCCAGCGGCTGCGGCAAGTCCACCCTGCTGCGCCTGCTGGTGGGCCTGGACGCCGAGTACCAGGGGCAGATCCTGATCGACGGCCAGCCGGTGCACGGCATCGGCAGCGAGCGCGGCATCGTGTTCCAGGAGCACCGCCTGTTCCCCTGGCTGACAGTGGCCGAGAACATCGACCTGGGCCTGGTCAACGAGGGCCTGGAGCGCACCCGGCGCGCCCGGCGGGTGGCCGACTTCATCAGCCTGGTGGGCCTCGAAGACTTTGCCCAGGCCTACCCGCACCAGCTCTCGGGCGGCATGGCCCAGCGCGTGGCGATTGCCCGCGGGCTGGTGGCCAGCCCGCGCATCCTGCTGCTGGACGAACCCTTCGGCGCCCTCGACGCCCTTACCCGCCAGCAGATGCAGGACGAACTGCTGGCCATTCGCGAACGGGCGCGCATCACCACCCTGCTGGTGACCCACGATGTCGAGGAAGCGATATTCCTGGCCGACCGCGTGGTGGTGCTCGAACCGCGCCCGGGGCGGATCAAGCGCATCGTCGAGGTCGACCTGCCGCACCCGCGCCAGCGCGCCAGCCTGGCGTTCCACCGCCTGCGCGAAACCCTGCTGCACGAACTGACCCACGACGAGCGCTACCTGCCGCCCGCCGTGGAGCAGATCCGCGACCTGCCCCTGACCTACCTTGCCTGCTGAGTGCCGACCATGAGCCAACGCCCCAACTTCCTGATCATCGTTGCCGACGACCTGGGCTTTTCCGACCTGGGTGCCTTCGGCGGCGAAATTGCCACGCCGCACCTGGACGCCCTGGCCACTGCCGGCCTGCGCCTGACCGACTTCCACACCGCGCCCACCTGCTCGCCGACCCGCTCGATGCTGCTGACCGGCACCGACCACCACATCGCCGGCATCGGCACCATGGCCGAGGCGCTGACCCCGGAGCTGATCGGCAAGCCGGGCTACGAGGGTTACCTCAACGACCGCGTGGTGGCGCTGCCCGAACTGCTGCGCGAGGCCGGCTACCAGACGCTGATGAGCGGCAAGTGGCACCTGGGCCTGAAGGCCGAGCTGGCGCCACATGCGCGTGGCTTCGAACGTTCGTTCGCGCTGCTGCCGGGCGCGGCCAACCACTATGGCTTCGAACCCACCTACGACGAACACACCCCCGGCCTGCTCAAGTCGACCCCGGCGCTGTACATCGAGGACGACACCTTCGTCGAAGCGCTACCCGAGGGCTTCTATTCCTCCGACGCCTTCGGCGACAAGTTGCTGCAGTACCTCAAGGAGCGCGACCAGAGCCGGCCGTTCTTCGCCTACCTGCCGTTCTCCGCGCCGCACTGGCCGTTGCAGGCGCCGGCCGAGGTGGTGGCGCGCTACAAGGGGCGCTACGACGCCGGGCCCGAGGTGCTGCGCCAGGAGCGCCTGGAAAAACTGCGCGCCCTGGGCCTGATCGGCGCCGAGGTGCAGGCGCACCCGGTGGATGAACAATGGCAGGCGCTGAGCGACGAACAGCGCCAGCGCTCGGCACGCGCCATGGAGGTGTACGCGGCGATGGTCGAGCGCATGGACTGGAACATCGGCCGGGTGGTCGGCTACCTGCGCAACCAGGGCCTGCTGGACAACACCCTGGTGCTGTTCATGTCCGACAACGGTGCCGAGGGCGCGCTGCTCGAAGCCTTCCCCAAGTTCGGCCCGCACCTGGCCAGCTACCTGGACCAGCACTACGACAACAGCCTGGACAACATCGGCCGCGCCAACTCCTACGTGTGGTACGGCCCGCACTGGGCCCAGGCGGCCACCGCACCGTCGCGGCTGTTCAAGGCCTTCACCACCGAGGGCGGCATTCGCGTGCCGGCCCTGCTGCACTACCCGGCACTGGCGCGCCAGAGGCAGATCAGCCATCAGTTCAGCACCGTGATGGACATCACCCCGACCCTGCTGGACCTGGCCGGCATCCGCCACCCGGGCAAACGCTGGCGCGGGCGCGACGTGGCGCCGCTGCGCGGCAAGTCGTGGCTGGGCTACCTGTCGGGCGAGACCGAGCAGGTACACGACGAGCACACCGTCACCGGCTGGGAGCTGTTCGGGCGCCGGGCGATTCGCCAGGGGCACTGGAAGGCGGTGTATATTCCAGGCCCGGTGGGGCCGGCCACCTGGCAGCTGTACGACCTGAGCATCGACCCCGGCGAGGTCCACGACCTGGCGCAGGCGCAGCCGGCAAAGCTGCAGGCCCTGCTCGGCGAATGGCAGAAGTACGTCGAGGAAACCGGGGTGATCCTCAGCCAGTCGCCGTTCCAGCCGGATTAGCCATCAGTGCCAGGCGCGCGGGGTCGAGAATCTCGATCTCGCCGTAGCTCAGGCGCAGCACGCCATCCTGCTCCAGCGCCTTGAGAATCTGGTTGGTGGTCTGGCGCGACAGCGCGAGCATCAGCGCCAGTTGCTCCTGGGACAATTGCAACACCCTCCTGGCCCCCTCCACTTCGCCGTAACCGGCGGCGATCTGCAGCAGCCGGTAGGCCACCCGCGGCGCGGCACTCATCAGGCTCTGCTGCTCCAGCGCGACAAAGGCCAGGCGCAGCTTGTGGCTCATCAGCAAGGCGAATTCACGCCAGTAACGCGGTTGCGCATCCAGCAATTTCACCAGCGCGCCCTGGGGCACCCGCAGCAGGTGGGTGGCACCTTCGGCATAGGCGTCGTGGGTACGTGGCTGGTCGTCGAACAGGCAGATCTCGCCGAACCAGTGCGGGGCCTCGATCAGGGTCAGCACCGCCTCCTTGCCCTGGGCGCTGACCGCACCGATGCGGATGGCGCCATCGAGCACCGCGTACAGTCCGCAAGGCGGGTCGCCGCGCTGGAACAGGCAGGCGCCGGCCTCCAGGCTCACGGGCCTGGCCAGGTGCAGCAGGCTATCCTGCAGGGTAGCGGGCAACTGTTTGAACCAGTGACCCTGGCGCAAGGTTGAAGCGTTCATCGGGGGCCTCGTGGTGACACTGTCGGCTAGCCGACAGACGACGGTGCCTGCGCAGGGCAAGCTCGGGCAATCCTACAGGAGGAACAACAATGAAAAGCCTCGTCGAGCACCTGAGTCAATACGCGGCCTACCACCGCGACCCACGCAACATCGCCACGCACTTCGTGGGTATCCCGCTGATCGTGGTGGCGGTCACGGTGCTGCTGTCGCGTCCGGGCATGGCATTGGCCGGGGTGTGGCTGTCGCCTGCATTGCTGGTGGCGCTGTGGTCGGCGTGGTTCTACCTGCGCCTGGACACCCGCTTCGGGTTGCTGATGAGCGTGTTGCTGGGCTTGTGCCTGTGGGCCGGGCAGGTACTGGCGGTTCAGAGCACGCTGGTGTGGCTGAGTGCGGGGCTGGGGCTGTTCGTGGTGGGCTGGGTGATCCAGTTCGTCGGCCACTATTACGAGGGGCGCAAGCCGGCGTTTGTGGACGACATCAGCGGCCTGATCGTGGGGCCGTTGTTCGTGGTGGCGGAGATGGCGTTCGTGCTGGGGTTGCGCGGGGAGTTGAAGCGGTCGATCGAGGCGAATGCGGGGCCGGTGGGTAGTCGCTCGAAAAAGGCGGCGATCTGAAGGCCCATTCGCCGGCAAGGCCGGCTCCTACAACGGCACGCACACACTGTAGGAGCCAGCCTTGCTGGCGAAGAGGCCCTGAAGATCAGGCGCGGGATTCGACGCCCAGTTCATCCCACACCGACTCCGCCAGGTGGAACGTGGCATTGGCCGCCGGGATCCCGCAATAGATCGCGCTCTGCATCAGCACTTCCTTGATCTCTTCGCGGGTCACGCCATTGTTCGCCGCCGCCCGCAAGTGCAGCTTCAGCTCTTCATTGCGGTTCATGCCGATCAGCATCGCGATGGTGATCAGGCTGCGGGTATGGCGTGGCAACCCCGGCCGCGTCCAGATATCGCCCCACGCGTGCCGGGTGATCATTTCCTGGAACTCGCCGTTGAACTCGGTGAGGTTGCTCAGGCTGCGGTCCACATGGGCATCGCCCAGTACCGCACGCCGCACCTGCATGCCGGCCTCGTAACGTTCTTTTTCGTCCACAACCTACTCCTCAGCGGGCCAGCAGAAAATCGATCACGCGGCGGCTGAACGGCGCGCCGACTTCAACGTTGGACAGGTGCGCCGCCTGGAACTCGGCATACTCGGCACCCACCACATGTTCCTGGATGAAGCGCCCGCCAGCCGGCGGCGTGACCGCATCGGCACTGCCGGAAATCACCAGCAGCGGCACCTTGATCTCACCCAGCTGGCCCCGGAAGTCCGCATCGCGCACCGCGCCGCAGTTGGCCGCATAGCCATCGGGCGAAGTACCCGCCAGCATGTCGGTGATGCGCTTGGCCTGGTCCGGGTTGGCCTGCGCATAGGCCTTGGTGAACCAGCGCTCGATGGAGGCGTCGCGCAGCCCCACCATCGCCGCCTCGCGGTCGCGCAGCACCATGTCGATGCGTGGGTTCCATACCTCGTCGTTGCCGATCTTGGCTGCGGTGTTGCACACGATCAGGCGGTTCAGGCGCTCGCCGGCATGGATGCCCAGCCACTGCCCGATCAGCCCGCCCATGGACAGGCCGCAGAAATGCGCCCGCTCGATCTTCAGCGCGTCCAGCAGTGCCAGCACGTCACGCCCCAGTTGCTCGATGCTGTATGGCCCCTCGGTCACCAGCGACTGGCCATGCCCGCGGGTGTCGTAGCGCAGTACCCGAAAATGCGCGGCAAATGCCGGCAGTTGCGGGTCCCACATGGTGTGGTCGGTGCCCAGCGAGTTGGACAGCACCAGCACCGGTGCGCCCTCGGGCCCGTCGAGCCGGTAGTTCAGTACGCCATCAGCGAGTTGTACGCTAGCCACAACGGCCTCCTTCAACGCTTGAATTGTTGGTGTTCAGCCACCGCCCGCGCCACCCACACGCGGGCCTGGCCCAAGTAATGAGCAGGGTCAAGCAGGCGGTCGAGTTCGTCCGCCGACAGCTCGGCAGTTACCTGCGGATTGTCGCCCAGCACGTCGCGCAGCTGACGCTGTTCGGCCACCGCACGCTTGCAGCAGGTTTCCAGCAGGTGGTGCGCGGTGTCCCGGCCCAGTCGCTGGGCCAGCACGATGCTGACCGCCTCGGCCAGCACCAGGCCCTGGGTCAGGTCGAGGTTGCTGCGCATGCGCGCAGCATCCACCTCCAGGCCCTCGGCAATCACCTGGGCCTGGCGCAGGGCGCCGGACACCAGGCAGCAGATCTCGGGCAGGGTTTCCCATTCGGCATGCCACAGGCCCAGGCTGCGCTCGTGCTCCTGGGGCATGGCCGCGAACAGCGTGGACACCAGCCCCGGTACACGGGTAGCGGCGCCGATCAGCACCGCCGCGCCCACCGGGTTGCGCTTGTGCGGCATGGTCGACGAGCCGCCCTTGCCCGGCGCAGCAGGCTCGAACACCTCCGCCGCCTCGGTCTGCATCAGCAGGCTCACATCGCGTCCCAGCTTGCCCAGGCTGCCGGCGATCATGCCCAGCACCGAGGCGAACTCCACCAGGCGGTCACGCTGGGTATGCCAGGGCTGCTCGGGCAGGCTCAGCCTGAGCTGCCCGGCCAGCGCCTCGGCCACCGGCAATGCCTTGTTGCCCAGCGCCGCCAGGGTGCCGGAGGCGCCGCCGAACTGCAGGCTCAGCAGGCGCGGCTTGAGCTCCTGCAGGCGCTGACGGTGACGGGTGAGTGCACCGAGCCAGCCGGCGATCTTCATGCCCAGGGTCCCGGGCGTTGCATGTTGCAGCCAGGTGCGCCCGGCCAGCGGCGTGTCGGCATGCTGCAGCGCCTGGTGCGCCAGGCTGTCGGCCAGGCGCGCCAGGTCGGCTTCGATCAGGCCCAGGGCATCGCGCAATTGCAGCACCAGCCCGGTGTCCATCGCATCCTGGCTGGTAGCGCCCAGGTGCACGAAGCGCTCGGCTTCGGGCACGCCGCTGGCAATCACCTTGCCCAGCGCCTTGACCAGCGGGATGGCCGAATTGCCGGCCACCGCGATGGCCTCGGCCAGGGCCGCGAAGTCATAGCGCTCGGCCTGGCAGGCCGCTTCGATCGGTGCCACCGCCACCTGCGGGATCAGCCCCACCGCCGCTTCGGCGCGGGCCAACGCGGCTTCGAAATCGAGCATGCCCTGCACCCGGCCACGGTCGGAAAACACGGCGCGCATGGCCGGCGCGGTGAAGTAGGCATCGAACAGCTGATTGCCCGGACGTTGGTTCATCGGTGGTCCTTCTCAATGATCGTGGTGCAGGTATGCCGCCTGCTTGGGCAGGCGCAGGCTGAACAGGAAGGCAATCGCCATCATCACCGTAACGTACCAGTAAAAGGCGTTTTCCATGTTCAGCGACTTGAGCCCCAGTGCCACATATTCGGCCGAGCCGCCGAAGATCGCGTTGGCCACCGCGTAGGCCAGGCCCACGCCCAGCGCACGTACCTGCGGCGGGAACATCTCGGCTTTGACCAGCCCGCTGATCGAGGTGTAGAAGCTCACGATGGCCAGCGCCAGGGTGATCAGCACAAAGGCCAGGAACGGGCTGGTGACGGTTTTCAGGGTAAGCAGGATCGGCACCGTGCACAGGGTGCCCAGGGCGCCGAACCAGAGCATCGAGTTGCGCCGGCCGATGCGGTCCGAAAGCATGCCGAACAGCGGCTGCATGCACATGTACAGGAACAGTGCGCCGGTCATGATGAAGCTGGCGGTCTTGGCGCTCATGCCCGCAGTGTTCACCAGGTACTTCTGCATGTAGGTGGTGAAGGTGTAGAAGATCAGCGAGCCGCCTGCGGTGTAGCCAAGCACGGTGATGAACGCCGCCTTGTGGTTGCGGAACAGGCCGCCGAGGCTGCCGGCATCCTTGTCGTTGCGGGTTTCGGCGCTGCTGGTCTCTTCCAGCGAGCGACGCAGGAACAGCGAGATCACCGCCGCGATGGCACCCACCACGAACGGGATGCGCCAGCCCCAGGCGCGCAGCTCATCTTCGGTGAGCAGTTGCTGCAGGATCACCACCACCAGCACCGCCAGCAGTTGCCCGCCGATCAGGGTCACGTACTGGAACGAAGCAAAGAAACCGCGCTGGCCGCGCAGCGCCACCTCGCTCATGTAGGTGGCGGTGGTGCCGTATTCGCCGCCCACCGACAGGCCCTGGAACAGCCGCGCCAGCAACAGCAGCGCCGGTGCCCAGGCACCGATGCTGGCGTAGGTCGGCAGGCAGGCGATCACCAGCGAGCCGGCGCACATCATTAGCACCGAGATCATCATCGAATTCTTGCGCCCGTGGCGGTCGGCCACACGGCCGAACAGCCAGCCGCCGATGGGCCGCATCAGGAACCCGGCGGCGAACACGCCGGCGGTGTTGAGCAGCTGCACCGTCGGGTCGTCGGAGGGGAAGAAAGCCGGGGCAAAGTAGATCGCGCAGAAGGCATAGACGTAGAAGTCGAACCATTCCACGAGGTTGCCCGAGGAGGCACCGACGATGGCGAAAATGCGTTTGCTGCGTTCTTCGCCGGTGTAATGGATTGAAGTCATGGCAATTCACTCTGGGAGGATGTCTGAAGTCTAGACACACTCGGTAACACTCACGTTCCACAGAACAATCACCCCGCTGCCCCGACCTTGCGTGGAGGTCGCAGCAGCGAGGTCATTGATTTACACGCGCTCGATGGCCAGGGCCAGGCCCTGCCCGACACCCACGCACATGGTCGCCAGGCCTTTGCGCCCGCCGGATTTCTCCAGCTGGTGCAGCGCTGTCAGCACCAGGCGTGCGCCGCTCATGCCCAACGGGTGACCCAGGGCAATGGCGCCGCCGTTGGGGTTGACCTGCGGCGCGTCGTCGGCAATGCCGAGTTCGCGCAGCACGGCCAGGCCTTGGCTGGCGAAGGCTTCGTTGAGCTCGATCACGTCGAAATCGGTGACCGCCACGCCCAGGCGCTCGATCAGCTTGCGCACCGCCGGCACCGGGCCGATGCCCATTACCCGGGGGGCAACGCCGGCACTGGCCATGCCGAGCACGCGCGCGCGCGGGGTCAGGCCATGCTTTTGCACCGCCTCGGCCGACGCCAGTATCAGCGCCGCGGCGCCGTCGTTGACGCCCGAAGCGTTGCCGGCGGTGACCGTCTTGTCCGCGCCGTTGACCGGCTTGAGCCTGGCCAGGGCTTCGAGGGTGGTGTCGGCGCGCGGGTGTTCGTCGTGCTCGACCACGGTCTCGCCCTTCTTGTGCGCGATGCGCACCGGCACGATCTCTTCGGCGAAGTAGCCGGCGGCCTGGGCCTTGGCGGTGCGCTGCTGGCTGCGCAGGGCGAAGGCATCCTGGTCGGCGCGCGATACCTGATAGTCGTCGGCCACGTTGTCGGCGGTCTGCGGCATCGCGTCCACGCCGTACTGGGCCTTCATCAGCGGGTTGATGAAGCGCCAGCCGATGGTGGTGTCTTCCAGCTTCATGTTGCGCGAGTAGGCGCTTTCGGCCTTGCCCATCACGAACGGTGCACGGGACATCGACTCGACGCCGCCGGCAATCGCCAGCTCCATCTCGCCGCTGGCAATGGCGCGAAACGCCGTGCCGATGGCGTCCATGCCCGAGGCGCACAGGCGGTTGAGGGTCACACCCGGCACGCTGTCGGGCAGCCCGGCCAGCAGCAGGGCCATGCGCGCCACGTTGCGGTTGTCTTCACCGGCCTGGTTGGCGCAGCCGAAGAACACTTCGTCGAGCTGGTCCCATTGCACGGTGGGGTTGCGCTCGATCAGCGCCTTGAGCGGCACCGCCGCCAGGTCGTCGGCGCGCACGCCGGCCAGGGCGCCGCCGAAGCGGCCGATGGGGGTGCGAATCGCGTCGCAGATGAATACGTCACGCATCAGGCTTCTCCCGGCGCTTGGCCGTGGGCGGCCGCGGTGCGCGCTTCGAGGTCGCGCAGGGCAGTCAGCTCGACTTCGCTCGGCGCCACGGTGGTTTCGACGCTGTCGGCAAAGCGGATCGCCCAGCCGGTGGCGGCGACGATCTGCTCGCGGGTCACACCCGGGTGAATCGAGGTGACCACGAATTCGTTGCTGCCGGCTTCGGGCTCCATGATGCACAGGTCGGTGATGATGCCCACCGGGCCGGCACCGGGCAGGCCCAGGCGTTTGCGCGAGTCGCCGCCTTCGCCGTGGCCGACCGAGGTGATGAAGTCGAGCTTGTCGACGAAGGCGCGCGAGGACTGCTTGAGGATGATCAGCACGGTCTTGGCGGAGCCGGCGATTTCCGGTGCGCCACCGGCACCCGGCAGGCGTACCTTGGGCTGGTGGTAGTCGCCGACCACGGTGGTGTTGATGTTGCCGAAACGGTCGACCTGGGCGGCGCCCAGAAAGCCCACGTCGATGCGCCCGCCCTGCAGCCAGTAGCGAAAGATCTCGCCGGTGGGCACCACGGTATCGGCGGTTTCGGCCAGCTCGCCGTCACCGATGGACAGCGGCAGTACCGTTGGCTTGGCGCCGATAGGGCCCGATTCGTAGATCAATACCACGTCGGGCGAAGAGGTCAGGCGTGCCAGGTTGGCGGCCTTGGACGGCAGGCCGATGCCGACGAAGCACACGGCGCCGTTGCGTAGGCGGCGGGCAGCGGCAACGGTCATCATTTCATTGGTGGAGTAGCTCATTGTGCAGCCTCCGAAGCGCTGGCCAGTTTTGCCTTGAAGGCAGGGAAGTCGGCGGTGCCGCGAATGTATTCGTCGATCCAGGCGGTGAAGGTCTCACGGCTGCGGGCAATCGGGTCCCAGGCCTGGTAGAAGCGGTTGTCACGCTCGGAGTAGCCGTGCGCGTAGGACGGGTGCGCCCCGCCCGGTACCAGGCACACGGCCGACAGTGCCCAGGTGGGCAGCACGCAGGCATTCATTGGCGCGTTGAGGTCGTCGACGATCTCTTCCACGGTGACGATGCAGCGCTTGGCGGCCAGGGCGGCCTCCTTCTGCACACCCAGGATGCCCCACAGCAGCACGTTGCCCTTGCGGTCGGCCTTCTGCGCGTGGATCACGGTGACGTCCGGGCGAACCGACGGCACGGCGGCCAGCACCTCACCGGTGAACGGGCAGGTCACGCTCTTGATCAGCGGGTTGACCTTGGGCAGGTCGGAGCCGGCGTAGGCGCGCAGCACCGCGAACGGCAGGCCCGAGGCACCGGCAACGTAGGCGTTGGCGAGGTCGGCGTGGCTGTGTTCTTCGATTTCCATGGCGTGCGGCCACTGCTTCTCGACCGCGTCACGCAGGCGGTGCAGCGACCCGACACCCGGGTTGCCGCCCCACGAGAAGATCAGCTTGCGGGCGCAGCCGGCGCCGATCAGCTGGTCGTAGATCAGGTCGGGGGTCATGCGCACCAGGGTCAGATCCTTCTTGCCCTGACGAATGATTTCGTGCCCGGCGGCGGTCGGGATCAAATGCGTGAAGCCTTCAAGGGCGACGCTGTCGCCGTCGTTGACGAACTGCTTCACGGCGTCGTGGAGCGAGAGGATTTCAGCCATTGCAGACTCCTGGAGAGCGGTTTCAGAGGTGCCTCTGGGCGGCACCGGCATGAGCTCAGATTAAGGCGGCGCATTGGGCCGTACAATCCGATAATCGCCATAGCGTTCGATTATCGAACGTATTGTTGTTGTGCTAAGGATCCACAAATCATCGCGGGTCAAGCCCGCTCCCACAGGTACGGTGGAGATCCATGTGGGAGCGGGCTTGACCCGCGATAGGGGCGCTACTGCCAGCCGGTCAGGTCGCGTCAGCGTGGCTCACCACACCCTTGATCACCACCGCCACCGTCGCGATCGCGGCCGGGATCACCAGGGCCGTCAGCACCTGTTCGAAGTTCCAGCCCAGGCCCAGCAACGTGGCGCCCATCCAGGCCCCGAGAATCGCGCCAAACCGGCCGATGCCCAGCATCCACGACACGCCGGTGGCACGGCCCTGGGTGGGGTAGAAGCGCGCCGCCAGCGACGGCATCGCCGACTGCGCCCCGTTCACGCACATGCCGGCAATCAGCACCAGGGTCGCCAGCAGCGTGATGTTGCCCAGGCTCTGGCCCACCGCGTAGGCGAACACCCCGGCCAGCAGGTAGAAGGTGCCGATCACCTTGTGCGGGTTGTAGCGGTCCATCGCCCAGCCTACCGCCACCGCGCTGAGCACGCCGCCGAACTGGAACAGCGCACCGATGAACGCCGCCTGCTCCATGCTCGCGCCGCTGTCACGCATCAGCGTGGGCAGCCAGCTGGTCAGCAGGTAGACGATCACCAGGCCCATGAAATAGGTCAGCCACAACAGCAGCGTGCCGACGCTGTAGGTGCCCGAGAAGATCACCGCGAACACGTTGCGCGCCTTGACCGTCTTCTGTTCCGGCACACTGAAGCTCGCAGCCTGGTTGACGATGCCCGGCTCGATCGGCGCCAATGTGCGGCGTACCCGGTCGGTGCCCTTGTTGCGCACCACCAGGTAACGCGCCGACTCCGGCAGCCACACCATCAGTACCACCACCAGCAGCAGCGGCAGGATGCCGCCGATCAGCAGCAGGCTGTGCCAGCCGAACATCGGGATCAGCTTGGCGGAAATGAACCCGCCACCGGCCATGCCCAGGTTGAAGCCGCAGAACATGCTGGTGACCAGCAACGACTTGTGCCGCTCGGGGGTGTATTCGGACAGCAGCGTGGTGGCGTTCGGCATGCCGGCACCCAGGCCCAGGCCGGTCAGAAAGCGCAGCACCAGCAACTGGTCGACGTTGGTGGCATAGGCCGAGGCCAGGCTGAACGCGCCGAACAGCAACACCGCGCCCACCAGCACCACCTTGCGCCCGAAACGGTCGGCCAGCGGCCCCGAGCCCAGCGCACCGAACACCATGCCGATCAGCGCGGCGCTCATCACCGGGCCCAGGCTGGCGCGGTCGATGCCCCAGTCCTGGGACAGTGCCGGGGCAATGAAGCCCATTGCGGCGGTGTCCAGGCCGTCGAGGAACACGATCAGAAAGCACAGGATGACCACCCGCCATTGGTAACGCGACAACGGCTGGGCATTGATGAACGACTGCACATCCAGGCAGTTTCCAACAGCAGCTTGGGGACTATTCATTGTTTTTATCCAGAAGATGCGCGCGAGTGTGCGGGTGCGCGCGTGAACGGCACAGACGGTCGGGTACGGGTCTTTTGGAAAGGGTCAGCTACCGTGCAGCCGGCAGGCGGGCAGGTACAGGCTGAAGCAGGACAGGGTGCAGGTCATGGGGTGTTCTCTCGCTCATTATTATTGGAGGCCGTCAGGGGCCACTTGATGCGAGGGACATTAATAAGGCGCGCGACGCGGCGCAATTCGATAAACGCAAGACTGTGCGTTTATCGAACAGGAACCGCTCGACGCATTCAACTGAACAGCTGGGTACTAAGGTCGCGGCTGGCCGCCACCATGATCGGCAGGAACTTCTGTTCCAGCTCGCTGCGACTCACCCGCCCGGCGTGGGTGCTGATGTTCAGCGCCGCCAGCACCTGGCCGGAGGCGTCGTACACCGGCACCGCGATCGAACGCAGGCCCTGCTCCAGCTCCTGGTCGACCACGCACCAGCCCTGCTCGCGCACCTGCTGGAGGATTTCCAGCAAGGCTGCCGGGTCGTGCACGGTACGGCTGGTCTTGGCCTGCAGGTCGGCGTGCTCCAGGTATTCGTGCAGGGTGGCGTCGTCCAGCGCCGCCAGCAGGATGCGCCCCATCGAGGTGCAATAGGCCGGCAGGCGCCCGCCCACCGACAGGTCCACCGAAATAAGGCGCTGCACCGTCGCCGAGCGGGCGATGTAGAGAATGTCGTCACCTTCGAGGGTGGCCATGTTGCAGGCCTCGTGCAGCTGGTCGCTCATGCGGTCCAGGTACGGCTGCGCCGATACCGCCAATGGCGTCGAGGACAGGTAGGCATGACCCAGGGTCAGCACCTTGGGCAGCAATGAATAGGTGCGCCCGTCGGTGGTGGCATAGCCGAGCTTGATCAGCGTGTGCAGGCAACGGCGAACCGCCGCCCGCGGGATCTCGGTGCGGTGGCTGATCTGGGCGATGGTCAGGTGCCGCTTGCGCTCCTGGAACGCCTGCACCACCGCCAGGCCCCGCGCCAGCGACGTCATGAAATCCGGGTCGCCGGTGAACGCCTGGATGCGCTTGGCCGGCGAGGCCACGATGGGCGGCGCCAACGAAGCGAAAGAGCTGCGCACGTTGTCGTTCAGGCCTGGGCCCTTGCCCCCTGTTTCTTCACTCATGACTCACCTCGGCAAACTTCACTTGGGCGATTATCGAACCATCGGCCGATAATCGCAATTGACCGATGCCTACAATTGCTTATACCTTTCGCCTGCCACATGTGGCTTCTTGGAGAGACTGGTCAGGTACCCACCGTAGAAGTCCCAGGCACGGCCTTGCCCACCAGCAAGGCCGTTTTTGCTTCTGCCGGGCTGACAGGCCCCGACAGAAGGTGTAAAACAGCCATTCAACTGCAATCACCCTCGTCTTATATAGACGCTCGACACAATGGCCTGCGCCGCTGTCGTCGGGTTCAACGTGCTTGTGTTGAAATCGGCATCAACTCCAACTTCAGGAAACACTGTGACGAAAGATGAACTGCGCGCTGAACTCGAGCGCCAGGAACAACGTTACAAGGACGTTTATGGCGGAGAAGTCACCACATACGCCGCCCAACCAGACCCCGAACGCAAACCCTGGCGCAAACGTGCCAGCCTGCTGGACCAGGCATTTGCCGTGGAACTGCAAAAGATCCAAAAGGAGCTCAGCCCACAGGAGCCCTGACCCTCGGACAAAGCGCCCGCCCCTGGGCACGGCACCGGCACGAAGACGGTGCCTTGGGCGACCCTTGCGGCGTCGAAGATGAAACCGTTACGTAATCTCACAAATTTAATACGGTCGTTTGAATTATTCAGCCGTGGAAAACATCGGTTTTTTCTTGACCGTTCGCGTTATTTTTTCTGATTTTTGCCGATCTTTCTCGATTACCCTCCCCTCCTGCAGTGCCCTGCCCCCCCGCAAAAGCGCCCCGACCGGTCAGCACCTAGTGCATCGATTACCCAGGATTTCTGGCATAATCGCGCCCCCTTATGACCGGGTCAGAATTCCTTCATGATCGATTTATTCAGCGGACTTGATGCCTGGGTACTGGTGAGCCTGTTGCTCGCCTTGACCTTCGTGCTCGCCTTCGAGTTCATCAATGGCTTTCATGACACCGCCAATGCGGTAGCGACTGTCATCTATACCAAAGCCATGCCGCCGCACCTGGCCGTGTTCTTTTCCGGCGTGTTCAATTTCCTTGGCGTCCTGCTGGGCGGAGTCGGGGTGGCATATGCCATCGTGCACCTGCTGCCGGTGGAGCTGCTGATCAATGTGAACACCGGGCATGGCCTGGCCATGGTCTTCTCGCTGCTGGCCGCGGCCATCGCGTGGAACCTGGGTACCTGGTACTTCGGCATCCCGGCGTCCAGCTCGCACACCCTGATCGGCTCAATCCTGGGCGTGGGCCTGGCCAACGCGCTGCTCAACGACATTCCACTGGGTGACGGGGTCAACTGGCAGAAGGCAATCGACATCGGCATGTCGCTGGTGCTCTCGCCCATGGCCGGCTTTGCCGTGGCCGCGCTGGTGCTGATCGGCCTGAAGTGGTGGCGCCCGCTGTCGAAGATGCACAAGACGCCTGAACAGCGCCGCAAGCTCGACGACAAGAAGCACCCGCCGTTCTGGAACCGCCTGGTACTGGTCATTTCGGCCATGGCCGTCAGCTTCGTGCACGGTTCCAACGATGGTCAGAAAGGTATCGGCCTGATCATGCTGGTGCTGATCGGCATCGTGCCGGCGCAGTTCGTGCTGGACCTGAACAGCACCACCTACCAGATCGAGCGTACCCGTGACGCGACCCTGCACCTGAGCCAGTTCTACCAGCGCAACAGCGAAACCCTGGGCGAATTCCTGGCACTGGGCAAGGCCAAGGCCGGTGACCTGCCGGAGCAGTTCAGCTGCAATCCACAACAGACCGAGCCGACCATCACCGCGCTGCAGCAGTCGCTCAACGGCGTGGCGGACTACCATTCGCTGACTGCCGAGAAGCGCGTGGAAGTGCGGCGTTACCTGCTGTGCCTGGATGACACGGCGAAAAAGGTCAGCAAGTTGCCAGGCCTGGAAGCACGTGAAAAGGCCGACCTGGACAAATTGCGTCGTGACCTGACCGCGACCACCGAGTACGCGCCGTTCTGGGTGATCCTGGCGGTGGCCCTGGCCCTGGGCCTGGGGACCATGGTGGGCTGGAAGCGTGTGGTACTGACCATTGGCGAGAAGATCGGCAAGCAGGGCATGACCTATGCCCAGGGCATGTCGGCGCAGATCACCGCAGCCTGCGCGATTGGCGCGGCCAACATCTTCAGCCTGCCGGTGTCGACCACCCACGTGCTGTCGTCGGGTGTGGCCGGGACCATGGTGGCGAACAAGAGCGGCCTGCAAGGCGGCACCGTGCGCACCATTCTGCTGGCCTGGGTGCTGACCCTGCCGGCGACCATCGCCTTGTCGGCGGGGTTGTTCTGGTTGGCGTCCAAAGCCATCGGTTGAAATAACGCAGTACCGCAGAAGGGTCAGCCATTCATTTGGCTGGCCCTTTTTTCATGGCCCTGCGCAAACGCACTGTCATTTATGTCAGTAGACGATGGGCCACCTGCAGCGCACCCTCCTTTTCACGCCGACAAGGAGAATGCACATGTCGAAGGACGGCCATATCCACGCTTGCGCTGGCGCCATGCACATCGCCCGGGCCCTGCACAGCGCCATGCGTTTGCCCAATGGCGATGTGCTGGTTGCCGGCGGCATCACCAATGGCGGGCATGCCACCGACAGCGTGGAACGCTTCAGCCTTGACCAGCGCGAATGGAAGCAACAACCTCCCAAGCAGAAGGCGGCATTCTCGCAACTCACGGTCACTCTCGACGACGGGTCCTTTCTGTTGGTCGGCGGCTCGCAAACCGGAGAAGCCAGCGACCACGTCGAGCGTTTCGACCCCATCCGCTCACGCTGGACAACGCTGCGCAGCCTCCAGGTTGCCCGCTTCAGCCACACCGCTACGTCATTGTGGGGCGGCACGAACAAGGTGCTTGTCATCGGCGGCAACCACCTCAAGGGCGATACCGGTAAAGTGCTCGACATCGTCGAGCTGTACGACGTCGCCAGCGACGAGTGGCATCAGCTCGGTGAGCGCAGTCAGGCACGCATGAACCACAGCGCCACGTTGCTCGATTCCGGCAAGGTGCTGATTATCGGCGGCTATGCCCCCGACCAGGCACTGGCCCACTGCGAACTCTTCGACCCGCAGACCGGGCGGTTCAAGCCGATCACGCCACTGCCTGCCCCCCGCATGCAACATACGGCCACGCTGCTGAACAATGGCCAGGTGATGGTGGCGGGTGGCACCTGCATGCCGTTTGGTGAAAATGCACTGGAATCGTTTTTGTACGATCCGCTAGCCGATACCTGGCGAAGTGGCCCGCCCATGCAGCGTGGACACCAGGGGCACACCGCCACGTTGCTGCCCGATGGTCGGCTGCTGGTGGCCGGCCATACCAGACTGCCCTACCGCCCCAGCACCGAGCTGTACGACCCACGCCAGGATGCATGGGTGCTGGGCAGCGAGCTGAACGAACCGCGTTTCTCCCACAGCGCCACGTTGCTGCCCGACGGTCAGGGCGTGCTGCTGTGCGCAGGCCAACTGCTCACACCCGACACGGCCTATACACGAAGCTGCGAGCACTGCTGCGGCCCCTTGGCACAACCTGCCGAGCCTGCGCAGGGTACCGGCTCGGTGCCTTCGGGCCCGCTTGAGAACTTGCCGGCGAACCGGCAACTCCACTGCCTCGACGCCTTGTCAGCGGCGCTTGCTGCCCCCCAGCAGTGAGCCCATCAAGCCCCGCACCAGTTGCCGTCCGAACTGATTGGCCGCCTGGCGCACCGCCGACTTGATCGCCTGCCCCGCCGCGCTCTGCAAGAACTCCCCGGCCTTGTCGGCCAGGCTTTCCTCAGCCGGCGCCTGCTGCGCCGATGGCACCTGCCCCTTGCGCGCCATCAATATCTCGTACGCCGACTCCCGATCGATCGGCTTGTCATAGCGCCCCTGCAACGGCGACGCCGCAATCAGCGCCGCCCGCTCGGCCTCGCTCAACGGCCCGATGCGCGATTGCGGCGGCGCGATCAGTACCCGCTCGACCATGCCCGGCGTGCCCTTGTCCTGCAGGGTGCCCACCAACGCCTCGCCAATGCCAAGCTCGGTCAGCACCGCCAGGGTGTCGAACGCCGGGTTCGGCCGAAACCCATCGGCCACCGCCCGCAGCGACTTCTGCTCCTTGGCCGTGAACGCACGCAAGCCATGCTGGATACGCAGGCCGAGCTGGGCGAGCACATCGTCCGGCAGGTCGCCCGGCGACTGAGTCACGAAATACACCCCCACCCCCTTGGAACGAATCAACCGCACCACCTGTTCCAGACGATCCTGCAAGGCCTTGGGCGTGCCGCTGAACAACAGGTGAGCCTCATCGAAAAACAGCGCCAGCAGAGGCTTGTCCGCATCGCCACGCTCGGGCAACTGCTCGAACAGCTCCGCCAGCAACCACAGCAGGAAGGTCGCATACACCTTCGGCGCCTCGTGCACCAGGCGGCTGGCATCGAGCAGGTGGATGCGCCCGCGCCCGTCGGCAGCAGGCTGCAGCAGGTCTGGCAACTGCAACGCCGGCTCACCGAACAGAGCCTCGGCCCCTTGCTGCTCCAGGGTCGCCAGGCGCCGCAACAGGGCCTGGCTGGAACCGCTGGTCATCAGCGCACTGTCTTCGCCGAGCACCTGCGGGTTGTCCTTGAGGTGGCCGAGCAGCGCCTTGAGGTCCTTGGTGTCCAGCAGCAACAGGCCCTCGCGATCGGCCACCTTGAACGCCGCATACAGCGCCGCCTGCTGGCTGTCGTTGAGTTCGAGCAGGTTGCCCAGCAGCAACGGGCCCATTTCGCTCAAGGTCGTGCGCAACGGGTGCCCGGACTTGCCGTGCACATCCCACAGGGTCACCGGATACGCCTGCGGCCGATGCTCGAGCCAGGGCATGCCGGCAATCCGCTCGGCCACCTTGCCCTGCGGGCTGCCCACCGCACCCAGGCCGCACAGGTCGCCTTTGACGTCGGCAGCGAACACCGCCACGCCGGCATCGCTGAAGGCCTCGGCCAGGTGCTGCAAGGTCACGGTCTTGCCGGTGCCGGTGGCCCCGGCAACCAGTCCGTGACGGTTGGCCAGGCGCATGGCCTGGCACACCGGCTGCCCCGCCAGGTCCGCACCGAGAATGAACTGCAAAGAGTCAGGCATGTTTTTTCACCCTCTGTTCAAGCTTTAGTAGTACTCGGCCGATACCAAGTGTTGATGTTTCACCCAGAAAGTCAGGAAAAGCCCGACAAGGACATGGGAACTGCACTGCTTTCAAGATGCCTTTGTGCGAATGACCCGGATATAAAGACCTTAGCGGACCCAATACGCCATGAATAAAAGCTTCCGTTTCAGCCATAAGATCTTGCTGGCTGCTTCCCTGATCGTCCTTGTGGCCTTCACCCTCTTTACTCTCTACAACGATTACCTGCAGCGTAATGCGATTCACGAAGATCTGGAAAACTATGTCGGCGAAATGGGCGATGCCGCCTCGACCAACATCAAGAACCTCTTCGAAGGACGCCTGCTGCTGGTAGAGAACCTGGCACAGAACATCGCGGCAGCTCCCGGCAACCTCGATTCGCTGCTGGACCAGAAGGTGCTGGCGTCGAGCTTCATCACGGTGTACATGGGCAAGACCGACGGCGGCTTCACCGTGCGCCCGGTGATCCAGATGCCTGACGGCTACGATCCGCGCATCCGCGACTGGTACAAGGACAGCATGGCGGCCAACGGCCCGACCCTGACCGAACCCTACCTGGACATCAGTACCGGCAAGATGGTGATCGGCATGAACGCCACAGTGTCGCGCGAGCTGGGCGTGGTCGGTGGCGACATGGAGCTGGACGCCCTGGTCAAGATCATCAACTCCCTGAATTTCGGCGGCATGGGCTACGCGTTTCTGGTGAACGACCAAGGCAAGATCCTGGTGCACCCGGACAAGGACCTGGTGATGAAGTCGCTGTCGGACCTGTACCCGAACAACACCCCGCGCCTGACCAAGGAACTGACCGAGGTCGAGAACAACGGCCAGACCCGTATTCTCAGTTTCGCACCGGTCAAAGGCCTGCCATCGGCCAACTGGCACATCGGTCTCTCGATCGATAAAGAAAAAGCCTACGCGATGCTGAGCAAGTTCCGCACCTCGGCGGTGATCGTCACCGTGATTGCGGTGGCCATCATCATCGCCCTGCTCGGCATGCTCATCCGCGTGCTGCTGCAACCGCTGCACATCATGACCCGCGCCATGGAAGACATCGCCCAGGGCGAAGGCGACCTGACCAAGCGTCTGAGCATCCACAGCAACGACGAATTCGGCACCCTGGGCCGCGCCTTCAACCACTTCGTCGAGCGTATCCACAGCTCGATCCGCGAAGTGTCCTCGGCCACCCAGCAGGTCAACGAAGTGGCACTGCGCGTGGTCAGCGCCTCCAACTCCTCGATGGTCAACTCCGACGAGCAGGCCAACCGCACCAACAGCGTGGCCGCCGCCATCAACGAGCTGGGCGCCGCTGCCCAGGAAATCGCCCATAACGCCGCGCAAGCCTCGCAGCAGGCCAGCTCTGCACGCCACCTGGCCGAAGAGGGCCAGCAGGTGGTAGACCGCAGCATCCAGGCAATGAACCGTCTGTCGGACCTTATCTCCACCTCCAGCTCGCACATCGAGACGCTCAACAGCAAGACCGTGAACATCGGTCAGATCCTCGAAGTGATCACCAGCATCTCGCAACAGACCAACCTGCTGGCCCTCAACGCGGCCATCGAGGCGGCCCGTGCCGGTGAAGCCGGGCGCGGGTTTGCCGTGGTGGCCGATGAAGTGCGCAACCTGGCACACCGTACCCAGGAGTCGGCACAACAGGTGCAGAGCATGATCGAAGAGCTGCAGGTCGGCGCCCGCGAGTCGGTCGACACAATGAGCCAGAGCCAGCGCCACAGCCAGGACAGCGTCTCGATCGCCAACCAGGCCGGCGAACGCCTGGGCAGCGTGACCCTGCGTATCGGCGAGATCGACGGCATGAACCAGTCGGTGGCCACCGCCACCGAAGAGCAGACCTCGGTGGTCGAGTCGATCAACATGGACATCAACGAAATCAACATGCTCAACCAGGAAGGCGTGGAGAACCTGCAGGCCACCCTGCGTGCCTGTTCCGACCTGGAACAGCAGGCCGGCCGCCTCAAGCACCTGGTCGGTACCTTCCGCATCTGACCGCGCGCGCCCGGCGGCTTGCTCGCCGGGCGCGCAACATGATCGAACAAACTATCCTTCACTGAGGTCCACCCTAGGGCGCGTCATCCACCGCATATCCATGCGCGATGACAACCTGAAGACGGTCTCGGAGGGATGCTGATCGTGCACATCGCTGACATCACCATGTTCTACGCCCCCGCCAGTGGCGGTGTGCGTACCTATCTTGATGCCAAACACCGCCGCCTGGGCCTGAACCCCGGCGTTCGCCACAGCCTGCTGATCCCCGGCGCCAGCGCCAGCCATGCCAATGGCATCTATCAGGTGCCTGCCCCCGCCCTGCCCTTCGGCAACGGCTACCGCTTCCCGCTGCGTCTGGCGCCCTGGCGCAACGTACTGCACGACCTGCAACCGGACCTGATCGAAGTGGGCGACCCCTACCTCACCGCCTGGGCCGCGCTCGATGCACGGCGCCAGCTCGATGTGCCGGTGATCGGGTTCTACCATTCCGACCTGCCGCTACTGGTCGGCAACCGCATGGGTCACTGGTTCACGCCCAATGTCGAAGCCTATGTCAGCAAGCTGTACGGCAACTTCGACCGGGTGCTGGCGCCCAGCCAGGTGATGGCCGACAAGCTGCGCGGGCTGGGCATCGGCAATGTGCATGTACAGCGCCTCGGGGTGGACCTGCAGACCTTCCACCCCGATCATCGCGACCCCGGCCTGCGCGCCGAACTGGGGCTGGCCGACACCACGCGCCTGCTGGTGTTCGCCGGGCGCGGCTCCCGGGAGAAGAACTTGCCCGTGCTGCTGGACTGCATGAAACGCCTGGGCAAGCACTATCACCTGCTGCTGGTGGGTTCGCACATGCCCAGCAACGTGCCGGCCAACGTCACCATCATCAACCACTTCTGCCCGGCCACCCAGGTCGCCCGCCTGTTGGCCAGTGCCGATGCGCTGCTGCACGCCGGCGACCAGGAGACCTTCGGGCTGGTGATACTCGAGGCCATGGCCAGCGGCATCCCGGTGGTGGCGGTAGCGGCCGGGGCCTTTACCGAAATCGTCGAACCGGGCTACGGCCGGCTGTGCACGCCCAACGACGGCCAGGCGATGGCCGCCGCCGTGCGCGAGCTGTTCGAGGCCGGTGCACCGCAACTGGGGCAGCAGGCACGCCGGCATGCCGAACAGCACTACGCCTGGGACACGGTGGTCGGCGGCCTGCTCGAACACTATCGGGCCGTGCTGGGCCATCACGAGCAACCGGTGCGCGCCCATGCCTGAACAGCCTGACCTGCATTACCAGCGCCCCAGCGTACTGCTGGTGCTGCACGACGTGGCCCCGGAAACCTGGCCCGACTACCAGCCCTTCGTCGAAGCCGTCGACGCCCTGGGCGACATCCCCATGACCCTGCTGGTGGTACCCGACTTCCACCGGCGCAACCCTGTGCAGCAGGCCCCGGCCTTTCGCCAGGTGCTGGAGCGGCGACTGAGCCGGGGCGACGAACTGGCCCTGCATGGCTACTACCATGCCGACGACGGTCCGCCGCCACGTTCGCCGCGCGAGTACTTCATGCGCCGCATCTATACCTGGGAGGGTGAGTTCTACGCCCTGGGCCAGGCCCAGGCGCTGCATCGCCTGAATGCCGGGATCGAGCTGTTCCAGGCCTGCGATTGGCCGCTGACCGGCTTCGTTGCCCCGGCCTGGCTGATGAGCGAAGGCACTCGCCAGGCCCTGCGCGAAACCCCGCTGCACTACACCAGCGACCCGCAGCACCTGTTCCGCCTGCCCGACTTCAGCCGCATCGACGCCCCGGGGCTGGTGTGGAGCGCCCGCAGTGCCTGGCGCCGCGGGCTGTCGAAAGTGCTCAGCGAGGCGCGCCGGGCACGCCTGCAGCAGGCGGCCACGATCCGCCTCGGGCTGCACCCGGTGGACATGCGCCATGCCTATTCGCGCCGCTACTGGCTCGACACCCTGCAGCAACTGCTGCAGCAGGGCCGTACCCCCATGACCAAGATGGCCTGGCTGGCCAGCAGGCCCGGCGCATGACTCGCCTGGGCTGGCTCACGCTGGCCCTGCTGCTGGCGCTGCTGGTACCGACGCTGCTGGGCGGCAGCGACCTGCTGCCGCGCCTGCAGCGGTTCCCGCTGGCGCTGCTGATGGGGTTGTTCGGCATGATCGTGCTGTGCTGGTGCATCAACGCCCTGCGCCTGCGTCTGCTGCTCGGCACCCAGGGGGCGGCGCTGGGGCGGGTGCGCAGCCTGGGGGTGATCATGGCCACCGAGTTCGCCATCTGCTCCACCCCCGGCGGCAGCGGCGGGCCATTGGCGCTGGTGGCCCTGCTGGCCAGGCACCGGGTGCGCCCGGCCCAGAGCAGCGCGGTGTTCGCCATGGACCAGCTCAATGACCTGGTGTTCTTCCTGTGCGCGATGTTCGGGATTGTCATCTACATGCTGTTCCACCGCTTCAGCGCAAGCATGCAGGGCATGCTGCTGGCCAGTGCGCTGATGATGTTCGCCGGCCTGCTGGCGGGGCTGGCGATACTGCGCTGGCGCCGCGGGTTGATGCGTGCGATGGGCCGGCTGCTGCGGCGATTGAAGGTGCGTGACGCCACGTGCCGACGCTGGGCGCGCAAGGTGCTGCATTTCTTTCGCGCGTTTGCCGCTACCTGGCGCCTACCCAAGCGCGTACTGGCACTGGTGTTCGGGCTCACCTGCCTGCACTGGGCGCTGCGCTACAGCGTGCTGTACCTGGTGTTGCGCGGGCTGGGGGCAGACCTGCAGTGGGTGTCGAGCTTTCTGGTGCAGATGCTCGCCCTGAGTGCCGGCCAGTTCAGCCTGTTGCCCGGCGGGGCTGGCGCGGCGGAGTTGACCTCGGCGACGCTGCTGACGCCCATGGTGGGCAAGTCGACCGCGGCAGCGGCGATTCTGATATGGCGGGTGGTGACGTACTACTTCTATCTGGTGGTGGGCGGCCCGGTGTTCGTCTGCCTGCTGGGCAAGCCGCTGCTGGAGCGGTTGCGCCTGGCACGGCGGTAGACACGCGTTGTGCCCTTCGCCAGCAAGTCTGGCGAAGGGCCGGTGCGGTCCTAGAACACCACCGTCTTGTTGCCGTGCACCAGCACGCGGTCTTCCAGGTGATAGCGCAGGCCGCGGGCCAGCACCATCTTCTCGACGTCGCGACCGAAACGCACCATGTCCTCGATGCTGTCGCTGTGGCTCACACGCACCACGTCCTGCTCGATGATCGGGCCGGCATCCAGCTCTTCGGTCACGTAGTGGCAGGTGGCGCCGATCAGCTTCACGCCACGCATCGACGCCTGGTGATACGGCTTGGCCCCCACGAACGACGGCAGGAAGCTGTGGTGAATGTTGATCACCTGCTGGGCGTATTCCTGGCACAGCTGCGGCGGCAGGATCTGCATGTAGCGCGCCAGCACCACCACGTCGGCGGCATGCTCCTTGACCAGGCGCGACACCTCGGCAAATGCCGGCTGCTTGTTCTGCGGGTCGACCGGTACGTGGTAGAACGGAATGCCGTGCCACTCGACCATGCTGCGCAGGTCATTGTGGTTGGAGATCACGCACGGGATATCGCAGTCCAGCTCGTTGCTGTGCCAGCGGTGCAGCAGGTCGGCCAGGCAATGGGACTCGCGGCTGGCCATCAGCACCACGCGTTTCTTCTGGTCGGTGTCGGTAATGCGCCACACCATCGAAAACTCTTCGGCAATCGGCGCGAACGCTTCGCGCAGCGCCTCGATGCCGAAAGGCAGGGTATCGGCACGGATTTCGTGACGCATGAAGAACCAGCCGCTCAGGTCATCGGAATGATGGCTCGCTTCGGTGATCCAGCCGTTATGGGACGCCAGAAAATTACTGACTTTGGCGACGATGCCGACACGGTCGGGGCAAGCGATCACCAGCCGATAGGTGCGCATGAGAGGGGCTCCAGAGTTCGCAAAGGCGCGTATTCTAACGACTGCCCGGAAAAACTGCAGTAGTGATTGCATACCGTGTATCACAACCTCACACCGCAGCCAGCCTGGGCTTGCACCTCGTCAAGGGCACATTAAAGTTATTTAACAATTGAAGCGGATAATTGGGAGTATCTCGTCACAATACCCTTTCAATTATGAAGGTATTCCGCAATGACGGCGGTTTAATGTTTACTTGTATTAAGTGTCTGACTATTATTGCTGCACCGCTGTCCTGCGTCCCTTCCCTCCAAGGAATACCTCATGTCCCTGATCAACGAATACCGCGCTACCGAAGAAGCCATCAAAGAACTGCAAGCCCGCCTGAAGAACCTGTCCGAAGACAACAAGCTGAAAACCGAGCTGGAGTTTGAAGCCAAACTGCGCGAGCTGATGGGCGAGTACTCCAAGTCGCTGCGCGACATTATTGCTCTGCTGGACCCTGAGGCCAAACTGAACAAGGCCCCTCGGGGCCCGGTTAAAACCACCGGCACCAAGCGTGCACGCAAGGTCAAGCAATACAAGAACCCGCACAATGGCGAAGTCATCGAAACCAAAGGTGGCAACCACAAGACACTCAAAGAGTGGAAAGCCAAGTGGGGTGGTGACGTAGTAGAAGGCTGGGCGACCCTGCTCGGTTAATCGCTGGACACTGTAACCCGGTTACAGGTCAGCCCAAAACGCCAGCATGCTGGCGTTTTTTATTGCCTGCAATTACTGAAGGGCAAACCGTTCGCGCAAGTTCATGGCATGGGCTCGCCATTGCGCCAGCAACTCGCGCTGCGTGGCATCGGCATCCAGCCAGGCGCTCTGCAATGCCTGCTCGAAGCCTTCAAGGGTATTCGGAGCGCCCATTGCCGGGTCGCTCAGGCGCTGCTGGCAGAACCCGAGCCAACGCTGGCGCTCCTGCGCATCCAAGGTCTGCGGAAAATTGCGCGCACGGTAGCGAAACAGCAACTCCGGCAATCGTGCATCGTCGAACATCCACTGACCCGTGGCTAATTGCTCGGGCTCCACGGTTCTTACTTGTTCACACAGGCGTCGGTCGCGATCACCGATAAACCCGTCATACAGCTGTTGCTCGGGGTCTTCGCTCGGGGCGAATTCCTGACTGTCATAAATAGCGCTCAACTTGTTCTGCCACACGGCCTGGGCGGCACTCAACTGCTCGGCACGCTGTTGATACAACGTCATATCCAGGCCAAGGCGTTGCTGATCTTCACCGCGCAATACACTCAAGGGCGCGACCACCGGGCAGCGATTGATCTGAATTAATTTCAACGGTACCGGCAATTGTCCCTCGGACATTTCCTCGCGTCGGGTGTACAGACGCTGACGCAACACTTCGGCATCTTCCGTCAGCAATGGGGCGATATCCTGATGCAAGTCGCACACAATCAGCGCATTGCGATTGCGTGGATGCCAGGCCAGGGGCAGCACCACGCCAAGATAATTACGTGCCGCAGAAAAGCGTCCGGAAATATGCACAAGCGGTTGCAACAAACGCACTTGATCGAGGACTTTCTGCTTGCTGCGCAACTGGAACAACCATGCATACAGCCTGGGTTGCTTCTCGCGGATCAAGCGCGCCATTGCCAACGTGGCACGCACATCCGCAAGCGCCTCGTGCGCCTGCCCGTGATCGATGCCATTGGCCGCCGTCAGCAGCTCCAGCTTCAGGCTCACCTGGCCGTCGCGCTGCGGCCACTGGATGCCATCGGGGCGCAAGGCGTAGGCAGTGCGCACCACATCGATAAGGTCCCAGCGGCTGTTGCCGCCCTGCCACTCGCGGGCATAGGGGTCGAAAAAGTTGCGATACAGGCTGTAACGCGTCACTTCGTCGTCGAAACGCAGCGAGTTGTAGCCAGCCCCGCAAGTACCCGGGCGCGCCAGCTCGGCGTGCACCCGGGTCATGAACTCGGCTTCGCACAGGCCCTGGGTGGCCAGCTGCGCCGGGGTAATGCCGGTTATCAGGCACGCCGCAGGGTGCGGCAGAATATCGTCGGCGGGTTGGCAGAAGAGGTTGACCGGCGGCTCGATCTCGTTGAGGTCCAGATCGGTGCGCACCCCTGCCACCTGCAGGGGCCGGTCGCTGCGCGGGTTGATACCGGTGGTTTCATAGTCGTGCCAGAAAATGCTGGAGCTCACGGCGTCGTCCTGAACAGAAAATCTGCCGGGAGTCTACCTCAGGCCGACGCACTCAACGGGTGGAAGCTGAAATAGTTGCGCAGCGACGACACCAGCTCGTCGTATTCGCGAGGAGCCTGCAGCAGCATGAAGCCGGAATCGTAGTGCCCCGGGTTCTCGTCTTCGTGGCACCACAGGCAGCTGGCGGTGAGGTTGATCACGTGCAGCGCACCGGCGCGCCCGGGCACCTTGAGCTGCAGTTCGAAATCGGGGCCCACCAGCAGTGGCAGGTCGCTGATCAGCATCAGGCCGTCTTCGGACACATTGCCCAGATAACCGATGGGCAACCCGGTAAACCGGTTGAAGACCTTGAGGTAATACGGGAGCAGGTGACGCTCGATTCGACGTTCGGTAAACATGATAGGAGTCGCTGTCGAAGACCCTTGAGCAGGGTCGCGCTGGATCGTTCTGGTGTACCGCATGTACCTCACAAGCCTAGCGCAACCTGACTGCCCCGTCACATTCGGACCCGCGCACTTTAGTATTAACGTCAGTATCGACGTCGTTGCGCGGCCATCAACGCCAGGGGGTGCTGCTGGCCGGACGGGCGATGGCCGGCTCGCCATTGGGGCGATAGTGGCCAAGCTGCTCGAGGGTCTGCAGGCGGGCGCGGGCACGGTAGGCGTACTCGTTGCGCGGGTACTGGGTGATGATGTACTGGTAGGTCTGCGCCGCATCCACATAGAGCTTCTGGCGCTCCAGGCACTGACCGCGCAGCATCGACGCCTCGGGGTGGATGAACGGGCGCGCACGGCTGGTGCGGTCGACCTGCGACAGCTCGAGCATGACCTGCTCGCAGTTGCCGCGATCATAGGCGCGGTAGGCATTGTTCAGGTGATGGTCCATCGACCAGCGGGTGCAACCGACGACACTGGTCGCCAGGGCTAAAACGATCAAGGCTCGCATGGGGGGTCTCCTCTACTGAGCAGTGTATCGGCGCTTTCCTTGAAAGCTATAGGAGGAACAGCGG
This sequence comes from Pseudomonas sp. MF6396, assembly GCF_002018915.1. Classification (NCBI taxonomy): domain Bacteria; kingdom Pseudomonadati; phylum Pseudomonadota; class Gammaproteobacteria; order Pseudomonadales; family Pseudomonadaceae; genus Pseudomonas; species Pseudomonas sp. MF6396. Next base: position 278,966 of record NZ_MVOK01000001.1, on the reverse strand, counting down.
CAAGCGGACTGCATTGCGCTTGCCGCTTGCCACTCGTTCAAGCGCCCCTCCTCCTCCCACCAAGGTAGTGCAAAGGAACAATGACTACAGCGATTTTCCGGAGTAGCCTTTCGCTGCGCTTCACTACAGGAGTCTGTGCATGACCATCCGCCGCACCAAAATTGTCGCCACCCTTGGCCCCGCCAGCAACTCGCCGGAAGTTATCGAGCAACTGATCCTTGCGGGTCTGGACGTCGCTCGCTTGAACTTCTCGCACGGTACCCCGGACGAGCACAAGGCTCGCGCCCGCATGATCCGTGACATCGCTGCCAAGCATGGCCGCCACGTCGCGCTGCTGGGCGACCTGCAAGGGCCGAAGATCCGCATTGCCAAGTTTGCCAACAAGCGAATCGAACTCAAGGTCGGCGACCGCTTCACCTTCTCCACGGCTCACCCGCTCACCGAAGGCACCCAGGATATCGTCGGCATCGACTACCCGGACCTGGTCAAGGACTGCGGCGTGGGTGACGAACTGCTGCTCGACGACGGCCGCGTGGTCATGCGCGTCGAAACCGCCAGCGCCGACGCCCTGCACTGCGTGGTGCTGATCGGCGGCCCGCTGTCGGACCACAAGGGCATCAACCGTCGCGGCGGCGGCCTGACCGCCCCGGCCCTGACCGAGAAAGACAAGGCCGATATCAAGCTGGCGGCCGAGATGGACCTGGACTACCTGGCCGTGTCGTTCCCGCGTGATGCCAGCGACATGGAATACGCCCGTCGCCTGCGTGACGAGTCCGGTGGTACGGCCTGGCTGGTGGCCAAGATCGAACGTGCCGAAGCCGTGGCCGACGACGAGACCCTCGACGGCCTGATTCGCGCCAGTGATGCAGTGATGGTGGCCCGTGGTGACCTGGGTGTGGAAATCGGCGACGCCGAGCTGGTGGGCATCCAGAAGAAGATCATTCTGCATGCACGCCGCCACAACAAGGCGGTGATCACCGCGACCCAGATGATGGAGTCGATGATCCAGAACCCGATGCCGACCCGTGCCGAAGTGTCCGACGTGGCCAACGCCGTGCTCGACTACACCGACGCGGTGATGCTGTCGGCCGAGAGTGCTGCCGGTGCCTACCCGCTCGAGGCGGTACAGGCCATGGCGCGGATCTGCCTGGGCGCCGAGAAGCACCCTACCAGCAAGACCTCCAGCCACCGCATGGGCACGCAGTTCAGCCGTTGCGACGAGAGCATCGCGCTGGCGGCCATGTACACCGCCAACCACTTCCCGGGTGTGAAGGCGATCATTGCCTTGACCGAGAGTGGCTACACCCCGCTGATCATGTCGCGTATTCGTTCGTCGATCCCGATTTTCGCCTTCTCGCCGCACCGCGAGACCCAGGCGCGGGTTGCGATGTTCCGTGGCGTGTACACCGTACCGTTCGACCCTGCGGCGCTGGCGCCGGAGCAAGTCAGCCAGGCGGCGGTGGACGAGCTGCTCAAGCGTGGCGTGGTCGAGCAAGGTGACTGGGTCATCCTGACCAAGGGTGACAGCTACCACACCATCGGTGGCACCAATGGCATGAAGATTCTGCATGTCGGTGATCCGTTGGTCTGAAGCTGACCGGTTGTCACTAGAGCCCCTCCTTGATGGCGGGGCTTTTTTATGGGTGCCGATACGCCGGTGCAGGTGCCGGTGATCTTGGTCTTAATCTGGCTTTGATCTGCCGGCCCTTCAGAAGGCCGAGTGGAATCGCCATCCAGGCTGGATAATCTCTCGACTCTGGATCAGTGGTTCCAATGACAGCGAGCATATCCAACATGAATACAGACGCCGAGGGCCCCTTCCGCTCTTACAGCGGCTTACTTTTTTCTTGGAAAAAGTAAGCAAAACCGCTCCGTCCATCATCAGGCCCTACGCTTCGCTACGGGTCCCCTCCCTCCGGCGCCTCTCCGGGGGCACGCGACCCGAGTTGCAAGCAACTCTAACAGTCGCTCGCTTCGGCTAACGCCGAAGGGGCTTCGCCCCGCCCCCTGCACGACACCTCCACTCGGCCTTCTGGGGGACGGAAGATCAAAATCAAAAGCAGATCAAGAGCCAGAGCCAGAGCCAGAGCCAGAGCCAAGGCCAGCGCAAACGCCGCAGGAGCCTGCAGTACCTCCTTAGGGGAATAGGAGCTCAGGCATGCCCCACGAATACATCCGCAAACAGCTGATTACGCGGCAACCCCGCCAGAAACAACCCACGCGCAAACCGCTCCACACTCGACGCAGAGCCACAAGCCAGCGCAATCGTCTGACGCGATGCCAGACGCATCGGCCCCAACTCCTCCGGTATCAGCAACTGCACCTCCATCTGCGGGTGCCGCCGCGCCAGTTCATCCAGCTCCCGCTGCAGGTAATGCCCACCCGCCTCGCTCGCCACATGCACCACCCTGATCGCCCCCTGATGCTCCTGACGCAGCGCCTCGCGCACAATCCCCCACAGTGGCGCCAGCCCGGAACCCGCCGCCAGCAGCCACAACGGCCGGGCCTGCCAGTCCGGATCGTAATGCAGTGCGCCACCGCGCAACTCCCCCAGGCGCACCAGGTCGCCCACCTGCAACCCCCGCGCCGCGCTGCAGAACGCCCCGGCATGCCGGCAATCCAGGTGAAATTCAAGCCATTCATCCTCGCCCGGCACGCTGGCCAGCGAATACGGTCGCGCAACACCCTGCGCGCTCCACAGCACCAGATGCTGCCCCGCCTGATACCGCAACGGCCTGTCCGGTTGCAGGCGCAGGCGCAGCACCTGCGCGCCCAGCCAGTCCAGCGCGACGACCCGCGCCGGCGCCCCATCGCGCACCGGGTCGAACACCGCTACCTGCAGGTCACTCTCGACCCGGCACTGGCAGGCCAGCCGCCAGCCCTCCAGGCGCTTGCCTTCGCTCAGCGCATCGGGCCTGGCATCACCCGGCACACCCGCCAGACAGCGCACCAGGCATGCATGGCAGCTCCCCGCCCGGCAGCTGTAGGGCACGCCCACGCCAGCCTCGTTCAGCGCATCCAGCAGGTTGCTGCCCTCGGCCACCTGCCAGCTGCGCTCACCTACGCACAACTCAGGCATCCACCACCTCCCAGGCCGGCACACAGCGATTTCGGCCGCTGCGCTTGGCGCGGTACAGCGCCTGGTCGGCACGGTGCAATGCATTGTCCAGGTCATCCTCGGCTGTCAGCAGGGTCATCCCGACCGACAGGCTCAAGGGCCCCACCTGCCCCTGCATCGCCGCCGAGGGCAACGCACCGAAGGCCTGACGCAGACGCTCGCAGCAATGTTCCAGGGCCTGGGCCGTGCAATCGGGCAACAGCAGCACGAACTCCTCGCCGCCATAGCGGGCCAGCACCGCGGCGTCGCACAGGTGCTCGCTGGCAACCTGGGCAAAGGCCTGCAGTACCCGGTCGCCGACCGCATGCCCGTGGGCGTCGTTGATGCGCTTGAAATGGTCCAGGTCGATCAGCGCCAGGCCATGCCGGCTCCCCATGGGCATGCTGGCCAGGGCATCGCTGGCCAGGCGCAGAAAATGCCGGCGGTTGAACAGGCCGGTCAGCTCGTCGGTGGCCACCAGTTCCTCCAGTTGCCCCATCATGCCGCGCAGGGTGTCCTGGTGCGCCTGCAGGGCGATGCGGCGCTGGCGCATGCGCTGGCGCGAGGCCTGCACGTAGCGGGCATACAGGCACAACCAGCACAGCACCACGAACAGCGTGCATACCTGCAACGCCGCCAGCGCCGGGTCCGACAGGCGCCCGTTGCCCCACTCCCACAGGTTCAGGCCGAGAAAGCTGCACAGCACCACCAGCGCGCAGCGGGTGAACGAACGGCCGTTGAGGTGGAACAGGCCGAACATCAGGATCAACGGGTACAGCACCAGGAAGGTGCCACGGGCCTGGTCCAGGTTGGCCAGCAGCCAGGTTTGCCAGGCCGCTGCCAGCAACACCTGGAACTCCGTGAGGCTGGGGTCACGCCAGCGCAGGTTGACGCCACTGGCAAACACCCAGCCCAGCCACGCCAGGTTGAGCACCAGCAGCACACTGCTCGCGCCGATGACCGGCACCGGCGCCTGCACATGCCCGCCCAGCACGGCGACCCAGGCCAGCAGCAGCACCAGCAGGTAACTGCCGGCAGCCAGCAGGAAACGCTTGAGAAGAAGCTTTTGCAGAGCGGTTTCGGTCACGGGTGACTCACCAGGCAGCCGAGCGGCAGCGGTTGTGACGGGGGGCAGTCGGTACTGTAGGACGTGTTCGAAATAATTGCCACGCAAAAACAGTGCCTGGCAGCAGGCGACCATGGTTGGCCGCACTGGCGCGTGTACCGGCAGGCGATGCGCGCTATACTGCCGCGCCTTTTTGCGTCGGCCACTGCGTGTCGGCGCGCCTTGAAAGGTCATTGCGACGCCTCGGCCCGTGAACGTCGCGATACCTTAATGAATGTTCCCGTCTTTAAGAGGAGCGCGCTGCATGACCGTGATCAAGCAAGACGACCTGATTCAGAGCGTTGCCGACGCCCTGCAGTTCATTTCGTACTACCACCCCGTCGATTTCATCCAGGCCATGCACGAGGCCTACCTGCGTGAAGAGTCGCCGGCTGCGCGCGACTCCATCGCGCAGATCCTGATCAACTCGCGCATGTGCGCCACCGGCCACCGGCCGATCTGCCAGGACACCGGTATCGTCACCGTGTTCGTGCGCGTCGGCATGGACGTGCGCTGGGATGGCGCGACCATGAGCCTGGACGACATGATCAACGAAGGCGTGCGTCGCGCCTACAACCTGCCCGAGAACGTGCTGCGCGCCTCGATCCTGGCCGACCCGGCAGGTGCCCGCAAGAACACCAAGGACAACACCCCGGCCGTGATCCACTACTCGATCGTCCCTGGCGACAAGGTCGAGGTCGATGTCGCGGCCAAGGGCGGCGGTTCGGAAAACAAGTCGAAGATGGCCATGCTCAACCCGTCCGACTCGATCGTCGACTGGGTGCTCAAGACCGTTCCGACCATGGGCGCCGGCTGGTGCCCGCCGGGCATGCTCGGCATCGGTATCGGCGGTACTGCCGAGAAGGCCGCGGTGATGGCCAAGGAAGTGTTGATGGAGTCCATCGACATCCACGAGCTCAAGGCCCGTGGCCCGCAGAACCGCATCGAAGAGATCCGCCTGGAACTGTTCGAGAAGGTCAACCAGCTGGGCATCGGCGCCCAGGGCCTGGGCGGCCTGACCACCGTGCTCGACGTCAAGATCATGGACTACCCGACCCACGCGGCCTCGTTGCCGGTGTGCATGATCCCCAACTGCGCAGCCACCCGTCACGCGCACTTCGTGCTCGATGGTTCCGGCCCTGCGGAGCTGGAAGCACCGTCGCTGGACGCCTATCCGGAAATCGTCTGGGAAGCCGGCCCGTCGGCCCGTCGCGTCAACCTCGACACCCTGACCCCGGAAGACGTGCAAAGCTGGAAGCCGGGCGAGACCATCCTGCTCAACGGCAAGATGCTGACCGGCCGCGACGCCGCGCACAAGCGCATGGTCGAGATGCTCAACCGTGGCGAAGAGCTGCCGGTGGACCTCCAGGGCCGCTTCATCTACTACGTCGGCCCGGTTGATCCGGTGCGCGAAGAAGTGGTTGGCCCGGCAGGCCCGACCACCGCAACGCGGATGGACAAGTTCACCCGTCAGATCCTGGAGCAGACCGGCCTGCTGGGCATGATCGGCAAGTCCGAGCGCGGCCCGACCGCCATCGACGCGATCAAGGACAACAAGGCCGTGTACCTGATGGCCGTGGGTGGCGCTGCCTACCTGGTGGCTCAGGCGATCAAGAAATCCAAGGTGCTGGCATTTGCCGAACTGGGGATGGAAGCGATCTACGAGTTCGACGTGAAAGACATGCCGGTGACCGTTGCGGTCGACAGCAAGGGCGAGTCGGTGCACATCACCGGGCCTGCGCTGTGGCAGAGCAAGATCGCGCAAAGCCTGGCAGTGGAAGTGAAGTAAGCGCCAGCGCTACAAGCTGAAAGCTGAAAGCGGCAAGGGAGTGATCCCTTGCCGCTTTTTTGTTGCCTGTACCGGCCTCTTCGCCGGCACGCCAGCGAAGGCTTTCAGAGGGTAATGCGCGTACCCAGCAACCCCAGGAACCCCGCCAGCCACGCCGGGTGCGCAGGCCAGGCCGGCGCACTGGCCAGGTTGCCCTGCACATGCGCCGCCGTCACCTCGATCTCGACGTAACGCCCACCTGCCAGGCGCACCTCCGGCGCACACGCCGGGTACGCACTGCACTCGCGCCCCTCCAGCACCCCGGCCGCCGCCAGCAGTTGCGCCCCATGGCACACCGCCGCAATCGGCTTGCCCGCCTGGTCGATGGCGCGCACCAGTTGCAGCACCTCTTCATTCAGGCGCAGGTACTCCGGCGCACGCCCGCCCGGGATCACCAGCGCGTCGTAGTCTTCGGCACGCACCTGGGCGAAATCGAAGTTCAGGCCAAAGTTGTGCCCCGGCTTCTCGCTGTAGGTCTGGTCGCCCTCGAAGTCATGGATGGCGGTACGTACCGACTGCCCGGCCGACTTGCCCGGGCACACCGCATGCACCGTGTGGCCAACCATCTGCAGCGCCTGGAACGGCACCATCACTTCATAGTCTTCGACGTAATCGCCGACCAGCATGAGAATCTTTTTCGCTGCCATTTCGTCAACTCCTTCTGATGCGGGGGAAAATCGAAAGAACCTCAGTCGCGCCGGTCCAGCAGGTTGACCACCACCCGGTCCAGCCAGCCCCAGATACGCTGTTTCACACGCCGCCACAGCGGCCGCGCCTGCCAGTCGTCCAGGTCGACCTGGCGGCTCAGGGCAAAGTCGCGCTCGAAGCTCGCCACCACGTCGGCGGTCAGTTGCGGGTCGATGGCCTCGACGTTGGCCTCAAGGTTGAAACGCAGGTTCCAGTGGTCGAAATTGCATGAGCCAATGCTCACCCAGTCGTCCACCAGCACCATCTTCAGGTGCAGGAAGCATGGCTGGTATTCGAATATCTTCACCCCTGCCCGCAGCAGGCGCGGGTAATAGCGATGACCGGCATAGCGTACCGAAGGATGGTCAGTACGCGGGCCGGTCAGCAGCAGGCGCACATCGATGCCCAGCGCGGCCGCGCGGCGCAAAGCCCGGCGCACCTTCCAGGTGGGCAGAAAATACGGCGTGGCCAGCCAGATACGACGCTTGCCGCTGATCAGCGCACGCACCAGCGACTGCAGGATGTCGCGGTGCTGGCGGGCGTCGGCATAGGCCACCCGGCCCAGGCCCGGGCCTGCAACCGGCACCCGCGGCAGGTGCGCCAGGCCGAAATGGGTGGGTGGGCGCCACGCGGTGCGGCGCAGGTTGGAACGCCACTGGCGATCGAACAGCATCTGCCAGTCGGCCACCAGCGGCCCCTGCATCTGCACCATCACCTCGTGCCATTCGCTGACCGGCTCGCCCGGTGTCCAGAACTGGTCGGTGACCCCGGTGCCGCCGACCACCGCCCAGGCCTGGTCCACCAGCAGCAGCTTGCGGTGGTCGCGGTACAGGTTGCGCAGCCCCCGGCGCCACCGCAGGCGGTTGTACCAGCGCAACTCAACGCCGGCGCCCAGCAGGCGCTGACGCAGGCTCAAGGTAAAGGCCAGCGAGCCGTAGTCATCGAACAGGCAGCGTACCCGCACGCCGCGCTCGGCGGCCTGCACCAGCGCCTGCACCATGGCCTCGGCACACGCCCCGGCCTCGACCAGGTACAGCTCCAGGTCGACCTGGTGCTCGGCACCCATGATCGTCTGCAGCATGCGCGGGAAGAACTGTGGGCCGTCGATCAGCAGTTCGAACTGGTTGCCGGCACGCCAAGGAAACACCGGCCCGGCCATTTCAGCGCGCCGTGAAGATCAGTACCGCACCCACCGGCACCGACAGGTTGATCGACTGCAGCCCGGCGAGCTTCTGCAACGTCTTGAGGCCGGGCAGCAGGTCGAAGTGATCGGCGCTCAGTACCAGCGGCTCCAGGGTCACCACCTGGAAACGCCGCTCGTCGAGCCGGGTGGCGAGCAACTGCGCGTTGTAGCTATGGGTCTTGCCGTGCAGGTTGACGGTCACCGGCAGGCGCAGTTCGACCTGGGCACCGTTGGCCAGGTCGTTGATCGGACGCAGGTCGATCTGCGCCTGGATGGTCGCGTCGGGGTATTTGGCCACCTCGAACAGGTCGTTGCGCATGCGCTCGTCACGCAGCGGGATGCCGCTGCTGACCGAGTCCATCTCGATCTGCAGCTCGGCCGCACCCTTGCGATCGACCTTGCCATGCAGCACCAGAAAGCGATGCACCTCGGACACGTTGCCGTTCTTGCTGGTGATGAACGACAGGCGCGACGATTCGCCGTCCAGGTGCCAGTTGGCCTGGGCAGGCAGGCTCGCCAGGGCCAGCAGGGCGAGAGCGATTCGGGGCAGGCTGAACATGCAGGTTCCTGAAAGCGTAAAGCCGCCAACATTACCCGCCTGCCCGCACGGCAGCAAGCGACAGCCTGTGGCCATGCGGGCAGCCCGGCAACCTCAGGCCAGCCCGCTGCCGGCCCATGCCTTGGCCAGGCGCCTGGCCCGCGCCGCGCTGGCGATCTGCAGGATGCCCTGGTCGCGCTGCCACAGCTCGGCCCAGGGCCCCGGCGTGCTCGTCAGCGCCTGGTCGAGCTCGCCGCTCAGTTGCGAGAACTGCGCGAACAGGCCGCCCAGCAACAGGTGGAACGCCGCCGAATCGGCGCATTGCCGGCTGCCTTCGGCACACCCGGCCAGCAGCCCGATCAGGCGCAGCAAAAGCCCCTGCGGCCAGGCATTGGCGCGGCCTACCCCGTACAGCCAGGCGCTCAGGGCGCTTAGCACGTACAGGTCTTCCAGCGAGCGGAACGGCTTGACGTAGGCATCCCAGCCGTCACCGGCCAGGCGTTCGCACAGGGCCTGTTCAAGGTGCAGGCGGGCATGCCCGACCTCAGGCATCAACGGCAGGCTCGGCAAGGGCTCCACGCGCACACCCGGCTCCCCCGGGTACACCACCGCCAGGCTCAGCCGAGGCGCCTGGCCCGGTGCTTCGCAGCGCGCCGCCACCAGCAGCCAGTCGGCGTCCGGCCCGGCGGTGACGAAGTCCTTGCTGCCGCTCAGGCGCAGCGTGTCGAGCGCCAGGCGCATGCCCATGTCGGCGGCGCGCACGCTGCGCCGCTCACTCGCACACAGGGCGCCGAGGCCCGCCGGGGCGCTGGGCCACAGCACGCGCAAGGCGGCCTGGTAGCCCACCAGAAACGCCAGCCCCGGGGTCGGCATGGCTTGCCCGCCCAGCACTGCCAGCTCGAACGGGCTGACCGTGCCCAGCTGCTCCAGCAGGCTGGCGTAGGTGTCACCCAGGTTACCGGTTGCCAAGGGCGGAATGGGGTCGTTGAGTCGCTGCAGCCAGGCCATCGGCGTGCTCCTTGAGGGCTGTCATACAAGCATCACCAAAGCTTCATGGGGGTGACACCGCGTCTACCTAGGCTGAGCTTGCACAACATAGTCGACCGGCCGCAACCCCATGGCTGGTTTATGGAGACTCGCAATGACCCTGACTGCATGCCCTGGCGACACCCGTAACGAACGCCGTCTGCAGGCCGAGCGCCTGGTCGGCCCCGCCGCGCTGCACGAAGCCCAGGCATTGCGCTTTCGCGTGTTCAGCAGCGAATTCAAGGCCAGGCTCAAAGGCGCCGAACACGGGCTGGACATGGACGACTACGACATCCACTGCCAGCACATCGGCGTACGCGACCTCAACAGCGGGCACCTGGTGGCCACCACCCGCCTGCTCGACCACCAGGCCGCCAGCAGCCTGGGGCGCTTCTACAGCGAAGAGGAGTTCAGCCTGCATGGCCTGGGCCATCTGCAGGGCCCCATCCTTGAACTGGGGCGCACCTGCGTCGACCCGGCCTACCGCAACGGCGGCACCATCGCGGTGCTGTGGGGCGAGCTTGCCGAGGTACTCAACGAGGGCCGCTACAGCTACCTGATGGGTTGCGCCAGCATCCCCATGCAGGACGGCGGCGTGCAGGCCCACGCGATCATGCAACGCCTGCGCGAGCGCTACCTGTGCACCGAGCACCTGCGCGCCGAACCGAAGAACCCGCTGCCCAGCCTGGCACTGCCCGGCAACGTCATCGCCGAGATGCCGCCGCTGCTCAAGGCCTACATGCGCCTGGGCGCCAAGATCTGCGGCGAGCCGTGCTGGGACGAAGACTTCCAGGTGGCCGACGTATTCATCCTGCTCAAGCGCGACGAGCTGTGCCCACGCTACGCCCGCCACTTCAAGGCGGCGGTGTGATGCAACGCCTGCGCGTGTATGCGCGAATCGTCCGGGTGCTGCTGGTGGTGCTGTTCGGGCTGGGCATGGCCAGCCTGTTCAGCCTGTACGAGCGCCTGCACCTGAGTACTCACGACGACCGCCGCCAGCGCTGGTCGCAACTGTTCATGGCCCGGCTTGCCCGGGCCTTGCCGTTCAAGGTCACGGTGATCGGCAACCGCCCGCAGCAACCGATGCTGTGGGTCAGCAACCACGTGTCGTGGACCGACATCCCGCTGCTGGGCATGCTCGCGCCGATGTCGTTCCTCTCCAAGGCCGAGGTGCGCCAGTGGCCGGTAGCCGGCTGGCTCGCGCTCAAGGCCGGCACCCTGTTCATCCGCCGCGGCGGCGGCGACAGCCAGCTGCTGCGCCAGCAGATCGCGCGCCACCTGCAACAGGCCTGCCCGGTGCTGATCTTCCCCGAAGGCACCACCACCGACGGGCGCAGCCTGCGCACCTTCCACGGGCGCCTGCTGGCCAGCGCAATCGACACCGCCACGCCCGTGCAACCGGTGGCCGTGCGCTACCTGCGGGGCGGCAAGCCCGACCCCATCGCGCCGTTCGTGGGCGATGACGACCTGCTCTCGCACCTGCTGCGCCTGTTTGACCACGACTGTGGCGAGGTGCAGATCCACCTGCTGGCGCCCATCCAGAGCGCCGGCCAGGAACGTGCGGCACTGGCGTTCAATGCCCAACTGGCGATCCACACGACGTTGTTCGGCGCCCAGCCGGTGGCCCAGCCTCAGCGCCGCGCCAAGGCGGCCTGAGCGTCGGCCGCAAAGCCCTGCAGTTCGGGGTAGAAGTGGCGAAAGTCTTCCATCAGCGGGCCGTACAGCGCCTGTACCTCCTGCATCGCGCCTGCCATACCCTCGGGGCGGGACAGGCGCCGGGCAATACCGTTGAACACCTGTTCGAGCACCGCGAACTCGCGGTACGACCCCAACCAGTCGTCCGCCGCCATGTACGGCGCAATCTGCGCCAGGCGCCCGGGCAGCTCGGGCTCGGCCGCCAGCACCTGGTACACGCGCCCGGTGAACTGGCTCAGCGGCTGCCGGGCATAGTCGTGCCAGTGCAGCGCCAGGCAGTGGTCGAAAAACACATCGAGAATGATCCCGGCATAACGGCGCCGCTCACGCGGAAAACGCGCCAGCGCCGCCAGTACCCGCGGGTGGCTGTCGGTGTACACGTCGATCTGGCGGTGCAGGCGGATGGCGGCTTCCAGCGGCTGGGCAAAGCGCCCCTGCAACGGCCCCTTGACGAAGTCGCCGTACAGGCTGCCGAGCAGTTGTTCGGGCTGCTGGCCGCCCAGGTGAAGGTGTGCGAGGTAGTTCATAGGCCGCAGTGTAGCACCGCTTGCCCGCTTGAATATCGTTATAACCCGATATAGCGATTCATACGCACGACAGAACCAAATCATATTTGTATATCGCGAAATACCAATTTATATTTCGCCCCATCGCGATATAACGCTATACCCACCACGAGCCCACCCATGCCTCTTGATCTCGACGAAATAATAAAAGCCCTGGCCCACCCAGTACGGCGAGAAATCCTGAACTGGTTGAAAGACCCGCAAGCCTGCTTCCCTGACCAGCACCACAGCACCGAACACGGTGTGTGCGCCGGGCAGATCGACCAACGCTGCGGCCTGTCGCAGTCCACGGTCTCGGCCCACCTGGCCACCTTGCAGCGCGCGGGGCTGATCAGCAGCCAGAAGATTGGCCAGTGGCACTTCTTCAAACGCAACGAGGAAACCATCCAGGCCTTCCTCCAGCAGATGAGCCAAGAGCTCTGACAAGGACCTTGCAATGCCCCTTTCGCTGTTGATCCTGGCGCTGAGCGCCTTCGCCATCGGTACCACCGAGTTCGTCATCATGGGCCTGCTGCCGGATGTGGCAAGCGACCTGGGTGTGTCGATCCCCGGTGCCGGCTGGCTGGTGACCGGCTACGCGCTGGGCGTGGCCATCGGCGCGCCGTTCATGGCCCTGGCCACCGCCCGGCTGCCGCGCAAGGCCGCACTGGTGGCGCTGATGGGGGTGTTCATCATCGGCAACCTGCTGTGCGCCCTGGCCACCGACTACAACGTGCTGATGTTTGCCCGCGTGGTCACCGCGCTGTGCCACGGCGCCTTCTTCGGCATCGGTTCGGTGGTGGCGGCCAACCTGGTTCCGGCCAACCGCCGCGCCTCGGCCGTGGCGCTGATGTTCACCGGCCTGACCCTGGCCAACGTGCTGGGCGTGCCACTGGGTACCGCGCTGGGCCAGGTGTACGGCTGGCGCTCGACGTTCTGGGCAGTGACCGTGATCGGCGTGATCGCGCTGATCGGCCTGATCCGCTTCCTGCCGATCAAGCGCGACGAAGAGAAACTCGACATGCGTGCCGAGCTGGCTGCGCTCAAGGGCGCCGGCATCTGGCTGTCGCTGTCGATGACCGTGCTGTTCTCGGCCTCGATGTTCGCCCTGTTCACCTATGTGGCGCCGTTGCTGGGTGATGTCACCGGCGTGTCGCCGCGCGGCGTGACCTGGACCCTGCTGCTGATCGGCCTGGGCCTGACCCTGGGCAACATCCTGGGCGGCAAGCTGGCCGATCGTCGCCTGGCCGCCACGCTGATGGGCGTGTTCGCCGCCATGGCGGTCATCTCCACCGCCCTGAGCTGGACCAGTACCGCGCTGATTCCGGCCGAGATCACCCTGTTCCTCTGGGCCACTGCCGCGTTCGCCGCCGTGCCGGCCCTGCAGGTCAACGTGGTGAGCTTCGGCAAGGCGGCACCGAACCTGGTGTCGACCCTGAACATCGGTGCCTTCAACCTGGGCAATGCGCTGGGCGCCTGGGTCGGCGGCACCGTGATCGACCAGGGCCTGGGCCTGACCCGCGTGCCCCTGGCGGCAGCGGCGCTGGCCGTGCTGGCCCTGATCGTCACCCTTATCACATTCAGCCAGGGCGGCAACAAAGCCGAACTGGCACCTGCCACTCACTGATTGCCACGAGGTTCACGCACATGACAACGCTATTCGACCCGATCACCCTCGGCGACCTCGAGTTGCCCAACCGCATCATCATGGCCCCGCTGACCCGCTGCCGGGCCGACGAAGGCCGCGTACCCAACGCGCTGATGGCCGAGTACTACGTACAGCGCGCCAGCGCCGGGCTGATTCTCAGCGAGGCCACCTCGGTGACCCCGCTGGGCGTGGGCTACCCCGACACACCGGGCATCTGGAGCAACGACCAGGTGCGTGGCTGGACCAACGTGACCAAGGCGCTGCACGGTGCTGGCGGGCGCATCTTCCTGCAACTGTGGCACGTGGGACGCATCTCGCACCCGCTGTACCTGAACGGCGAAACGCCGGTTGCGCCGAGCGCGGTGCAGCCCAAGGGGCATGTGAGCCTGGTGCGCCCGATCACCGAATTCGTCACCCCGCGCGCGCTGGAAACCGAGGAAATCGCCGACATCATCGAGGCCTACCGCGTCGGTGCCGAGAACGCCAAGGCGGCCGGCTTCGACGGTGTGGAGCTGCATGCGGCCAACGGCTACCTGATCGACCAGTTCCTGCAGAGCAGCACCAACCAGCGCACCGACGAATACGGCGGCTCGCTGGAGAACCGTGCACGGCTGCTGCTGGAAGCGACCGATGCGCTCATCGACGTGTGGGGCGCGCAGCGCGTGGGCGTGCACCTGTCGCCACGGGCCGACCTGCACGACATGGGCGATGCCAACCTGACCGAGACGTTCACCTACGTGGCGCGGGAGCTCGGCAAACGTGGCATCGCCTTCATCTGTGCGCGTGAGCGAGTGGCCGAAGACAGCATCGGGCCGTTGCTCAAAGAGGCGTTTGGCGGGCCGTACATCGCCAACGAACGCTTCGACAAGGCCAGTGCGAATGCTGCCATTGCCAACGGCACGGCCGATGCGGTGGCCTTCGGCGTGCCGTTCATTGCCAACCCCGACCTGCCGGCACGGCTGCAAGCGGATGCACCGCTGAACGAGCCACGGCCTGACACGTTCTACTCCAAGGGCCCGGTCGGGTACATCGATTACCCGGTGATGTAAGCGTCGGCTCTGTCGCGGGTCAAGCCCGCTCCCACAAGGGTATCGGTGGTGTGCAGACAGCCACTGTACCGGTGGGAGCGGGCTTGACCCGCGATAGGTTCACAGCGGATCAGGGCTTGGCGTTGATCTGCCGCTGCAGGTTCTGCACCTGGCTCTGCAAGGTGGTGATGTTGCGGGTCACCTGCCCGCGAAACGCATCGAACTCCGCCGTCGAGGCACCCGCCCCGGCAGCCGCCGCCGGGCGATTCTCCTGCTCGCTCTTGAGCACGATCAGGTCCTGTTCCAGGCGCTGGATCGCCGCCCCCGGATCCCCCTGCTTCTTCAATGCGGCAATCTCCGTCGACAGGCTCTTGAGCTGCGCATCGACCTTGCCGGTATCAGCCTGCGCCGCCTTCACCGCCGCCAGCTCCGTGGCCACGGCCTTGAGTTGCGCCTGCAACTGGGCATTGGTCGCCTGCTGCTCGCCAACCTGCGCCAGGGCCTGCTCCAGCCGCTTGCCCAGGTCACCCTGCTGCCCGGCTACGCCCTGCTGCTGCTTGCTCTGCTCGGCGAGGCTGGCCTGCAACTGCTTTATCTGCAGCTTCAGTGCCTCGCTGCCGGTGCTGACGCTCGACTCGCTGGCCGCCACCTTGCCGCTGATGTCCTGCAGGCGCCCGGCAGCTTCTTCACTGATGCGCGCAAAGCTTTCCTGGGTGGCCACCAGTTGCTGCTCCATCAGCGAAATCTGCTGGAAGCTCCACCAGCCAAGCCCGGCCAGGGCGATGAACGAAGCGCCCACCAGCGCCCACAACGGCCCGGTGGCCGCCGGCTTGCGCGGTTTGCCGCGCACGGCGGCCACCCGTGCACCTGGCGCCGGGGCAAAGTCGTCATCATCGCGACCGCCGGCCTTGAGGCTGGGTACATCATCGAAATCGTCGTGAGCATCGTTGCGCATGGATCAACCGCCGTGAGTGCAAATGAGCGCCAGTATAAGTCAGTGGCCGCCGTGCTGGGCCTTCCACCAGCCGCAGAATTCATCCAGCGCCGCCCACAGGCTGACCTGCGGGCGGTAGTCCAGTTGCTGGCGGGCGCGGCTGATGTCCAGGGTGAAATCCTTGTTCATCACCTGCACCGCCAGGCGCGACAGGGTCGGTTGCGGACGGCCCGGCCACAGCAGGCAGGCCCCCTCGTTCAGCGCGCCCAGGCTGTAGGCCAGGCCACTGGAGCGGTAGCGCGTGACCTGGGGCAGGTCCATGCGCCGCATCACGTAATTGATCACGTCCCACAGCGGCAGCGGGTGGCCGTTGCTGATGTTGTAGGCCTGCCCGAGCGCGTCGTTGCCGGCCAGCACCGCGTTGATCAGCGCCTCGTTGAGGTTCTGCACGCTGGTGAAGTCGACCTTGTTCAAGCCGTTGCCGATGATCGCCAGACGGCGTTTCTGCTGCATCTTGAGCAGGCGCGGGAAGATGCTCACATCCCCTGCCCCGGTGACGAAGCGCGGGCGCAGGGCCAGCACTTCCAGGCCGAACTCCTGGGCACCGAAAACCTTCTGCTCGGCCAGGTACTTGGTGGTCGCGTAGGCATCGTGCAGGCGCCGCGGCACCTGCTCTTCGGTCACCCCCAGGCGCGAGCGCCCGTTCCAGTAGATCGACGGCGAGGACAGGTGCACCAGGCGACGAACGTGTTCCTTCAGGCACGCCTCCACCACGTTCTCGGTGACCACCACGTTGCCCTGGTGAAAGTCCTGGTAGCGTCCCCAGTTGCCCACCGCACCGGCGCAGTGCACCACGGTTTCGACGCCTTGGCAGACCCGCCGGGCCAACTCCGGGTCGCCCAGGTCCCCCGGAATGAACTGGGCGCCGCGGCGCACCAGGTGCTCGACGCCTTCGGCCCGCCGGCCATTGACCCGTACCTCCATGCCCTGCTCCAGGGCAAAGCGTGCAAAGCGCCCGCCAATGAAGCCGCTTGCGCCGGTGACCAGAATTCGCATGAAGCACTCCGCCTACTTGTTTGCAGATGATGCAGACGCCGGCAAACCCGACCACGGCACCAACCAGCTGCTGGCGCTGCGCCGCAGGTGGTCGGTGAGTTGGCCGAGCAATTGCCCGCCATTGCGCCAATGATGCCAGTACAGCGGCACATCGATCGGCTTATCCGCCAGAATTTCCACCAGTTGCCCGCTGGCCAGTTGCGCCTGGGCCTGCAATTCGGGCACCAGGCCCCAACCCACGCCGGCCTCGGTCATGCGCAGAAAGCCCTCCGAAGACGGGCACAGGTGATGCAGGAATGCACCATCGATACCCAGCGACGCCAGGTAGCGATGCTGCAGAAAATCGTCCGGGCCGAACACCACGGCCGGGGTGCGGGCCAGACGCGCCACCTCTACCCCCTGGGGAAAGTGGCGCGCCATGAAGTCGGGGCTGGCCAGCGCACGGTAGCGCATGGCGCCGAGCAGCTCGCTGCGCGCCCCGGCAACCGGTCGCTCGCTGGCGCACAGGCAGGCCGCCACTTCGCCAGCGCGCATGCGCTTGAGGCCCACCTCCTGGTCTTCCACCACCAGCTCCAGCAGCACCCGCTCCTGTGCACAGAACGCCCCGACCGCCGCCGCCCACCAGGTGGCCAGGCTGTCGGCGTTGAGCGCTACCCGCAGACGCTCGGGCTGGCCGCCATCGTCCAGCGCCGGCACCTGATGCTGCAGGTCGCGCTCGAGCAGGCGCACCTGCTGTACATGGTTGAGCAGGCGCTTGCCTATCTCGGTGGGCGCTGGCGGCGCGGCGCGTACCAGCACCGGCTGGCCAACGCGCGCCTCCAGCAGCTTGATACGTTGCGAAATGGCCGATTGCGACAGCCCGAGCAACTGTGCGCCCCGCTCGAAACCGCCCTGCTCGATCACCGCCGCCAGGGCGGAAAGCAACTTGTAGTCGAACATCAGTTTCCCTAATGCCGGATGAGGTTTATTGGTTTTTCTTATACGCCCACTGCCCGCACAATAGCCAGCGATCCCCCCTGTATTTTCGGCAGCCCGTGTGGCTGCTTCGCGGAGCACCTCCCATGTGGCAAAGCTACCTCAACGGCCTGCTGGTCGCCTTCGGGCTGATCATGGCCATCGGCACCCAGAACGCCTTCGTGCTGGCGCAGAGCCTGCGCCGTGAGCACCACCTGCCGGTGGCGGCACTGTGCGTGTTCTGTGATGCGGTGCTGGTGGCGCTTGGCGTGTTCGGTCTGGCCACGGTGCTGGCGCAGAACCCGACCCTGCTGGCGGTCGCGCGCTGGGGTGGGGTGGTGTTTCTGCTGTGGTATGGCAGCAAGGCGCTGATCCGCGCCTGCTCCAGCCAGAGCCTGGAGCAGGGCGAGGGCCTGGGTCAGCGTTCGCGTCGCGCGGTGTTGCTCAGCGCCCTGGCGGTGACCCTGCTCAACCCCCACGTGTACCTGGATACCGTGTTGCTGATCGGCTCGCTGGGTGCGCAGCAAAGCGTGCCGGGTGCCTACGTGGCGGGTGCGGCCAGTGCCTCGCTGCTGTGGTTCTTCACCCTGGCGCTGGGTGCGGCCTGGTTGGCGCCGTGGCTGGCCCGGCCTGGCACCTGGCGCCTGCTGGACCTGATGGTGGCGGTGATGATGTTTGCGGTGGCGTTGCAACTGGCGCTGGGCTGACCCGTTCGTCAGGTGTCGGCAAAGGCTCTGGAACCTCTATTCCATACACTTGTTGCGTGGTTTAGGTCAGGGCCCGGTGCTATGATCCCGAATCTGCGTCGCAAAGAGTAAAAACTCGCCGATGCATTCCGGCCGCCCGTGATCGGCCTTGCGCTCACCGCAACAGACCTGATTAGGAGAATCACCATGGCTTTTGAATTGCCGCCGCTGCCTTACGCACACGATGCCCTGCAGCCGCACATTTCCAAGGAAACCCTGGAATACCACCACGACAAGCACCACAACACCTACGTCGTGAACCTGAACAACCTGGTGCCAGGCACCGAGTTCGAAGGCAAGACCCTGGAAGAGATCGTCAAGACTTCTTCGGGCGGTATCTTCAACAACGCCGCTCAGGTCTGGAACCACACCTTCTACTGGAACTGCCTGGCGCCAAACGCTGGTGGCCAGCCTACCGGTTCGCTGGCTGAAGCCATCAACGCCGCGTTCGGTTCGTTCGACAAGTTCAAGGAAGAGTTCACCAAGACGTCGGTTGGCACCTTCGGTTCCGGTTGGGGCTGGCTGGTCAAGAAAGCTGACGGCTCCCTGGCGCTGGCCAGCACCATCGGTGCCGGCAACCCGCTGACCAGCGGTGACACCCCGCTGCTGACCTGCGACGTGTGGGAGCATGCCTACTACATCGACTACCGTAACGTGCGTCCGAAGTATGTCGAGGCGTTCTGGAACCTGGTCAACTGGAAGTTCGTGGCTGAGCAGTTCGAAGGCAAGACCTTCACTGCATAAGTGCTGCTTCTGAAAAAACCCGGCTCAGGCCGGGTTTTTTTATGCCGAAAAAGCGGCAAAGAGCAAAACCCCACCCACCAACCTTTTTTAACCAATTTCACCAACACCCTCTCTTGCTGTCCCCCCATACCGCGCTAACATCAATCGTTGGGAAACTTGTCGTACATCGCTCAAGTCGCAAGGCCGGGCAACCGATACAGTGACCGCTGGATCATGAATCCTGCCAACGGCCGATAGTGGATTGCCACAGATGATGGCAAAATGATGCCATGCGCATGGATTAAGGAAACCCCATTGAAGCTGGAACTCAAAAACAGCTTGTCGGTCAAGTTGCTCAGAGTGGTCCTGCTCTCGGCACTGGCCGTGGGCGTGGTACTCAGCTGTGCGCAGATCGTCTTCGATGCCTACAAGACCCGCCAGGCTGTCGCCAACGACGCCCAGCGAATCCTCGACATGTTCCGCGACCCTTCCACCCAGGCCGTATACAGCCTGGACCGCGAAATGGGCATGCAGGTCATCGAGGGGCTGTTCCAGGATGAGTCCGTGCGCATGGCCTCCATCGGTCACCCCAACGAAACCATGCTGGCAGAAAAGTCGCGCCCTCTGCAGGAACTGCCGACCCGCTGGCTCACCGACCTGATCCTCGGCCAGGAACGCACCTACACCACCCAGCTCGTCGGCCGCGCGCCCTACAGCGAATACTACGGCGACCTGAGCATCACCCTCGACACCGGCGCCTACGGCCAGGGCTTCGTGGTCAATTCGGTGATCATCTTCATTGCCGGCGTGCTCCGCGCCCTGGCCATGGGGCTGGTGCTGTACCTGGTCTATCACTGGCTGCTGACCAAGCCACTGTCCAAGCTCATCGAGAACCTCACTCAGATCAACCCCGACCGCCCCAGCCAGCATCAGCTGCCGCTGCTCAAGGGCCACGAGAAGAACGAACTCGGTCTGTGGGTGAACACCGCCAACCAACTGCTGGCGTCCATCGAACGCAATACCCACCTGCGCCACGAGGCCGAGAACAGCCTGCTGCGCATGGCCCAGTACGACTTTCTCACCGGCCTGCCCAACCGCCAGCAACTGCAACAGCAACTGGACAAGATCCTGGTCGATGCCGGGCGCCTGCAGCGCCGGGTTGCGGTGCTGTGCGTAGGCCTGGACGACTTCAAGGGCATCAACGAACAATTCAGCTACCAGGCCGGCGACCAGTTGCTGCTGGCCCTGGCCGACCGCCTGCGTGCCCACAGCGGTCGCCTGGGTGCCCTCGCCCGCCTGGGCGGCGACCAGTTCGCGCTGGTGCAGGCCGACATCGAACAACCCTACGAGGCCGCCGAGCTGGCCCAGAGCATTCTCGATGACCTGGAAGCGCCGTTCGCCCTGGACCATCAGGAGATCCGCCTGCGCGCCACCATCGGCATCACCCTGTTCCCCGAAGACGGCGACAGCACCGAGAAGCTGCTGCAAAAGGCCGAACAGACCATGACCCTGGCCAAGAGCCGTTCGCGCAACCGCTATCAGTTCTACATCGCCAGCGTCGACAGCGAGATGCGCCGGCGCCGCGAGCTGGAAAAGGACCTGCGCGAAGCCCTGCCGCGCAATCAGCTGTACCTGGTTTACCAACCGCAGATCAGCTACCGCGACCACCGCGTGGTGGGCGTCGAGGCGCTGCTGCGCTGGCAGCACCCGGAGCTGGGCATGGTTCCGCCCGATCAGTTCATACCGCTGGCCGAACAGAACGGCAACATCATCGTGATCGGCGAATGGGTGCTCGACCAGGCCTGCCGGCAACTGCGCGAATGGCACGACCAGGGCTTCAGCGACCTGCGCATGGCAGTCAACCTGTCGACCGTGCAACTGCACCACAGCGAGCTGCCCCGGGTGGTCAACAACCTGCTGCAGATCTACCGCCTGCCGCCGCGCAGCCTGGAACTGGAAGTGACCGAGACCGGCCTGATGGAAGACATCAGCACTGCCGCCCAGCACCTGCTGAGCCTGCGCCGCTCCGGCGCGCTGATCGCGATCGACGACTTCGGCACCGGCTACTCCTCGCTCAGCTACCTCAAGTCGCTGCCGCTGGACAAGATCAAGATCGACAAGAGCTTCGTGCAGGACCTGCTCGACGATGACGACGACGCCACCATCGTTCGCGCGATCATCCAGCTGGGCAAGAGCCTGGGCATGCAGGTGATCGCCGAGGGCGTGGAAACCGCCGAGCAGGAAGCCTACATCATTGCCCAGGGCTGTCATGAAGGTCAGGGCTACCACTACAGCAAGCCGCTGCCGGCACGCGAGCTGACCGCCTTCCTCAAAGCAGCGCAACGCAACCAGGTATCGATTCTGTGAGTGACGCTGCCGCCAAGGGCAGCGTGAACAGCATTTGAATTTTTACGTGGCAACCTCTTTACAGAAAATGCATATCTTTCGCATTATGTTGCACCTTTGCGTGCGGCTGCACGCCTGTTCAACCTCTCGACGCAGGAATAGCCCATGATTCGTATGCCTCTGGCCACCGCCAGTCTGCTGGCCATTGCCATCTCCCTCGCCGGCTGCGGCGATGACAAGGACAAGGCCGCCGCACCACAGGCCGCCGCACCTGCTGCCGCCAGCACCACCCAGGCGTCCGGGGCCGTCGACGAAGCCGCCGCCCAGGCGGTGGTCAAGCACTACGCCGAGATGGTGTATGCCGTGTACAGCGACTCGCTGAGCACCGCCAAGACCCTGCAGACCGCAGTCGATGCCTTCCTTGCCAAGCCCGACGCCGACACCCTGGCCGCCGCCAGGACTGCCTGGGTAGCCGCCCGTGTACCGTACCTGCAGAGCGAAGTGTTCCGCTTCGGCAACACCATCATCGACGACTGGGAAGGTCAGGTGAACGCCTGGCCGCTGGACGAAGGCCTGATCGACTACGTCGACAAGAGCTATGAACACGCCCTGGGCAACCCGGCCGCCACCGCCGACATCATCGCCAACACCGAGATCCAGGTGGGCGAAGACAAGGTCGACGTCAAGGACCTGACCCCCGAGAAGCTGGCCAGCCTGAACGAGCTGGGCGGTTCGGAAGCCAACGTCGCCACCGGCTACCACGCCATCGAATTCCTGCTGTGGGGCCAGGACCTCAACGGCACCGGCCCGGGCGCCGGCAACCGCCCTGCCTCGGACTACCTGCAAGGCGAAGGCGCCACCGGCGGTCACAACGAGCGTCGTCGTGCCTACCTCAAGGCCGTGACCCAGCTGCTGGTCAACGACCTGGAAGAAATGGTCGGCAACTGGAAGCCGGCAGTGGCCGACAACTATCGCGCCACCCTGGAGGCAGAACCTGTCGCCAACGGCCTGCGCAAGATGCTGTTCGGCATGGGCAGCCTGTCGCTGGGCGAACTGGCGGGCGAGCGCATGAAGGTCTCGCTGGAAGCCAACTCGCCTGAGGACGAGCAGGACTGCTTCAGCGACAACACCCACTACTCGCACTTCTACGACGCCAAGGGCATCCGCAACGTCTACCTGGGCGAGTACACCCGCACCGACGGCACCAAGCTGAGCGGCCCGAGCCTGTCGTCGCTGGTGGCCAAGGTCGATCCGGCCACCGACAACACCCTGAAGGCCGATCTGGAAGCCACCGAGGCGAAGATCCAGGTGATGGTCGACCACGCCCTCAAGGGTGAGCACTACGACCAGTTGATCGCTGCCGACAACGCTGCGGGCAACCAGATCGTGCGTGACGCCATCGCCGCGCTGGTCAAGCAGACCGGTGCCATCGAACAGGCTGCGGGCAAACTGGGCATCACCGACCTGAACCCGGACACCGCTGACCACGAGTTCTGAGTGGTAGCGTGCTGAAACAGAGGCGGCCTTCGGGTCGCCTTTTTTTGTGGGACCTCTTCGCTGGAAGCTGAAGCAGATTTCATCCAGCAAACGCAAATCCCTCTTATTCATATCCCCCGCGCCTGCTAAGCTTGCACGCCGGTTTTACGCTAGCCATTCAGGATTCTCGATGCCCGCTCCGCTTCACCGCGCCCTTCCCCTGCTGCTGGCCCTGGCCCTGAGCGCCTGTGACGACGCCCCGCGTTTCACCAAGGCCGAACCTGGCGAGGCACGTGCCGGTGGCAGCACCACCGTGAACAAGCGCGACCGCAACGCCTACTCCATGCCCTCGGCCAACCTCACCCCGAGCCAGCGCCTGGACTTCAGCGTGGGCAACAGCTTCTTCCGCAGCCCGTGGGTGATCGCCCCGTCCACCACCACCGCACGCGATGGCCTGGGCCCGCTGTTCAACACCAACGCCTGCCAGAACTGTCATATTCGCGACGGGCGCGGGCACCCGCCCGCAGAGGGCGCCAAAAACGCGGTATCGATGCTGGTGCGCCTGTCGATCCCCGACCAGCCCGAATACGCCAAGGTGATCGAGCAACTGGGCATCGTGCCCGAGCCGGTCTATGGCGGGCAGTTGCAGGACATGGCCGTGCCCGGCGTGGCCCCCGAGGGCAAGGTGCGGGTCAGCTACACCCCGGTGAACGTCACCTTCAAGGACGGCACCCAGGTCGAACTGCGCAAGCCGCAGCTGCAGATCACCCAGCTTGGCTACGGCCCGATGCACCCCGACACACGCTTCTCGGCACGCGTCGCGCCGCCGATGATCGGCCTGGGCCTGCTCGAGGCCATCCCTGATGAGGCCATCCTGGCCAACGCCGACCCCGAGGGGCGCAACGGCAACGGCATTCGTGGCCGGCCCAACCTGGTATGGGACGACGCCCAGGGCAAGCAGGTACTTGGCCGCTTCGGCTGGAAGGCCGGGCAACCCAACCTCAACCAGCAGAATGCCCATGCGTTCTCCAGCGACATGGGCCTGACCAGCAGCCTGGTGCCGCGCGACGACTGCACCCCGGCGCAGCTCGATTGCCTGGCCCAGCCCAATGGCAACGGCGCCGATGGCGAGCAGGAGGTCAGCGACAATATCCTGCGCCTGGTGCTGTTCTACACCCGCAACCTGGCGGTGCCGGTACGCAAGGACGTCGATTCGCCCCAGGTGCTGGCTGGCAAGAACCTGTTCTTCCAGGCCGGCTGCCAGGGCTGCCACACCCCCACATTCACCACCTCGGCCAATGCCGCCGAACCGGAGCTGGCCAACCAGACCATCCGCCCCTACAGCGACCTGTTGCTGCACGACATGGGCCCGGGGCTGGCCGACAACCGCAGCGAATTCGCCGCCGGTGGCCAGGACTGGCGCACCGCGCCGCTGTGGGGCATCGGCCTGAACCAGACCGTCAGTGGTCATACCCAGTTTCTGCATGACGGGCGCGCCCGCAACCTGCTCGAGGCCGTGCTCTGGCACGGCGGCGAAGCCGAGCCTGCGCGCCAGCACGTCTTGACCTTCAATGCCGAGCAACGCGCCGCGTTGCTGGCGTTCCTGAACTCACTCTAGAGAAGGAGCCGGACATGTTCCGTCCCAAGCTGTTGTTCACCAGCCTCGCCGCCATCGCCCTGGGCGCCTGCTCGCCGCAGGACCCGCAGGCCGTGACCTCTGCCGCGATCGCCAAGCAGGTGATCCTGCCGACCTACAGCCGCTGGGTCGAAGCCGACCGCCAGCTGGCCGTCAGCGCCCTGGCCTTCTGCGAAGGCAAGGCCGACCTAGCCACCGCACGCGCCGACTTCCTGCACGCACAAAAAGCCTGGGCCGAGTTGCAACCGCTGCTGATCGGCCCGCTGGCCGAGGGCAACCGCGCCTGGCAGGTGCAGTTCTGGCCCGACAAGAAGAACCTGGTGGGCCGTCAGGTCGAGCAACTGGTCAACGGCGACAAGCCGGTGGATGCCGAGACCGTGGCCAAGTCCAGCGTCGTGGTGCGCGGCCTGTCGGCCTACGAGTACATCCTGTTCGACAGCAAGCCGGACGTCGCCACCGCCGAACAGAAGGCCCGTTATTGCCCGCTGCTGGTGGCCATCGGCGAACACCAGAAGAACCTCGCCGAAGAGATCCTCAAAGGCTGGAACAGCACCGACGGCATGCTGGCGCAGATGACCAAGTTCCCCAACCAGCGCTACGCCGACTCCCATGAGGCGATCGCCGACCTGCTGCGCGCCCAGGTCACCGCGCTGGACACCCTGAAGAAGAAGCTCGGCACGCCGATGGGGCGCCTGAGCAAGGGCATCCCGCAGCCGCTGCAGGCTGAAGCCTGGCGCAGCCACTCCTCGCTCAAGAGCCTGGAAGCCAGCCTGATCGCCGCCCAGACCGTGTGGGTCGGGGTCGACAACCAGGGCCTGCGCGGCCTGCTGGGCAAGGACCAGAAGGCCCTGGCCGACAAGATCGACGCGGCCTATGCTGATGCCCTCAAGCAACTGAAGGCGATCGACCGGCCCCTGGGCGAAATGCTCCAGGACGATGCCGGCCGCGAGCAACTGAACGCCTTCTACGACAGCCTGAACGTGGTTCACCGCCTGCATGAAGGTGAACTGGCCAAGGCGCTGAACATCCAGCTGGGCTTCAATGCCAACGACGGTGACTGATCATGTTGCGACGCCAGGCCCTCAAACTCGGTAGCGTGCTGCTCAGCGCCCTGACCCTGGGCGGCTGGACCCTGTGGCGCAGCAAGGGCCAGCAGCCACTGCTGCTGTCGGCCCGTGACGATGCCGACGGCAAGCACTATGCCGTGGGCTATCGCCTGGACGGCACCCAGGTGTTCGCCACCCAGGTCGGCCTGCGCTGCCACGACATCATCAACCACCCCGAGCGGCCGATCGCGCTGTTCGTGGCGCGCCGCCCCGGCACCGAGAGCTACCTGATCGACCTGCGCGACGGGCGCCTGCTGCAGACCCTGGCCTCGCAGCCTAACCGGCACTTCTATGGCCACGCGGTGATCCACAAGGGCGGCGAATGGCTGTACGCCACCGAGAACGACACCACCGACCCGGGCCGTGGCGTGCTGGGTGTGTACCGCTTCGAAGGCGAACGCCTGGCCCATCATTCGGAAATCCCGACCCACGGTATCGGCCCGCACCAGGTGTCGTGGCTGCCTGACGGCGAGACCCTGGTGGTGGCCAATGGCGGGATCCGCACCGAAGCCGAGAGCCGGGTGGAGATGAACCTGGATGCGATGCAGCCCAGCCTGGTGCTGATGCAGCGCGACGGCACCCTGCTGAGCAAGGAAACCCTGAGCCAGCAGATGAACAGCGTGCGCCACCTGGCGATTGCCGACGACGGCACCGTGCTGGCGTGCCAGCAGTTCATGGGCGGCTCGGAAGAAACCGCCGAATTGCTGGCGATCAAGCGTCCGGGGCAGCCGTTCGTGGCCTTCCCGGTGCCGGAGCGCCAGTTGCAGTCCATGGCCCAGTACACCGCCAGCGTGGCGGTGCACAGCGAGCTGCGACTGGTGGCGATGACCGCGCCACGGGCCAACCGCCTGTTCATCTGGGACCTGGACAGCGCCGAGGTGAAGCTGGATGCGCCGATGCCGGACTGCGCGGGCGTGGGCGCAGTGGCCGATGGCTTTGTGGTGACCTCCGGGCAAGGGCGTTGCCGGCTGTACGACTGCCGCAAGGCAGCGCTGGTGGGGCAACCGCTGCAACTGCCTTCGGGGTTGTGGGACAACCATCTGCACCTGATCTGATATCCGGTCGCCCCTTTCGCCGGCAAGGCCGGCTCCTACGGGTTGGGCGCCGTCTGTAGGAGCCGGCCTTGCCGGCGAAGGGGCCGGTACTGGCAGCAAATATCCCCAAGCAACACCCGGCCCCCTGCGCCGCGACCGACTAGACTTGCGCAACAACGCTTCCAGGGAGCTGGTCCATGCTGCGCCGTCGCATGCTCATCATGCTGGGTATCGTCCTGCTGCTGGT
The DNA here is from genome assembly GCF_002018915.1 of Pseudomonas sp. MF6396. Lineage (NCBI taxonomy): Bacteria > Pseudomonadati > Pseudomonadota > Gammaproteobacteria > Pseudomonadales > Pseudomonadaceae > Pseudomonas > Pseudomonas sp. MF6396. The sequence goes on along the minus strand of NZ_MVOK01000001.1, from coordinate 252,328 downwards.
GCTGGCCCTGGGCGGCTACAAGGGTTTGTCCATCTACCGCCAGATCCAGCAGTTCTCCGCGCCCAAGCCGCCGGTCAGCGTCGCCGCCGCCGAGGCGCGCGAGCAGCCCTGGCAAAGCCGCCTGCCCGCCGTGGGCAGCCTCAAGGCCCTGCAAGGGGTGGACCTGAGCCTGGAGATCGCCGGCACGGTCAAGGCCCTGCACTTCGAATCCGGCCAGCAGGTCAAGGCCGGGCAACTGCTGCTGCAGCTGGACAGCGACGTCGAGACGGCCCTGCTCGGCACCGCCCAGGCCGACCTCGGGCTGGCCCAGGTGGATTATCAGCGAGGCAGCCAGCTGGTCGGCAGCCAGGCCATCTCCAAGGGCGAATTCGACCGCCTGCGCGCCCAACTGCTGCGCAACCAGGCGGTAGTGGCGCAACTCAAGGCATCCCTGGCGAAAAAGAGCATCAACGCGCCGTTCACCGGCACCATCGGTATCCGCCAGGTCGACCTGGGCAGCTACCTGGCCAGCGGCACGGTGATCGCCACCCTGCAGGACCTGAGCAGCCTGTATGTCGACTTCTTCGTGCCGGAACAGGCGCTGCCCAACCTCAGCCTCGGCCAGCAGGCGCTGGTCTCGGTGGCCGCCTACCCGCACCGCAGCTTCACCGCCACCCTCAGCGCGATCAACCCCAAGGTCGACGACACCACCCGCAACCTGCAGGTGCGCGCCACCCTGGCCAACCCCGACGGCACGTTGCTGCCGGGCATGTTCGCCAGCCTGCAGGTGTTGCTGCCCAACCCGCGCAACGCGGTGGTGGTGCCGCAGAGCGCCGTCACCTACACCCTCTATGGCAACTCGGTGTATGTCGCCGTGCCGCAAAAGTCCGAAGACGGCAAGGTGCAGACCACGGCCGATGGCCAGCCGCAACTGATCGCCGAGCGGCGCTTCGTCGAGACCGGCGAGCGCCGCGACGGCCTGGTGGTGATCGCCAAGGGCCTCACGCCCGGCGAAACGGTGGTCACCGCCGGCCAGTTGAAGCTGACCCAGGGCGCTGCCGTCACCCTGAGCGCCGACAAGACCCTGCAAGCCGAACCGACCAGCCAGCCCGGCGCCGACTGACCAAGGAACCGCCATGGCCTTTACCGACCCGTTCATCCGTCGCCCGGTGCTGGCCAGCGTGGTCAGCCTGCTGATCGTGCTGCTGGGGTTCCAGGCCTGGAGCAAGCTGCCGATCCGCCAGTACCCGCAGATGGAAAACGCCCTGATCACGGTGACCACCGCCTACCCAGGGGCCAACGCCGAAACCATCCAGGGCTACATCACCCAGCCCCTGCAGCAGAGCCTGGCCAGTGCCGAAGGCATCGACTACATGACCTCGGTGAGCCGGCAGAATTTTTCGGTGATCTCGATCTACGCGCGCATCGGCTCCGACAGCGACCGGCTGTTCACCGAGCTGCTGGCCAAGGCCAACGAGGTCAAGAACAAGCTGCCCCAGGACGCCGAGGACCCGGTGCTGAGCAAGGAGGCCGCCGATGCCTCGGCGCTGATGTACATCAGCTTCTACAGCAAGGAGCTGAGCAACCCGCAGATCACCGACTACCTGTCGCGGGTGATCCAGCCCAAGCTCGCTACCCTGCCCGGCATGGCCGAAGCCGAGATCCTCGGCAACCAGGTGTTCGCCATGCGCCTGTGGATCGACCCGGTGAAGCTGGCCGGCTACGGCCTGAGCGCCGGCGATGTGACTGCCGCGGTGCGCCGCTACAACTTCCTGTCCGCCGCCGGCGAGGTCAAGGGCCAGTACGTGGTCACCAGCATCAACGCCACCACCGAACTCAAGTCGGCCGAAGCCTTCGCCGCCATCCCGCTCAAGACCAAGGGCGACAGCCGCGTGCTGCTGGGCGATGTGGCACGGGTGGAGATGGGCGCGGAGAACTACGACACGGTCAGCTCGTTCGACGGCACGCCGTCGGTGTACATCGGCATCAAGGCCACCCCGGCCGCCAACCCGCTGGACGTGATCAAGGAGGTGCGCAAGCTGATGCCGGAGCTGGAAGCGCAGTTGCCGCCCAACCTCAAGGCCTCCATCGCCTATGACGCCACGCTGTTCATCCAGGCCTCCATCGACGAGGTGGTCAAGACCCTGGTCGAGGCGGTGCTGATCGTGATCGTGGTGGTGTTCCTGTTTCTCGGCGCGCTGCGCTCGGTGCTGATCCCGGTGATCACCATCCCGCTGTCGATGATCGGCGTGCTGTTCTTCATGCAATTGATGGGCTACTCGCTGAACCTGTTGACGCTGCTGGCGATGGTGTTGGCCATCGGCCTGGTGGTGGACGATGCGATCGTGGTGGTGGAGAACATCCACCGCCATATCGAGGAGGGCAAGACGCCGTTCGACGCCGCGCTGGAAGGCGCCCGGGAGATCGCCATGCCGGTGGTCTCGATGACCATCACCCTGGCGGCGGTGTACGCCCCCATCGGTTTCCTGGAGGGCCTCACCGGGGCCCTGTTCAAGGAGTTCGCCCTGACCCTGGCCGGGGCCGTGGTGATTTCCGGCATCGTCGCGCTGACCCTGTCGCCTATGATGTGTGCCCTGCTGCTGCGCCCGGAGCAGAACCCCAGCGGCCTGGCCCATCGTCTCGACCAACTGTTCGAGCGGCTCAAGCGCCGCTACCAGACGCTTTTGCACGGCACCCTCGAGACCCGGCCGGTGGTGATCGTGTTCGCCCTGATCGTGCTGTGCCTGATCCCGGTGTTTCTGATGTTCAGCAAGAACGAGCTGGCCCCGGACGAAGACCAGGGCATCATCTTCATGATGGCCACCGCCCCGCAACCGGCCAACCTCGATTACCTGAACGCCTACACCGACGAGTTCATCACGATCTTCAAGTCATTCCCCGAGTACTACTCCTCGTTCCAGATCAACGGCTTCAACGGCGTGCAATCGGGCATCGGCGGCTTTCTGCTCAAGCCGTGGAACCAGCGCAGCCGCACCCAGATGGAGTTGCTGCCCGAGGTGCAGGCCAAGCTGGCGACCATCAGCGGCCTGCAGATCTTCGGCTTCAACCTGCCCTCCCTGCCGGGCACCGGCGAAGGCCTGCCATTCGCCTTCGTGATCAACACGCCGAATGACTACGTGTCGTTGCTGGAAGTGGCGCAGCGGGTCAAGGACCGCGCCCAGGCCTCGGGCAAGTTCGCCTTCCTGGACATCGACCTGGCATTCGACAAGCCGGAGGTGGTGGTGGATATCGACCGGGCCAAGGCGGCGCAGATGGGGGTGTCGATGGATGCCCTGGGCGGCACCCTGGCCACGCTGCTGGGCGAGGCCGAGATCAACCGCTTCACCATCGAGGGGCGCAGCTACAAGGTGATCGCCCAGGTCGAGCAGGCCTACCGCGACAACCCCGGCTGGCTGAACAACTACTACGTGAAGAACGAGCAGGGCCGGATGCTGCCCCTGTCGACCCTGATCAGCGTCAGCGACCGCGCGCGGCCGCGCCAGCTCAACCAGTTCCAGCAGCTGAACTCGGCGATCATCCAGGGCTTCCCGCTGGTGAGCATGGGCGAGGCCCTTGAGACGGTGCGCAGCATCGCCCAACAGGAGGCACCGGCAGGCTTCGCCTTCGACTACAGCGGGCAGGCACGTCAGTTCGTGCAGGAAGGCAGTGCGCTGTGGGTGACCTTCGGCCTGGCGCTGGCGATCATCTTTCTGGTGCTGGCGGCGCAGTTCGAGAGTTTCCGCGACCCGCTGGTGATCCTGGTGACGGTGCCCCTGTCGATCTGTGGAGCATTGATCCCGCTGTTTCTGGGGTGGTCGAGCATGAACATCTACACCCAGGTGGGGCTGGTGACGCTGATCGGGCTGATCAGCAAGCACGGCATCCTGATCGTCGAGTTCGCCAACCAGTTGCGCCTGCACAAGGGGCTGAGCGCGCGGGATGCCGTAGAGGAAGCGGCAGCGATACGCCTGCGGCCGGTGCTGATGACCACGGCGGCGATGGTATTCGGCATGGTGCCGCTGATACTGGCGACGGGCGCCGGGGCGGTGAGTCGGTTCGACATCGGCATGGTGATCGCAACCGGGATGTCGGTGGGCACGCTGTTCACGTTGTTCGTGTTGCCGTGCGTGTATACGTTGCTGGCCAGGAAGGAAATGCCAAGTACGGCGCTGGAATCGAGTTGAACGCATCGCGGGTCAAGCCCGCCCACGCAAGGATCACTGCAACCCTGGGGGAGCGGGCTTGACCCGCGATGGGTCGATACACTTCATCACCCGTTGGAGCGCAGCCCCCGGCTCATGCCGAACAGGAACAACAGCAGGTCATGGTCCGGTTGCGCCGTGACGACCGGCTTGGCCGTCCGCGGCAGCGGACACTGCGCGCCCAGGTCGATGGAACTGAGCACCTGCGGACGCGGCTCCTCCCACGCGGCGAAAGCCACCGAAGCCACCGCCAACGCCACAAGCAGAAACAAACCTCGTGCTATTTCTAGTTTCATTGCTCTAAACCTTTGACAGCGCTGCCAAACGCCACTTCGTAAAAGTAGAGCAACTTCTTCCAGTCCGCATCGTTCCACGACGAATGGCGGCGCAGTTGCTTCAGGTCATTGGCGGCCGCACGCTGGCAGCTGATGCGCCGGCGGCACTTCTCCAGGTCCAGCAAGGCGACCTCGGCACGCGCATCCGCGCCCTCGCCGGTCACCTTCACGAAAATATGCTTGCTGTACAGGCAGCCATGCTGCCAGTGCCCGCGGTGCATGCGCGCCAGGTTGCCGGCCAGGTCCTCGAGCACCCGGTCGTGCAGCGCCTCGCCGTGCTGCTCGCGCCCGCCGCCGGCGTACCACAGGTCGATCTCCTCGAAACCGTCCAGCGCCTCGCTGACCAGCAGCGCCCGCCACTGGTGCTGGGCATCGCGCTCCACGCCGCAATAGACGATATGCGGCACCCGCACGCCCAACTGCTCGAAACTGCTCAGGGCAGCGAACTCACGCAATACCGTGGGGCGACCGAAGGGGTGCAGCAGGCTGCGGTAGATATGCCCGACCTGGCGCTTGGCATACAGCAGATGGCCCGTCTCGTCGCTCAGGCGCTGCACGCCGCTTTCGCCGCCACGCCGCTGGTTGGGTGCCTCCACCCATTCGCCCTGGCGCTGCCAGAAGTAATCGAATTGATCCGAGACCGCCGTACCGCCCGTTCCTTCCACAGCCATTCCTTCACCCCTTGCGCAATACGTAAACTCGCCACATCGCATAGAACGGCAAAAAGTCCATTCGTTCCTGAATACGGAAACCTGCGGCCTCGAACTCCTGTTCAACCGTAGCAGCTGGTAACACAAAACGGTTCTGGTAACTGCCATCGGCCTGCCCGTTGTTACGGCGTGCTTCCAGGCGCTTACGCCGCCAGGCCTTGATGTTGCCGTCCACCCACAACGAGATGATCACGCTGTCGCGGCTAACCCGTTGAAACTCCGAAAGAATCGCCTTGCGATGGGCCGCTTCGCCAATGTGGTGGAACAGCCGCATGCAGAAAATGCTGTCTACCGCGTTGTCCGGCAGATCGATGGCGAAGGCTGATGTCTGCAAGGGCCGTACCCGTTTGACCACTTCTGCCGGTTGCGACCCGCAGGCGATCTGCAGCATGGCGGCGGAATTGTCGGCGCCGATGATCACGCGGTTGGTCTTTTCGGCCAGCAGCGGCCAGAAACGGCCGGCACCGCTGGGCAGGTCCAGCACCAGGCCAGGCTCCCCGGCCAGCGCCAGGGCACGCCGGGCCAATTGCTCGTCACGCTGGTGGGACAAGCGGCGGGCAATGCCGTCCTGGTGCTTGTGCAGGTACTGTTGAGCGTGCTGCTCGTCGTACTTTTCGGAAAACTTGAGCTTGATGGGACTGCGCATGGTGCATCTCCTGACTCCAATGCCGCCTACCTTAAGCAGGGCGACGTTGGCGTCAGGTCATGCGAACGTGAAAAAAATGTCAGGTTGCGTCGGTAAGTTACAAGGTGTTTCCGGAGGCCTGCGACCCGGCCGTGCCCAATTTCACATGGAACCGGCAACCATGGGGTTCGGCGGCGCTCAGGCTGACGCTCCAGCCCTGGTCCTCGCAGATCCGCTGCACCAGAGACAGGCCCAGCCCGAGCCCTTCCCCGCGTTTTTCGCCGCCGCGCACGAACGGCTGGAACATGGCCTCGCGATGCTCCTCGGGAATTCCCACGCCGCTGTCCTCAACGGTGAAGCCATCGGGCTCCAGGGTGAGGCGGATGTACCCCTGGTCGGTGTAGTGCGCCGCATTGCGCAGCAGGTTGCCCATCACCGATTGCAGGAACGTGGCGTTGTACAGGGTCGGCAGCGCGCCGGTGTCGTGGTAGGTGAGGGTCAGCCCCTTCTGCTCGATGGTGTCGCGCCAGACGCCGATCAGTTCGTTGCCCACCTCACGCAGGCTTGCCCGCGAAGCGACGGCACCCTCGTCGCGCTGGGCGCGGGCGAGCATGAGGAAGGTCTGCACCAGCTCGCGCATTTCTTCGGTGGCCCGCGAAATGCGTTCGACCTGGGCGCGGGCGCGATTGTCGATGGCCGGGTTCTCCAGCAGCAGCTCGCACGAGCTGGCCAGCACCATCAGGGGCGTGCGCAGTTCATGGCTGACATCGCTGGTGAACAGCCGCTCGCGGGTCAGTGCATCACGCAGGCGCCCCAGGGTGGCGTCGAAGGCCACCGCCAGTTGCCCCACTTCGTCGGCCGCGTAGTCCGGCGCCAGGGGCGGCGCCAGGCCCAGCAACTGGTCGCGGTGGCGCACCTGGCGCGCCAGCCGGATCACCGGGGCCATCACCCGCCGTGCCAGCACCCAGCCGAGGAACACCGCCAGTGCCAGGCTGAGCACGAAGCCCACCACCACCACGGCGAACAGCACGCGCTCGCGTTCTTCGAAATCGCTCTGGTCCTGCAGCAGCACGTAGTGCCGCCCGTCCACCACCTCGACCATGGCGTGGTACGACAGGTGCTCGCGAAACACTTCGTGAAACCCCGGGGTGAGGTGACGCAGGTCCTTGGGCAGGTCGAAGTCGTCGCGCCCGCCACTGTAGTAGAACAACTGGTCGGGCCGCGGGCGGTGGCTCCACTCCGATACGCTGTCCATCAGCAGCATGCGCTTGAGGTCGCCCCCCAGTACCGAGGAGATCAGGCGCTCTTCCACCAGGTGCACGGTGGCCACGATGCCGAAGGCGAAGGCCCCGGCCACCAGCGCGCTCATCAGCGCGAAGGCGATGATGATGCGCTGGGCAAGGCTTTGCTTAAACTCCATCACGACCCTCGGCCAGTCGATAGCCAACACCGTGCACGGTATGCAGCAGGGGCTTGTCGAATGGCTTGTCGATCACCTGGCGCAACTGGTGGACGTGGCTGCGCAGGCTGTCGCTGTCGGGGCAGTCGTCGCCCCACAGGGCTTCTTCCAGTACCTCGCGGCGCAGCACGTGGGGGCTCTTCTGCATCAGCACTGCAAGCAGCTTGAGGCCGACCGGGTTGAGCTTGAGGAACTTGCCCTGGCGGGTGACTTCCAGGGTGTCGAGGTCGTAGCTCAGGTCGCCGACGTTCAGGCTGCGCCGGCCACCGCCCTGGGCCCGGCGCAGCACCGCTTCGATGCGAGCGGCCAGTTCCGACAGGGCGAACGGCTTGAGCAGGTAGTCGTCGGCGCCGGAGCGAAAGCCCTGCAGGCGGTCGTCGAGCTGGTCGCGGGCGGTCAGCATGATCACCGGGGTATCGCGCCGGGCATCCTCGCGCAGGCGCTTGCACAGCGTGTAGCCGTCGATGCCGGGCAGCATGATGTCGAGCACGATCAGGTCGTAGTGCTCGGTGGCAGCCAGGTGCAGGCCCGACAGGCCGTCCTGGGCGCAGTCGACGGTGTAGCCCTTGAGGCCCAGGTAATCGGCCAGGTTGGCCAGGATATCGCGGTTGTCTTCAACCAGTAGAATTCGCATCGGTACCTCTCCCCCGTCCTCGTTTGCCTGCTTGGCAGGCGCAGCTTAAGGCCATCGTCCAGGCCCCGCCAGCGCCGCATGGATTTAATCGCAACTGACATTTTTTTCACCCCAGCTTCACACATAGCGTAGGCGCGCCGGCACACAATCGGCAGTTTCCATTGCCTGCCTGGACCCTGCCATGCCTGCCACTCCCCCTTTGCCCGCGTCCCGCCCGCTGAACCTGTGGATTGCCCTGGGCATTCCGCTGCTGACCGCCGTGTGCCTGATCCTGCTGGAGCTGACCGACCTGGACATGGCCCTGGCCAACCTCGCGTTCGACCCGCAGGCGGGCCAGTTCATCGGTCGTCACAGCTATTTTCTCGAAGACATCCTGCATGACCGCGCCAAGGAGCTGGTGATCCTGTTCGCGGTGCTGGCCATCGTCGGCTTTGCCGCCAGCTTTGTGCTGCAGCCCCTCAAGAGCTGGCGCCGGGAACTGGGTTGCCTGGTGCTGGCGATGGGCCTGTCGACCGGCTTCGTGACGCCGCTCAAGGCCGCGACGGCGGTGCAGTGCCCCTGGAGCCTGAGCGAATTCGGCGGCCAGGAAACCTACAGCAAGCTGTTAGAGGCCCGCCCCGCCACCGACAAGCCAGGGCGCTGCTGGCCGGGCGGGCATGCGGCCACGGGGTTTACCCTGTTTGCGCTGTTTTTTGTCCTGCGTGATCGCAAGCCACGCCTGGCCAAGGCCGCGCTGGTGTTCGCCTTTGGCCTGGGGGTGGTGTTTTCGGTGGGCAGGATGCTGCAGGGCGCCCACTTCTTTTCGCACAATGTGTGGACAGCGGTGTTCTGCTGGCTGATCGGGTTGGGGTGCTACTGGCTGGTGTTGTATCGCAAGCCGTCACTGGCCGCTTCGCCAGCCAGGCTGGCACCTACAGGATTCGCTGAACGTCTGTAGGAGCCAGCTTTGCTGGCGAAGGGTTTCTGCCAGACATAAAAAAGCCCCGCACAAGGCGGGGCTCTTCTTCAAGCGGGTAAGGCTGGCTTACATCATGCCGCCCATGCCGCCCATGCCACCCATGCCGCCCATGTCAGGCATGCCACCGGCAGCCTTGTCTTCAGGCGCATCGGCAACCATGGCTTCGGTAGTGATCATCAGACCACCGATCGAGGCCGCGGCCTGCAGAGCCGAACGGGTCACCTTGGCAGGGTCCAGGATGCCCATTTCGATCATGTCGCCGTACTCGCCGGTAGCAGCGTTGTAACCGAAGTTGCCCGAACCTTGCTTGACCTTGTCGACTACCACGCTTGGCTCGTCGCCGGCGTTGGCAACGATCTGGCGCAGTGGGGACTCGACGGCGCGACGCAGCAACTGGATACCCACGTTCTGGTCTTCGTTGTCGCCCTTGAGCTCGGCAATGGCCTGCAGCGAGCGAACCAGCGCCACGCCACCGCCAGGTACCACGCCTTCTTCGACGGCTGCGCGGGTAGCGTGCAGGGCGTCTTCAACGCGGGCTTTCTTCTCTTTCATTTCAACTTCGGTGCCGGCACCGACCTTGATCACGGCAACACCGCCAGCCAGCTTGGCCAGACGCTCTTGCAGTTTTTCACGGTCGTAGTCCGAGGAAGTCTCTTCGATCTGGGCACGGATCTGCTTGACGCGTGCTTCGATGTCGGCTTCAACGCCAGCACCGTCGATGATGGTGGTGTTTTCCTTGGACAGGGTCACGCGCTTGGCGTTGCCCAGGTGCTCCAGGGTGGTCGACTCCAGGCTCAGGCCGATTTCTTCGGAGATCACGGTACCGCCGGTCAGAACGGCGATGTCCTGCAGCATGGCCTTGCGGCGGTCGCCGAAGCCAGGTGCCTTGACCGCAGCCACTTTCACGATGCCGCGCATGTTGTTGACCACCAGGGTAGCCAGCGCTTCGCCTTCAACGTCTTCAGCCACGATCAGCAGCGGACGACCGGCCTTGGCAACGGCTTCCAGTACTGGCAGCAGTTCGCGGATGTTGGAGATCTTCTTGTCGACCAGCAGCAGCAGCGGGCCGTCGAGCTCGGCAACCATGGTGTCCGGCTTGTTGACGAAGTAAGGGGACAGGTAGCCACGGTCGAACTGCATGCCTTCTACAACCGACAGTTCGTTTTCCAGGCCCGAGCCTTCTTCGACGGTGATCACGCCTTCTTTACCGACTTTTTCCATGGCTTCGGCAATGATTTCACCGATGGAGGTGTCGGAGTTGGCCGAGATGGTACCGACCTGAGCGATGGCCTTGGAATCGGCGCATGGCTTGGACAGGTTCTTCAGCTCTTTGACGATGGCGATGGTCGCCTTGTCGATACCGCGCTTGAGGTCCATCGGGTTCATGCCGGCAGCAACGGCCTTGAGGCCTTCGCTGACGATGGCCTGAGCCAGAACGGTAGCGGTGGTGGTGCCGTCGCCCGCTTCGTCGTTAGCCTTGGAGGCCACGTCTTTCAGCAGTTGGGCGCCCATGTTCTCGAAGGCGTCCTTGAGTTCGATTTCCTTGGCAACCGAAACACCGTCTTTGGTGATGGTTGGCGCGCCGAAGCTCTTGGCCAGAACCACGTTGCGGCCTTTCGGGCCCAGGGTCGCTTTTACCGCGTCAGCCAGAACGTTGACGCCAACCAGCATTTTCTTACGGGCGGAATCGCCGAATTTTACGTCTTTAGCAGCCATGATCGTTTAATCCTTGAATACTTTGGAGTAACGGGAAACCAGCGGATCAGCCTTCGATAACGGCGAGAATCTCGTTCTCAGCCATTACCAGCAGGTCTTCGCCGTCAACTTTCACAGTGTTGCTGCCCGAGTACGGGCCGAAAACCACCTTGTCACCCACTTTCACGGCCAGCGCGCGCACTTCGCCGTTGTCCAGGATGCGGCCGGTACCCACGGCGACGATTTCGCCACGGTTGGGTTTTTCAGCGGCCGAGCCTGGCAGAACGATACCGCCAGCGGTTTTCGATTCTTCTTCGCTGCGACGGATGACGACGCGGTCATGCAGAGGACGAAGCTTCATTGTCGATCTCTCCTGATAGTGGTTTTCATCGGCCGGTATCGTTACCGGCGTGTTGATGCTTTCGGCGTAGCCGATCGTGGACCGCGGGGCGGGCCACGCATGTATTGTCTGGGGCAAATGCCCAGAAACCTTGCGGTGACCCATACATGAGGTCGGCCAAGGCGATTACAAGGCTTGCCGATGAAAATTTTTGCAGGCCGGCGCGCCAAATGAAAAACGGCCCCGAAGGGCCGTTTCATGCTACGCGGGCGAGCGCTCGCGTCACGGGTCACGCTTTTCGTATTCGCCTTCGATCACATTGGGCTGACGCGGTGCGCCGGGCGGCGCATTGAACGGGTCGTCGCCGAAGGCGCGCTGACGCATGGCCTGGGCTTCGGCGCGCTGGCGCAGCTTGTTGGCCAGCAACCGGCGGCTGAACGGCAACAGCACGATCAGGCCGATCACGTCGCTGATGAAGCCGGGGAGCAACAGCAGACCGCCACCCAGGGCCAGCATCAGGCCGTGGAACATGTCTTCGGCCGGCAATTCGCCGCGCTGCAGGCTCGCCCGCGCACGCAGCGCGGTGGCAAGGCCCGCGACCCGCACCACCAGCACACCGAGGGCCGAGCCCGCGATGATCAGCAGCAGCGCCGGGAAAAATCCGATCGCGGTGCTGACCTTGAAAAACACATACAGCTCGAGCACCGGGAAAAGCAGAAACAGCAGTAGAAAAGCACGCATCAAGGGTTCCTCTACGCAAGATGTCCTTGCAGGTACGACCTTAAATGGTTGCTGGCCGTTGCAATTTCAACCCTCGACCGCCTCGCGATCAGGCCACTGTTCGGCGCGGGCCAGCAAAACCAGGGCTTCGCGTACTTGTATCGGTGTATTGCAAGACCTTGGAAACGCCAGCCAGTGCAGCCCCTGGCCGATGCGCAGGTGCATGCCCTCGGTATCGATCCCTACCAGCGAGGCCGGTGCGCTGGCAGGCAGGCCGCTGAGCTCGACGTAGTGCGCGATGGCGTTGGCATGGTCGTCGTTCATGTGCTCGACCATGCTCACCTCGGCCTTGCCGGCGAACGGGTTGGCCAGGGTCACGTCGTCCAGCCAGTGAATCGCGCCGAAGCCGCCGATATAGCGATGGCGCACCGGCCTGAGCACCCAGAAGTCGAAGTCGTGGGCGCTGTGGTACTGGCTCGATTCGGGGAAGTAGCGGTAATAGCGCCCGGCGGCGGCCTCGATGGCCTCGGGGTCGGCCAGCTTGTGGGCCTCGGCCATCAAGGTAAGACGACCCACCGCCTGCACGTCCTCGGCATCGCGCTCGCCTACCAGCAGCGAACACTTGGGGTCTTTTTGCAGGTTGTGGGTGTGCTGGGCAATGCGACTGATCAGGATCAGCGGGTTACCGTCGGCGTCCAGGCAATACGGCACCACGGAACCGAAGGGGAAGCCGGGCATCGATTTGGAATGGGTCGAGAGTACGCCACGGTACTCCTTGAGCAGCAGCTCTCTTGCCTGCCTTGCAGCCTTCGCGCTCACGGGGGTGCTCCTGGGAAAGGTGTGATCGCGACAAGCTAATCATTATCAGTGGCGATTGCCAAGGGGCCTGCAGGCGCCGGCCCCTGAATGCGAAAGCGGTTTACCAGGCCACGCCGAAGCCGACGGTGTAGCGCGTCTTGTCCAGGTCGCTGTCGCTGGTGCCGCTGATGATGTCCTTCTCTGCCTTCAGGTTCAGCGATGCCCATTCGGTGACCTTGTAGCGCAGGCCCACCTCGGCATCCAGGCTGTAGTCCGCCACGCCGCCCAGCGGCTTGCCAACCTCGCCGTTGGTGAACAGCTCGACCGACTTGCCGATCAGGTAGCGGTTGTAGTCCCACTTCACGCCCAGCGAATAGAAGTTGTCCTTGCCGCCGTCGCTGTACTCGTAGTCGGTGCGGTTGAGCAGCGAACCCAGCGAGAACGCGCCCAGCTCGTCGTCCCAGAACTGGTAGCCCGGGCCGGTACCGACCGTGCGCTGGCGGGTCAGGTCTTCGATGTGGTCGCGCTTGTAGTTCAGACGCCCCTGCCAGAACCACTGCTCGGTAATGAAGCGGTCCAGCGCGTATTCGGCGCTCCAGTTGTTGGTGGTGGTCGTGTCGTTCTTGGTCTCGCGGTTGTACTCGCCCTCGGCGTTATGCCGCCAGCGACCGTGACGGGCAGTGGTCTTGAAGTCGACGTCGTAGTCGTCACTGTCGGTTTCGGCGCGCTTGTAGTCCAGTGCCAGGTCGATGTTGCCCTTCCACAGCATGTCTTCGACCAGCGGCTTGGGCTTCATGATCTGCTGGATGCTGGCCAGTTCAACCGCCTTGGGCGCCTCGCCATTGGCCAGGATCACCTGGCCGTCTTCACCGGCCTGCAGCGACTTGGCCTTCTCGCCGGTGTAGGCGTCCTGCTTGACCAGCAGTTCCTGGTCGCTCTCCAGGGTCTTGACCTTCTTCCAGTCCAGCGCGATGGAGCCACCGTACTCGGTCTGCAGCACCAGCTTGCCACCGTCGAAGACCTTGATCTTGCCGCTGAGCCGGTCGCCGTTCTTCATCCATACGGTATCGGCCACCGCAGGGGCGCAGACACCGGTCATCACAAGGCACAACAAGGCTCTAGAATACATAGGCAGTACAGAAACTCGGGTTCGCAGAAAAATCGGGCATTATCCAGATACCCGCCAGCAGAACAAGGACTGACCCAGCCAATGCCGATGAGTTCAATTCGTATTTGTGCGCCCTGCCCCCTTCACTGCCCCGCAACGCCCCGATGAGCGCGGCCTTGACCGACGCGCAGCAGCGCGCAGAAGACCGACGGACGGCGCTCTACCTGGTGCTGGGCCAACTGCCGCCAGGCAAGGTGGTCAGCTATGGTGAACTGGCGGCCATCGCCGGCCTGGGCCGCGCGGCGCGCTGGGTGGGGCGCACCCTCAGCCAGTTGCCGAGCGACACTCGCCTGCCCTGGCACCGCGTGCTGGGCGCCGGCGGACGCCTGAGCCTGGCCCTTGGCACGCCCTCCGGGGATGAGCAGCGGGCCCGCCTGCGGGCCGAAGGGGTGACCGTCCGGAACAATCGTGTGGATATGTTGCGCCATGGCTGGCGCCCGATGGAGCACAGCGGTTAGAGTGCGCGCTTTGTTTTCGCAAACTTGAGGCAGATGTTGGCCCATGCCCCGTAAAACCTGGCGCGCTGCGCTCGCTGCCTATGCCAGCCCGTCGACCCTGGTGCTGTTGCTGCTCGGCTTTGCCGCCGGCCTGCCCTATATGTTGGTGTTCTCGACCCTGTCGGTATGGCTGCGCGAAGCCGGGGTTGCCCGTGAAACCATCGGTTATGCCAGCCTGATCGGCCTGGCCTATGCCTTCAAGTGGGTATGGTCGCCACTGCTGGACCAATGGCGCCTGCCATTGCTGGGCAAGCTTGGCCGACGCCGTTCCTGGCTGGTGCTGTCACAGATCCTGGTGGTCATCGGCCTGGTCGGCATGGGCTTTTGCGACCCGCAGAAGCACCTGTCGTGGCTGATCGCGCTGGCGGTGCTGGTGGCCTTCGCCTCGGCCACCCAGGACATCGCCGTGGATGCCTACCGCCTCGAGATCGCCGGCGACCAGCGCCAGGCCGCCCTGGCCGCCAGCTACATGGCCGGCTACCGGGTCGCCGCCCTGCTGGCCACTGCGGGCGCGCTGTTCTTTGCCGAAGGGTTCGGCTCCACCGGCTTCAGCTACAAGCACAGCGCCTGGACCGGCACCTATGTGCTGTTCGGCGTGCTGATGGTGCCCGCCCTGATCACCAGCCTGCTGATGCGCGAGCCGCCCGTCCCACTGCGTACCCAGCTGTCGGCGGCGCGCTACGGCTTCGGCCACCAGCTGGCCTCGGTCTTCGTGCTGATCATTCTGCTGGTGTCGGTACCGGCGATGTTCACCCAGCTGTACAACACCAATTTCGCCAGCGTGCTGTTCGAAGGCGCCAGCCTGCTCGACCTGCTGCTTGAAGACCGCGCCTTCCTGCGCGCGATCCTCTACATCACCCTCACCACGCTGTGCCTGTCGTCCATGGGGCGACGCGGGCTGGCCCCGGTGCTGACCCCGGTCAACGACTTCATCGTGCGCTACCGCTGGCAGGCGCTGCTGCTGCTGGGGCTGATCGCCACCTACCGCATGTCGGACACGGTGATGGGCGTGATGGCCAACGTGTTCTATATCGACCAGGGCTTCACCAAGGACCAGATCGCCAGCGTCAGCAAGATCTTCGGCCTGTTCATGACCCTGTTCGGGGCCGGCATGGGCGGCCTGCTGATCGTGCGCTTCGGCATCCTGCCGATCCTGTTCATCGGCGGTGTGACCTCCGCCGCGACCAACCTGCTGTTCCTGATGCTCGCCGACATGGGGCCGAACCTGCAGATGCTGGTGGTGACCATCTCGCTCGACAACTTCAGCTCGGGTCTGGCGACCTCGGCCTTCGTGGCCTACCTGTCGAGCCTGACCAACCTGAAGTTCTCGGCCACCCAGTACGCCCTGCTCAGCTCGATCATGCTGCTGTTGCCGCGCCTGATCGGTGGCTACTCAGGCGTGATGGTCGAGAAGTACGGCTATCACGACTTCTTCCTGATCACCGCGATGCTCGGGGTGCCAACGCTGATCCTGATCGCCTTGCACTGGCACCAGGAACTGCGGCGCGGCAAGCTGGCCCCCGTGGAGCCCGAGACCACCGAGCGCCCCGGAGCCTAGGCCAGCGACGCCAGTTCGGCGTCGTCCTGCAGCACCGTGCGCAACGGCCACAGCGCCAGCAACCCGGCGCAACCTGCCGCCAGGGCGAAGCTCAACAGGCTCGCCCCTGCCCCCAGCATCGCCAGCAAGGCACCGCCCAGGCCCAGCAAGGCGATGGTGATCATGCCCAGCATCGCCGACACCAGGCCCTTGCTCTGCTCGCTGGAGAACAGCGTCATGCGGTACAGCACCGCGTTGGCGATGCCCAGGCCCAGTGCGTACAGCGACATGCCCGCCACCAGGCTGAACACCGAGGGGTACAGCCAGGTGCCCAGCATGGCCGCGCCCAGGCCGATCAGATACGGCCACAGGGCCTTGCGGATCAGCGCGCGCAGGCTGTAGCGCTCGGCAATGCGGTTGATGATCAGGTTGCCCGCAATCAGGCCGCCGAACACCGGCAATTGCCACAGTGCATAGTCCAGGGTGCTCAAGCCCTCGTCATGAATCAGCAGCACCGGCGACAGACCGATCCAGCCGATCAGCGGCAGGCCCACCAGGCCCAGGGCAGCGCTGCCGGCAACGAAGCGGCGGTTGCCCAGCAGTTGCCCGTAACCGGCCAGCAAGGGCAGCAGGTGGATGGGCTGGAAGGCCAGGCGCGTACCGTCGCGCCGCTCCACCCCCAGGGTTTCAGGCATGAAGCGGTACAGCGCGCACCAGGTCAGCACGGCGAACCCTGCGAACAGTACGAACAGCCAGCGCCACGAGACCCATTCCAGCAGCACGGTGCCTACCAGTGGGCCGAGCAGCGGCGAAAGCAGCGCGATGTTGGCCAGCAGGGCCATCATGCGCACCGCATCCGCCTCGCTGAAGGCTTCGTTCAGGGCCGGGTAGCTGACCGTGACCACAAAGCCCAGGCCGATACCCTGCAACAGGCGCAGCAGGTTGAACAGCTCGATGCCCTCGACCCAGTAGGTGGCAAGGCAGGCCAGGCAGAAGATGGCGCACCCCCACAGCAGCAGCGGACGCCGCCCGTAGCGGTCGGCCAGCGGGCCGATCAGCCACTGCAGCAGCACACCGCCAAGCAGGTAGAGGTTCAGCGCATGGGGGATGAATTCGGGGCTGGCATTCAGGTCGCCCACCACCGTGGGCATGGCAGGCATCACCACGTCGCTGGCCAGGTAGGTCAGCAATTCGAACAACGCCAGGGTCATGGCGAAACAGAATGCCCGGAACGGGGTGATGTTTATCAGCGGGGTAAGCATGGCAAGGCCTGGCAGGGAAAATCAGCCAGCCTGTATGCCAGAAAAGGCAAAGGTCGGACAGTAACAAGAAGTGAACAAGTGTAATCGGTGCACCCGAATCGCGGGGCAAGCCGCGCTCCCACGCAGTAATCACTGTCTCCAGACACATGATGTACCTGTGGGAGCGGGCTTGACCCGCGATGAGCTCGAGGCGTTATTACTGCACGGCCGCTTCCTGCACCACACGGATTACCCGCTGCGGAAACGGGATGTCGATGCCCTCGGCCTTCAACCGGTCGCGCGCATGCTCGTTGAGCATGAACATTACGTCCCAGTAGTCAGCCGTCTTCACCCAGGCTCGCAGCGACACGGTGATCGAGCTGTCGCCCAGTGCCGAAATCACCGCCTGGGGCGCGCCCGGTTCCTGCAGCACCCGCGGGTCATTGGCCAGGTCCAGCAGCACCTTGCGCGCTACCTGCAGGTCGGCCTCGTAGTCCACGCCCACATCGAACACCACCTTGCGGGTCGGCTGGCGGTTGGTGTTGGTGATGATGCCGTTGGACAGGCTGCCGTTGGGCAGGATCACCGTCTTGTTGTCACCGGTACGCAGCACCGTGTGGAAGATCTGGATGCTGTCCACGGTACCGCTGACCCCCTGGGCCTCGATCCAGTCGCCCAGGCGGAACGGACGGAACAGCAGGATCAGCACCCCACCGGCGAAGTTCGCCAGGCTGCCCTGCAAGGCCAGGCCGATGGCCAGGCCGGCGGCACCGATAGCGGCCACGAACGAGGTGGTCTCGATGCCGATCATCGAGGCCACGCTGACCACCAGCAGGATCTTCAGAATGATGTTCGCCAGGCTGCTGATGAAGCCTTGCAGCGCCAGGTCAGCGTTGCGCAGGGCCAGCAGCTTGCCCAGGCGGTAGGTGACCTTGTTGATCACCCACCAGCCGATGGCCAGGGTCAGCAGCGCCAGCAACAGGCGACTGCCGTATTCCATGATCATCGGGATCCAGGTCTGCGAAGTCCTGACCAACTGATCCACTTCAGCGTTCAAATCCATAGGTTGTCTCCTGATGCCGGGCGGCAAAAAACGGGGAAAGCGTGGCGCCGCAATCGTTTCAGCGGCCGCAGAAACCTCGGACGCCGAAACGGCGCCAAGGTTCCGGGTGTACGGGGATCAGTCGCGGAAGTTGTTGAACTGCAGCGGCATGCCGAACTCCTTGGCACGCAGGGCCGCGATGGCCTCCTGCAGGTCGTCGCGTTTCTTGCCGGTAACGCGTACCTGCTCGCCCTGGATGGCGGCCTGGACCTTGAGCTTGGCGTCCTTGATGTGGGCGACGATCTTCTTGGCCAGTTCCTTGTCGATGCCTTCCTTCAGCGTCGCTTCCTGCTTCATCACCTTGCCCGATGCGAAGGCATCCTTGACCTCCAGGCACTGCACGTCGATCTTGCGCTTGACCAGCGCCAGCTTGAGGATGTCGATCATCGCCTCGAGCTGGAACTCGGCCTCGGCGGTGAGGTTGACGGTCAGTTCCTTTTCCTTGAACTCGAAGCTGCCCTTGCCCTTGAGGTCGTAGCGGCGGTCGAGCTCCTTGACCGCGTTTTCCACGGCGTTGGTGACTTCGTGCTTGTCCAGTTCCGATACCACGTCGAACGACGGCATATCCATTCTCCAAAAAAATAAACGCACGCTCATGGGCCCCTGGTCGCAGAGCATGATGGAGCGTGCCGGGTTTGACGGTTAAAATGCGGGTTCATTATAACGGTTGCGAAACGCAGATGAGCAGCACCTGGCATATTCTCGGCGCCGGCAGCCTGGGCAGCCTCTGGGCCTGCCGCCTGGCTCAGGCCGGCAAGGCGGTCCGCCTGATCCTGCGCGACCCTGCGCGCCTGCACGCCTACGAGGCGGCGGGCGGCCTGAGCCTGGTACACAACGGCCAGGCGCAGCGCCACGCGATCCCCGCCGAAACCGCCGATGCAGGCACGCCTATCCACCGGCTGCTGGTGGCCTGCAAGGCCTACGACGCGCCCGCGGCAGTGGCGCAGCTGGCGCCCCGACTGGCGCGCAATGCCGAGCTGGTGCTGCTGCAGAACGGCCTGGGCAGCCAGGACGAAGTCGCCAGCCAGGTCCCCCACGCACGCTGCATCTTCGCCTCCAGCACCGAGGGCGCGTTTCGCGAAGCCGACTGGCAGGTGAACTTTGCCGGGCATGGCTTCAACTGGCTGGGCGACCCGGCCAACCCGCTGCCGCCCGATTGGCTCGACGACCTGACCGACGCCGGCATCCCGCACCAGTGGACCCCGGACATCCTCACCCGGCTATGGCGCAAGCTGGCGCTCAACTGCGCCATCAACCCACTGACCGTGCTGCATGCGTGCCGCAACGGCGGCCTGGCCGAGCATCACTGCGAGGTGGCCACGCTGTGCGCGGAACTGGCCGAGCTGCTGCAGCACTGCGGCCAGCCCGAAGCCGCCACCGATCTGCAGGTCGAGGTCGAACGGGTCATCCAGGCCACGGCGGCGAACTACTCTTCCATGTACCAGGACGTGCGCCAGGGCCGACGCACCGAGATCCACTACCTGCTCGGCCACGCCTGCCGCGTTGCCGCCCGCCACGGCCGCCATCTGGCGCACCTTGAACGGCTGCACCGGCGCCTGGTCGAACACCTGAACGCACGCGGGTTGCCCAGCGACTGAGGGCAACGCTACCCTGCCCCTCCACCCACAGGATCACGCCGTCACCATGCCCTTGCGCGAACGCCTGGAAAACCTGCCGGTCGGCCAGAAGCTGCTGGCCGCCCTGCTGGTGCTGCTGATCACCATTCTGCTGGTGGCCAACCTGACCTTCATCAGCGCCGCCTACTGGATCTCCCAGGAGGCCATGGCGCCCCAGGCCCTGCAGACCATCGGCCGCCTGGTATCGCACCCGGAGCTGGCACAGCGCGCCGCCGACTCGCCAGAGGCGGCCAACGACCTGCTCAAGGAACTGGACAGCTACACCCCACTGCGCGCCGCCGCGCTGTATGGCAGCGACGGCAAGCTGCTGGCGCAGTTGCAGCACGGCGAACCCCTGGCAGTGCCCAAGCGCTACCGCAACATCGAGAGCTGGCGCCTGACCGAGTTTCGCAGCACCCAGCTGGTAACCCTGCCGCGCCCCGGCAACCCGCCCGGGCATCTGCTGCTGGTGGCCAGCAGCGAGCTGCCGATGGCCTTCTATACCGGCACGCTGACCGCCAGCCTGGGCATCCTGGTGTTCAGCATCCTGCTATGGATGCTGATTGCGCGGCAGATCAAGCGCCTGATCACCCAGCCGATCTACCAGCTCGAACAGCTCTCGCGCCAGGTGACCCGCGAAGAGAACTATGCCCTGCGCGCGCGCCCCGGCAACCGCGACGAAATCGGCAGCCTGGCCGAGGCGTTCAACACCATGCTGTCGCGCATCGAAGCCCGCGAACAGCAACTCAAGCGCGCCCGCGACGAATTCCAGACCGCCTATGACCAGGCCCAGGGCCTGGCCGAGGAAACCCGTCACACCAACCGCAAGCTGGAACTCGAAGTACAGGTGCGCAGCAAGATCGAGCGCAAGCTCACCGGCTTTCAGAACTACCTCAACAGCATCATCGACTCCATGCCCTCGGCACTGATCGCCCTGGACGAACAGCTCTACGTGACCCAGTGGAACCAGGAGGCCAGCGCGCTTTCCGGCACGCCGCTGGACGAGGCGCTGAATCAGCCGATCTTCCTCGCGTTCGAGCCGCTCAAGCCGTTCCTGCCGCAGCTCAAGGAAAGCGTCGAGAAGCACCGCGTGGCCAAGATCGAGCGGGTCACCTGGACCAGGGGCGACGATGCGCGCCACTACGCCCTGACCTTCTACCCGCTGATGGGCGGTGGCGGGCGCGGCGTGGTGATTCGCATCGACGACATCACCCAGCGCCTGTCGCTCGAAGAGATGATGGTGCAGTCGGAGAAGATGCTCTCGGTCGGTGGCCTGGCTGCTGGCATGGCCCACGAGATCAACAACCCGCTGGGGGCGATCCTGCACAACGTGCAGAACATCCGTCGACGCCTGTCCCCCGACCTGCCGAAGAACCTGGAGCAGGCCAGCGAAACCGGCATCGACCTGGGTACGGTCAACCAGTACCTGGAAAACCGCCAGGTACCCCAGTTGCTCGATGGTATCCAGCAGGCCGGCGCACGAGCGGCCAAGATCGTCACCCACATGCTCAGCTTCAGCCGCCGCAGCAACCGCCAGATGGCACCGTGCGACCTGCCGGCACTGATCGACCAGGCGGTGGAGATCGCCGGCAACGACTTCGACCTGACCGAAGGCTTCGACTTCAAGGGCCAGGCCATCGTGCGCCAGTTCGACCCGGCCCTGGGCCCGGTGCCCGGCACCGCCAACGAGCTGGAACAGGTGCTGCTCAACCTGCTCAAGAACGCCGCCCAGGCGATTCACCAGCGCGAAGACGACAGCGAACCGGGGCGTATCATCCTGCGTACCCGGCTCAACCCGCCGTGGGCCGAGAGCCAGGTCGAAGACAACGGCGTGGGCATGCCCGAGGCGGTGCGCAAGCGCACCTTCGAGCCGTTCTTCACCACCAAGGAAATCGGCCAGGGCACTGGCCTGGGCCTGTCGGTGTCGTATTTCATCATCACCAACAACCACAAGGGCCAGATGGAGGTGCAGTCGGCGCCGGGTCAGGGCACGTGCTTCACCTTGCGCCTGCCGTTGAGCAACCTGCCGATGCCACCCCCCGGCCCGCCAACGATGGAGTCATGAGCATGGGTTTTCGCTTGTCGAAGATTTACACCCGCACCGGCGACAAGGGCGAAACCGGCCTGGGCGACGGCCGTCGCGTCGCCAAGGACCATCCGCGCATCGAGGCCATCGGCGAGGTGGACACGCTCAACAGCCAGCTGGGCGTGTTGCTGGCAGGCCTGGCCGAGCAACACCTGGACGAGGTGGTCGAAGTGCTGGCGCCGTGTCAGCATCGGCTATTCGACCTGGGTGGTGAGCTGGCGATGCCCAGTTACAAGGCCTTGAACGAGGCCGAGGTGCAGCGCCTGGAAGCGGCGATCGACCACTGGAACGAAGAGCTGGGGCCTCTGGAGAACTTCATTCTGCCGGGCGGTTCGGCGCTGATTGCCCAGGCCCATGTATGCCGCAGCCTGGCCCGCAGTGCGGAGCGGCGGTGTCAGCAGTTGAATGCGGCAGAGCCGCTGGCTGGGGTGGGGCTGGCGTACATCAATCGGCTGTCGGACTTGCTGTTCGTGGCGGCGCGGGTGATTGCGCGGCGCCAGGGGGTGGCGGAGGTGTTGTGGCAGGCTGCGGCCAGGCCATGACGCCGCTTCGCCGGCAAGGCCGGCTCCTACAAAGGTCAGCGCCGTCTGTAGGAGCCGGCCTTGCCGGCGAGGCTTCACTCAGGCCTCAGGCCAGAACGCCCGAATTCCGGCCACGCCTTGGGCGCCGAACTGCCAGGCCCGCTCGCAATCAGCCGGCCCCACGCCACCCAGCACATACACCGGCCGATTGAAGCCTTCGATCAGCTCGCTGACCTGCTCCCAGCCCAACGGTACCGCCTCGGGATGCGTCTGGGTCGCCTGCACCGGCGACAGGGTGACGAAATCCACCCCCATCTGCTCGGCCAGCGCCAGTTCTTCGGCGTTGTGACATGACGCGGCCAGCCAGCGCTCCCTGGGGAACGGTCGGCCCTTGGGCGCGTATTTGCGCAACTGCTCGGCCGTAAGGTGCCACCCTGCCGCCGGGAAATCGCCCAGCCACTCCAGCGGCCCCTTGAGCATCAACTGCGCCTTGCCGGCACACAGCCCCACCGCATCCACCGCCACATCGCGGTACTTGGGGTCGTAGCCGTTGGGCGCGCGCAACTGCACCAGCTTGATCCCGCCGGCAATCGCCTTCTGGATGCCGCGCAGCAACTGCGGGGCTTCCAGTTCGCCCGGGGTGATCAGGTAGTGGCCAGGCAACCGCGCGGCCGCCACGATGGGCTGGTTGGCTTCAGGGAAGTCGTATTGCGGCAGTTCGCGTGGTGACACCCAGGCCAGTGGCTGGCCTTCGGCGCCATGGGGCTCGCCGGTAAAGCCGTCGACCTCCCACACGTCCAGCAGCACCTGCTTGTCGGGGTAGTCGTGACGCACCTTGATCAAGGGCCGCGCACGGGTCACGACGATGCCCAGTTCCTCGTGCAGCTCGCGGGCCAGGGCGATCTCGACCGCCTCCCCCGCCTCCACCTTGCCGCCGGGAAACTCCCACAGGCCGCCCTGGTGCTGGCTGTCGGCACGGCGCGCAATCAGGATGCGCCCGTCGGTGCCACGGATCACCGCAGCGGCAACATGCACCCGCTTCACGACGCACGCTCCGCCAGCGCAGCCTTCTGCCAGGCCTGGAAGGCCGGCCACTGGTAGATGGCCTCGACGTAGGCGGCGGCTGCCGCAGGCAGTTCGACACGGTAGCTGCGCAGGCGCACCGCCACCGGGGCGAAGAAGGCGTCGGCCAGGCTCAGTTCGCCGAACAGGTACGGGCCCGGGGTCTTGGCCACCAGGCGGC
This sequence comes from Pseudomonas sp. MF6396, assembly GCF_002018915.1. NCBI lineage: Bacteria > Pseudomonadati > Pseudomonadota > Gammaproteobacteria > Pseudomonadales > Pseudomonadaceae > Pseudomonas > Pseudomonas sp. MF6396. The sequence goes on along the minus strand of NZ_MVOK01000001.1, from coordinate 228,862 downwards.
ACTCGGACCACAGCGCGACGATGCGGTCGATGTCGATCTGCACCTCGAGTGGAATGCTCTCAAGGGCCTGATCGTGGTCCAGGTTCATCGGCATGGTGCTGCGCAGGGCGAAGAAGCCACTGTGCATCTGCGCGCAGGCCGAACGCGCCTGGGCCCGGGCAGCGATGTCGCTGGGCCACAGGTTGGCTTCAGGGTGGCGCTCGGCCAGGTACTCGGCGATTGCCAGCGAATCGGCGATGGTGCCGTGTTCGGACTTGAGCAGGGGCACCTTGCCGGTGGCGGAGTGCGCCAGGATGCGCTGGCGGGTATCGGGCTGGTTGAGGGTGATCAGCAGTTCGGTGTAGGGCACCCTGGCAAGTTCGAGGGCCAGGGCGGCGCGCAGCGACCAGGAGGAATACAGCTTGTCGCCGATGATCAGTTGGTAGCTCATGGGTGGGCTCCATCGGGATGTGCGGGGGCCTATTGCGGGTCAAGCCCGCTCCCACAGGGTTACTGCAATCCTTGAGGGAGCGGGCTTGACCCGCAATACGGTCAGGTACGGTATTCGGCGTTGATCTTCACATACTCATGGGACAGGTCGGTGGTCCAGATCGTCTCGCTGCAGTCGCCACGCCCCAGGTCGATGCGGATGGTGATCTCTTCCTGGGCCATCACGGCCGAGCCCTGGGCCTCGGTGTAGGTGGCGTTGCGGCCGCCTTTGCTGGCGATGCACACATCGTCCAGGTACACGTCGATCAGGCTCACGTCCAGGTTCGGCACGCCAGCACGGCCCACAGCTGCCAGGATCCGGCCCCAGTTCGGGTCGGAGGCGAACAGCGCGGTCTTGATCAGCGGCGAATGCGCCACGGCATAGCCAACGTCCAGGCATTCCTGATGATTGCCACCACCGTTGACCTGAACGGTCACGAACTTGGTCGCGCCTTCACCGTCACGCACGATGGCCTGGGCCACTTCCATGCACACCTCGAACACCGCCTTTTTCAGCGCGTCGAACAGCGGGCCGCGGGCTTCGGTCACTTCAGCCACGTCGGCCTTGCCGGTGGCGATCAGCATGCAGCAATCGTTGGTCGAGGTATCGCCGTCGATGGTGATGCGGTTGAACGACTTGTTGGCACCGTCCAGCAGCAGGTCCTTGAGCACGGCCGGCGCCACCTTGGCGTCGGTGGCGATGTAGCCGAGCATGGTCGCCATGTTCGGGCGGATCATCCCGGCGCCCTTGCTGATGCCGGTCACGGTGATGGTCACGCCGTCATGCTGGAACTGGCGGCTGGCACCCTTGGGCAGGGTGTCGGTGGTCATGATGCCGGTGGCGGCCTCGGCCCAGTTGTTTTCCGACAGGTCGTCCAGGGCGGCCTGCAGCGCGCCTTCGATCTTCTCGACCGGCAGTGGCTCACCGATCACACCGGTGGAGAACGGCAGCACCGCATCGGCGTCGACACCCGCCAGCTCGGCCAGCCTGGCGCAGGTGCGCTCGGCAGCGGCCAGGCCGGGGGCGCCGGTACCGGCGTTGGCGTTGCCGGTGTTGGTCAGCAGGTAACGCACACTGCCCTGCACGCGCTGCTTGGCCAGGATCACCGGGGCAGCGCAGAACGCATTGAGGGTGAACACGCCGGCAACGCTGGAGCCTTCGGCGCAGCGCATTACCACAACGTCCTTGCGCCCGGGGCGCTTGATGCCCGCAGAGGCAATACCGAGTTCAAAACCTGGAACCGGGTGCAACGTTGGCAAAGGACCAAGACCGACAGCCATGAAAGCGCTCCTAGAAAAAAGGCGCCGGCTCGAGATACCGGCGCTTGAGATGGAACAACGCCGCGACGGTTGGGCCCGTCGCGGCGCGGTGTTCAGATATCAGCAGGGGGCAACGGCGGTGCGATCAGTCGATCTTGCCGTGGCACTGCTTGAACTTCTTGCCCGAACCGCACCAGCAGGGTTCGTTGCGGCCCAGCTTCTGCTCGTTGCGCACCGGCGCTGCGGCCACGGCGACGTCGGCACCCTCCTCAAGCAGCTCGCCCGCTTCCAGGCCAGGGGCCTCGGCGTGCTGGAACTGCATGCGCTGGGCCAGCTCTTCGGCTTCGCGGCGCAGGCGTGCTTCCTCTTCGATCGGGTCTTCGCGGCGAACCTGAACGTGCGAGAGCACGCGGATGGTGTCGCGCTTGATCGAGTCCAGCAGTTCCTGGAACAGGGCAAACGACTCGCGCTTGTATTCCTGCTTCGGGTTCTTCTGGGCGTAGCCACGCAGGTGGATACCGTGGCGCAGGTGATCCATGGTCGACAGGTGGTCTTTCCACAGGTCGTCGATCACACGCAGCAGGATCTGCTTCTCGAAGGTACGCAGGGCATCGGCGCTGGCCTGCTCTTCCTTCTCGTTGTAGGCCGCCATCAGCTCGGCCATCAACTTCTCGCGCAGGGTCTCTTCGTACAGGTGGTCGTCTTCGTCCAGCCACTGCTGGATCGGCAGCTTGACCCCGAAATCGCTGGCCAGGGCCGCTTCCAGGCCCGGCACGTCCCACTGCTCGGGCAGCGACTGTGGCGGGATGTGCTGGGCCACGGTGGCATCGAGCACTTCCTGGCGGAACTCGGCGATGGTGTCGCCGATGTTGGTCGCCGCCAGCAGGCTGTTGCGCATGTGGTAGATGACCTTACGCTGCTCGTTGGCCACGTCGTCGAATTCGAGCAGTTGCTTGCGGATGTCGAAGTTGCGACCTTCGACCTTGCGCTGGGCCTTCTCGATGGCGTTGGTGACCATGCGGTGCTCGATGGCCTCGCCGGACTGCATGCCCAGGGCCTTCATGAAGTTCTTGACCCGGTCGGAGGCGAAGATGCGCATCAGGCTGTCTTCCAGCGACAGGTAGAAGCGGCTCGAGCCCGGGTCGCCCTGACGGCCGGAACGGCCACGCAGCTGGTTGTCGATACGGCGCGATTCGTGGCGCTCGGAGGCGATCACGTGCAGACCACCGGACTCGATCACCTGCTGGTGACGCTTCTGCCAGTCGGCCTTGACCTGGGCAACCTGCTCGGGCGTCGGGTTGTCCATGGCAGCCACTTCGACTTCCCAGTTGCCGCCCAGCAGGATGTCAGTACCACGACCGGCCATGTTGGTGGCGATGGTCAGTGCACCCGGGCGACCGGCCTGGGCGATGATCTCAGCTTCCTTCTCGTGGAACTTGGCGTTCAGGACCTTGTGATCGATGCCTTCCTTGATCAGCAGGTTGGACATGTGCTCGGAGGTTTCGATGGTGGCGGTACCCACCAGCACCGGACGCCCGGAAGCCATGCTCTCCTTGATGTCGGCGATGATCGCGGTGTACTTCTCTTCGGCAGTCAGATAGACCAGGTCGTTGAAGTCCTTGCGCGCCAGCGGCTTGTTCGGCGGGATCACCATCACGTTGAGCTGGTAGATCTGAGCGAATTCGAACGCTTCGGTGTCAGCGGTACCGGTCATGCCGGACAGCTTGTTGTACAGGCGGAAGTAGTTCTGGAACGTGGTCGAGGCCAGGGTCTGGCTCTCGGGCTGGATGTTCAGGTGTTCCTTGGCCTCGATGGCCTGGTGCAGGCCCTCGGACAGGCGACGGCCCGGCATGGTGCGGCCGGTGTGCTCGTCGATCAGCAGGATCTGGCCGTCCTGCACGATGTACTCGACATTGCGGTGGAACAGCTTGTGGGCACGCAGGCCGGCATACACGTGGGTCAGCAGGCCCAGGTTGTGCGCCGAGTAGAGGCTCTCGCCCTCGGCCAGCATGCCGACCTGGGTGAGCATCTCTTCGATGTACTGGTGGCCGGCTTCGTTGAGTTCGACCTGGCGGGTCTTCTCGTCGATGCTGTAGTGGCCTTCCTGGGTGACCTGGCCTTCGACCTCTTCGATGTGCTGCTTGAGCTGCGGGATCAGCTTGTTGATCTCGATGTACAGCTTGGAGCTGTCTTCGGCCTGGCCGGAGATGATCAGCGGGGTACGGGCTTCGTCGATCAGGATGGAGTCGACTTCGTCGATCACGGCGAAATTCAGCTCGCGCTGGAATTTCTCTTCCATGCTGAACGCCATGTTGTCGCGCAGGTAGTCGAAACCGAATTCGTTGTTGGTGCCGTAGGTGATGTCGGCGGCATAGGCGATGCGCTTTTCTTCCGGCGGCTGGAACGGGGTGACCACACCCACGGTGAGGCCCAGGTATTCATACAGAGGGCGCATCCAGTTGGCGTCGCGGCGGGCCAGGTAGTCGTTGACCGTGACCACGTGCACGCCCTTGCCGGACAGCGCGTTGAGGTACACGCCCAGGGTCGCCACCAGGGTCTTGCCTTCACCGGTACGCATCTCTGCGATCATGCCCTCGTGCAAGGTCATGCCACCGATCAGCTGTACATCGAAGTGACGCATGCCCATGACCCGCTTGCCGGCCTCACGCGCAACGGCGAAGGCTTCGGGCAACAGTTGGTCAAGGGTCTCGCCTTTGGCCAGGCGCTCTTTGAACGCTGCGGTCTTGGCCCGCAACTGCTCGTCCGTCAGGGCGACCATCTGCTCTTCGAAGGCATTGACGATCTGTACCGTCTTGAGCATGCGTTTGACTTCACGCTCGTTCTTGCTTCCAAAAAGTTTTTTTAACAAAGGCGCAAACATATTGGCAGGATCTTCCACACGTAGGGATGGAGGGCGGCCCCGTGAGTCGCCCGTGCAGCCCTTATGGCCGCATGCGAACGAGCATTCTACCCGGAAACGATGGTGAGGAAAGTGGCGGATTTCCACGATGCTGGCACAGCGCTTTTGACGGGGCTTTTTTACAATAAGGCCTTTTTCGCCAACTTCAACCCATCGTCACATGAAGAATTACCGGCGGGGCGATCTGTTAAGATGGCGCCACTGTACTTTTCGGACCCTGCCCATGGCTTTTCGCCCCCTGCCCGCCCGTGCACCCGCCGTGCTTTTGCGTGAAGCGCGACCGCTCAAGGCCCTGTTCAGCCAGGCCCAGCGCCTGGCCCAGCTGCAGCGCCTGGTGGAGAGCCAGTTGCAGCCGGCAGCGCGCGAGCATTGCCATGTGGCCTCGTGGCGCGAGGGTACGCTGCTGCTGATCGTCACCGACGGGCACTGGGCCACGCGCCTGCGCTACCAGCAGAAACGCCTGCTGCGCCAGCTGCAGATGATGGAGGCCTTCAGCAGCCTGACCCGCATCAATTTCAGGGTGCAGCCGGTGGCCGGTGTGGCACCCGCGGCGGGGCACCCGATGGACATCTCGACACGTTCGGCGCAGAACATCCACGCTACGGCCGAAGGGATCACCGACCCCAAGCTCAAGGCGGCGCTGGAGCGCCTGGCCAGGCACGGCAAGGGATAGACGAGCGCACAGCGCTCGCAAACCTGCGAGTGCGCGGCAATAAAAAATGTCCGCAGTCAAGCGATTGTTGAAATCAGCCTGATGGCCGGAAGTCTATATGGGGTGCGGGTTTGGCTCTACTTCGGGCCGCCTTGCGGGGCTGTGGCGTTGTGGGCTGGGAGCCACATAGGAGCTTCGCGGTAGAAAGCCCGAGCGTGCTGCATCGGGGGCGGTTGCCTGCAGGCGGTAGCCGCGTTTGGTCTTCATAGCCCAATCGGTCGCCGTCCTCCAGAATGAAGAACGCGCAGCCTTGGGCTGCGCGTTTGAGGGATGGCCGCCAGCGGAAACCGGCATCATCAGCTTGGCTTCGGCGGCGCGGCCTTGCCCGCGCCTCCCTTCCTGAATCCCCGATCTCCGACCATGAAGGCTTCTAGCATGTGCGGAATTAGCACCGTGGCATCGACCGCCTCGCCGTAGGTCTGCGCGTGCAGCGTAGCGTAGCGGTCGAGGTCGGCTTTCAGGCTGGCCGGGCAAGCAAAAGTCAGCTTCGTGGATTCCGTTTTCGGCAGCGGCCCGAGCCGTAGCTTGCGCGTCGTCATCGCGAAGTCCCCCTGTTGAAGAAAAGTGGCTGGTACGGCCGCAGCACCAGATCGCGGTTGACGATGATGCGAACCGGCAAGCCGGGGCGCTCCGTCAAGGTGGGCTGGATGTTGAGGTTGCGCCGGGTCATCTCCTGACCGACCTGATTGATGCTGTCCTGGGCGCTATCGCGGCCGGCGATGATGACGCGATCACCGTCCTGCCGGTTCTCCGGCGCAGCCAGTTCGGCACCGATGCCCAGTAGCGTCGTCAGTGCCGCACCGGCAAAGACGCGATCCCAATGCCAATCCACATCATCTTCCAAGCCGGCGTAGCCGGCCGGATCGGTGCCGGCCAAGTTGTCGAGCTTGAGCGAAGACGTGTCGGGCAGGATGATCCGGTTCCACACCACTTGCACGCGGCTCTGCCCGTAGCTGACCTGGCTGTTGTATTTGCCCAGGATGCGTGACCCCTGCGGGATCAGCAGGAACTTGCCGGTAGCCGTGTCATAGACCGGCTCCGTCACTGTGGCGATCACATCGCCCGGCAAGTCCGACTTGATGCCCGTCACCAGCGCCCCGGCGACCACCGTTCCGGCCATGACCTGATACGGCGACGCCGGCAGCGTCAGGTTGCCGGAATCACGGGCTTCCGTGGTTCCGGCTTTCTGGAATGCCTCTTTCTGGTCTTGCCGGTTCTGCACGGCGGTCGGGTCGGCGGGCTGGGCCGCCGTCGACGCAGGCCCGGCCGCCAGCGGGTCGAAGGCCGCATTGGCGGTGAAGCCCGGCGCAGCGGCTACCTGTGTCTGCGCCACCGGCGCGGCCTTCTGCGAACCAGAGCGGAAGAACACCGCCGATGCCGCTGCTGCTTCGGCTTCCTTGCGCAACGCGTCGTTGGGGTCGTTGCCGGGGGCCGCGTAGGCGGCCGTCACCGGCTGCTGCGACTTCACAATGGCCGGGCCAAGATCGCCTGGCAGCGGCGGCCCCAACTCCGGCACGGATGCCGCCAAGGGGGGCGGCAGCTTCGAGTAGTCCGCCGGCAGCGCGTCCAACCCTTCGGACTTCGAGACGCGATCGACGTTGTAAAGCTCGGTCTGCTCGCCTGCACCGCGCCGCTGCGGTTGCAGCGACCACATCAGCGCGCCGAGCACAGCGACCGAGAGACCGCCGACGAGGATGGCCAGCGTGCGCCGGTTCAGGCGCGTGACCGGGCGCGGTTGGGCGCGCAGCGCAACTGCCTCGGGTGCCACCTTGCCCGCATGCGGCGTGGCGAGGTCGGGAGTGTCGTCCTGGCTCATGGTCAGTTCCTCCGCGCCAAGCCATCCGTGCGTTCGATACGCACCACGTCACCCTTGTCGCCGCCCAGGCGCAGTTCGGCCGCGCCGAACAGCCGATCCACGATGTAGTAAGGCGAGCGAAAACGGTAATTCACCAGTTGTCCGTCGCCCTGCGCGCCGATGACGAACAGCGGTGGCAGCTCGCCTTGGGCGATTCCCGGCGGGAACTGGATATAGACCTTCTCGCCATCGTCGAAGGCGCGCAGCGGCTTCCACGGCGGATTGCTGCCTGAGACGGAATATCGGAAGCGGATCTTCTCCAGCGACAGTCCGGTATCGACCGGTGCGGCGGCGCTAGCCGCCTGCGACTGGCGCTGCAAGGCCAACATCCGGTCTTTTGGGTAGTCCCAGGACACCGACGCCATCCATGCCTTTTCCGTCGAGGTCAGTTCCAGCAGGTATGTTCTGCGACTGGTGGTGATGACCAAATTCGTCTTGAGGCCTGAGCGGATGGGCTTGACCAGCACATTGATGCGCATCGCGTCGCCGCTGCCGCTGGACGTGTCACCGACGATCCAGCGCACGGTATCGCCGGCTGCGACCGTCACTAGTTCCTCGCCCGGCTGCAAGGAAACCACGGTCACGCGTCCCGGCGCGGCATAGACTTGGTAGAGCGCACCATCGGTGAAGGGCCACACCTGAATCGCATTGACGTAGCCCTCGCGCGTGGGCGCGATGCGCGCCTCGGCATTGGCACGGGAAACGCGCACCTTCTCATCGGCCGGCTCCGGCTTAGCCGGGGCCGCGTCCAACTCGTGCAGCGGCTTCAACTGCGCTGGCAGCGCCAGCGGCTCGGGCATGGCGACGACTTCCACTGGAGCAGGCGGCTCCGGCAGCGGCTGTGCCTGCACCGGCTCATCGAGCGAAATGGACGGAGGCGGCTTGCCCTGCGAAGCGCAGCCCGACAGGGCCACCACGGTCAGCGCGAAAGCGTATAAGCGGAAAGACAGGTTCATGGCTTGGCTCCTTCAGAAGAATCCAGTTCGCGGCTCCACGACAGGCCGTTGACGTAGATACCCAGCGGGTTCTTGCGCAGGCGCTGTTCGGTGCGCGGGGTTTGCAGGACGGTGGAAAGCACCGCGTTCCATCGCTCGGTCCCGGCGGGGGCACCGTTGATGAACCGTTGCTCCGTCCAACGGACGTTGAACGAGGCATCGCTGGCGCGTACCACGCTGGTGATCTGCACCGTCACCGACTCGCGGCCAACACGGGCGAAAGGATCGTTCTTGCTGGCGTAGTCGTTGAGCACCGCCGCGCCTTTGTCGGTGGTGTAGTCGTAGGCGTCCAGCCAGTTTTGCCGCACCACGATGGGATCGATAGACAGCGAGCGCACCAGCGTCACGAAGCGCGCCAGGTGGTGCGCGATCTGCGCATCGGCGGGCCGGTACGGCGTGGCGGCTTCGCCGACGGCGCGCACCTGCCCCGACTGATCGACCTCGATGACGTAAGGGGTGACGATGGACTGCGCCGAGCGCCACACCAGGCCACCGGCCATCAGCAGCGCAAGCGTGAGGCAGCCGAAGGCCATAAAACGCCAGTTCTTGGCCTGGACGCGGGCCGAGCCGATGCGCTCGTCCCACACCTGCGCGGCGGATTGGTACGGGGTGGCAGGCTGCGGCGTGTCGGCATAGCGCACCTGCGGGCGTTTGAATCGCATAGGGTTCTCCTTGGTGGTCAGGTATCGGGTCACGCATCGGGGCGCAGGCTTGGGCCTTGCCCTGAGCCGCCGCCGTCGCCACTGCGCAGCGTGTGGGCTGCGGTGGTTGCGGCATGGGTGATCTGCTGGCGGCGGTGCATCCGCTTTGCCCAGGCGGGTTGCTCTTGCTTCGGCGCGCTGGCTGCGCCTTCGCCTGCGGCGGCCTGGCCGGAACCGGCAGCGCCGACATCCGCACCGTTCCATCCTGCCCGGAAGGAGTCGGCCACCTTCTGACCGGCAGCGGAAGCGCCCGATGCAGCTCGGCGGCCTGCCGCTTGCGCGCCGGTCTTGGCGACATTGCCGAGGCCCGCAGCCGCGCCTTTAGCCCCGCCGCCCGCAGCGGCGGAACCGGCCTGGAATGCGGACTTGGCGCTGCTGGCCGCCGACGTGGCGGCGCGTGCGCCGCTCCCGGCCAGCTTTGCGGCGGCCGGGGCCATGCGTGCGCCCGCCATGACGGCACCGCCCACGCCGGTCGCGGCGGCACCGATGGCAACACCCGTGCCTACCGCGCCGACGGCAGCGCCCGCCATCGCACCCGCGCCGAGCTGCGGCGCACCGGACACAAGGCCCGTGGCGATGGCGGGGCCGAAGATGCCCAGCGCCAGCAAGGCAAGCGAAGCCAGCATCACGACAAGCGCATGGTCGATGGAAGGCTCGTCGGGATGAACCTGGAACTCCGCGAACAGGCCCGAGCCGATGCCGACGATTACCGCCAGCACCAAGACCTTGATGCCTGACGAAACCACATTGCCGAGCACCTTTTCCGCGAGGAACGAGGTTTTGTTCCAGAGCGCAAACGGGATCAAGACGAAGCCGGCAAGCGTGGTCAGCTTGAACTCGATCAACGTGATGAAAAGCTGAACCGCGAGCACGAAGAAACAGAGGATCACCACCAGCCAAGCGATGAACAGCACCACGATGGGGTCGAGGTTCACGAACACTTCGGGGAAGCCGGCCATGTCACCGATCTGGTCGAGGATCGGCGCAGCGGCGTCGATGCCGGTCTTGGCAAGCCGACCCGGCTGCAAGAAGTTCTCCATCGTTATGGCCGAGCCAGTGGCGGTGATGCCTAGCCCGGCGAACGAGCGGAACACGATGCTCGACAGCCAATTGAAGTTACCGATGATGTAGGCGAAGGCACCGACGTAAAGCACCTTGCGCAGCAGCTTGGCGATCACGTCCTCGCCCTGGCCGGTCGCATGGCTCATGGCCCAATACAGACCGGCAATGGTCATGTCGATGACAATGAGAGTGGCCGTCAGGAACGCGACTTCGCCTTGCAGCAGACCGAAACCGGAGTCGATGTAGCGCGAGAAGGTATCGAGGAATCTGTCGATGATCGTTACGTCGTTCATGGCGTGTCCTCCGCAGCGGCGAGCGACGCATCACCTTCCGGCGCGTCGTCGGTTGGCGTGTCGAAACTCGCCGGAATCGGCGGCAGTTCTGCCAGCGTCCGGTATTCGTCCGGCCCAGTCTGGCCGGTGAAGAAGCGCCGCCGGAAGGCTTCGGCAGCGGCGCGACAGGTGTCTTCGCCTGCGGTTTGCCGGTCGGCTGCGCATTGGGCGCGCAGCGCCTTGAGCCGCACGGGATCGGCGGCCAAGGTGGCGGTCAGGTCTTCAGCCGGCTGCTGGCCGCATGCGGTCAGCAGCACGGCCAGCAGGACAGGAACGCATCGCATGGCCGCCTCCCGTCAGTTGTTGTAGAAGTTGACGGACTGCGGTGTGTACGGCGTGCCGGTGCCCAGGAAGCGCCGCCGCACTTCGCGGGCGCGCTCGGTGGCCGCTGCCTGCCGCGCCAGCTCCAGCGAGGCCGCCCTGTCTTGTGTGATCTGGAGCTGCTGGGCCTGGATGGACTGCTTGGCCTGCAAGGCGAGAAGCTGGTTCGTTGCCTGCATCGCTTGCAGCGCACCCGTGGCCGATTGGCTTTGGCTCACGAGGTCGGCCAGCGCGCTTTCGTCTTGCGTCAGGTTCTGCGACACCTGCGCCTGCATCCGCATCGCGGTGTGCAGGCCGTCGAGCGTGTTCTTCCAGCGTTCGCGTGCGTCCTGTGCCATGCGGTCGCCGCTGATGGTGGCGGCGTACTGCTCCGGGTACAGGCGCGAGAACGTGGCATCCATGCTCTGCACGTCGTAGGCCAGCCCTTGCGCCTCGGCAATCAGGCGTTCAGTCGTGGCGAGCGTCGAGCGCAGCCGGTTGACGATGTTGAAGTCGAGATTCGCCAGGTTGCGCGCCTGGTTCATCAACATCTGCGCTTCGTTCTGGAGCTGGTTGATCTGGTTGTTGATCTGCTCCAGCGTGCGGATGGCAGTCAGCGTGTTCTGCACCAAGTTGACGGGATCAACGAAAGTGAGCGCCGCCGCTGGCTGAGCGAGCATCAGCGAGCCGGCCAGCGCGGCGGCGAGCGAAACGGAAAGTACACGGGTCTTCATGGCGAAATCTCCAGGGGTTGAGTAGCGAGGAAAGAAGCCGCCGACGGCGAGGACGGCAGCAGGTCGGCGGCCCAATCGAGGCCGCGATGGCGTAGCCACGCACCGGCGAAGCCGGGAGCGCCGGCCTGCGTCAGCACTCGGTCAATGTCGCGTTGGTCTTGCGGTGTGGATGCGCCCGAGAAGGCGAGCGCGGCTGGCCCCAGGTCGAGGTCGAACAGACGATTGCCCAGGCGCGATTGGTAGTAGTAGTCGCGCTTGGGCTGCGCGGTGGCGACGATTTCGATTTGCCGACTGTTGAGGCCAAAGCCCTCGTAGACCGTGCGAATCTGCGGCTCGGTCGCCTGCGGGTTGGGCAAGAAAATCCGGCTCGCGCAGCTTTCGATGATCGCGGGCGCGATGGTCGAATCCTTGATGTCGGCAAGCGACTGCGTGGCGAAGATCACCGACACGTTTTTCTTGCGCAGAGTTTTCAACCATTGCCGGATGCGTGCCGCGAAGGACGGTTCATCAAGGAATAGCCAGGCTTCATCGAGAATCAGCAGCGTGGGAGCACCGTCGAAACGTGCATCGAAGCGGGCGAACAAGTAGCGCAGCACCGCTTGCACGGCGGCGGGGCTGTGCATTAGCTCTTCCATCTCAAAGCCCTGCACGTCGCCGCTGCCGAGCCGGTCGCGGTCGGCATCCAGTAGCTTGCCGTGCGCGCCGCCCAGCACATACGGCGACAATGCCTGCCGCAGCGCGTTCGATTGCAGCAGCACCGAAAGCCCGGTCATCGTGCGCTGCTCCACCGGCGCACCAGCGAGGCTGCCGAGCGCCGACCAAATGGCGGCTTTCTCGTCGGGGCCGACGGTCACGCCTTCATGCAGCAGGCGGCCTTCGATCCACTCGGCGGCCCAGGTGCGATAGCCTTCGCTGTCGATACGGGCCAAGGGCTGAAAGGCAATGGCGCCGTCCGCGCCGAGGTCGTAGTGTTCGCCGCCCAGGCCCAGCACCGTCGCCCGCATGGATCGCCCCATGTCGAAGGCGAAGATGCGCGAGCCGCCATAGCGGCGGAACTGCAAGGCGAGCATCGCCAGCAGGACAGATTTTCCCATGCCCGTCGGCCCCGCGACCAGCGTATGCCCCACGTCGCCGATGTGCGTCACCAGCCGGAACGGCGTCGCGCCATCCGTGCGCGTGACGATCAGCGGCGGGCCGTCGAGATGGGCGTTTTTCTCCGGCCCAGCCCACACGGCGGACACCGGCATCATGTGCGCCAGATTCAGCGTCGAGACGATGGGCTGGCGCACGTTGGCATAGGCATTGCCTGGTATGGACGACAGCCACGCATCGACTGCATTTAAGGTTTCGGGGATGGTGACGAAGCCACGTCCTTGGATGACACGTTCCACCATGCGCAGCTTTTCGTCGGCTACGGCAGGGTCGTCATCGAACACCGTCACCGTGGCGGTGAGGTAGCCGAAGGCGACTTGATCGCTGCCAAGCTCTTGCAAGGCGGCATCCGCGTCGGCCGCCTTGTTGCTGGCATCCGTGTCCACCAGCGGCGATTCCTGCTGGAAGATGGTTTCGCGCAGTAGCGCAATGACATTCTTCCGTTTCGCAAACCACTGGCGACGCAGGCGGCCCAGCTCCTTTTCCGCCTCGGCTTTATCGAGGCAGAGAAACCGGGTACTCCAGCGATAGGCAAAGCCCAGGCGATTGAGGTCGTCCAGCAGGCCCGGCCAGGTCGAGGTCGGAAAGCCCCGCACCGACACCACGCGCAGATGCTGGTCACCCAGCATGGGCGCAAGGCCGCCGACTAGGGCGGAATCGGCCAGCAGTGCGTCGAGGTGGAAAGGCACCTCGGGCACGGCCAGCCGGTAGCGCCGCGTGGACACCGTGGCGTGAAGATAAGTCAGCGTCGCGGCATCGTCCAACCAGACGATTTCTGGCATCACGCCATCGAGCAGGTCGAAAACCCGATCCGTTTCTGCCAGGAAGGCGTCAAGCCGACCGCGCCAGTCCACACCATCGCCCGGCGCGTGCTCGTAGAGCAGCTTGGCTGCACGAGCGCGGGATTCCTCCGGCGGCAGATAGGCTAGCGTCAGGTGATAGCTGCTTTCGTAGTGGTTCCCCGATTCCTCAAAGGCAGCGCGGCGTTCTTCGTCCACCAGCCAGGACAGCGGTTCGGGAAAGTCGGAATGCGGATAGTCCGCGGCCGACTGGCGCTCGGCTTCCACGAACAGCGCCCAGCCCGAACCCAGCCGGCGCAACGCGTTGTTTAGCCGTGCCGTCGTGGCGATCAATTCGCCCTGCGTGGCGCTGTCCAGATCAGGCCCGCGAAAGCGCGCCGTGCGCTGAAACGAGCCATCCTTGTTCAGCACCACGCCCGGCGCGATCAGCCCAGCCCAGGGAAGCCAGTCGGCCAGCAAGGCGGGCCGCTGGCGGTATTCGGCAAGGTTAAGCATGGCGGCGTCTCCTACACGTCCAGCAGCGGCTTGTGCTTGATGTGCCGGGCGAAGACCTGCATGAACTGCGGATCGACCCTCGCGCCCCACACGGCCAGCGAGTGACCGACGATCCAGAGCACTACGCCAGGAATCCAGAGTTGCAGGCCCAGCCCGACGGCAGCGGCTAGCGTGCCGTTGGCAATCGCCACCGTGCGCGGTGCGCCGCCCATCAAGAGCGGCTCGGTCAGCGAGCGATGTAGCGGCACCTCGAAGCCGGCCGCGAAGCTATCCGGGCCACTCATACGACAGCCCCGCCGGAGAAGCTGAAGAACGACAGGAAGAACGAGGACGCGGCGAACGCGATGCTCAAACCGAACACGATCTGGATCAGCTTGCGAAAGCCGCCCGACGTGTCGCCGAAGGCGAGCGCGAGGCCCGTGGCGATGATGATGATGACCGCGACGATGCGTGCCACCGGCCCCTGAATCGACTCCAGAATGGATTGCAGCGGGCCTTCCCATGGCATCGAGGAGCCGGATGCCTTCGCCGTGCCCGCCGTCATCAGCATGACTGCGGCCAGCAGCAGGCCGTGGTGCGCGGGGCCGGCCAGCCGCCGCAGGCGTGCGATGGTTGAAACCGGATTTACGGAATTACGGAAAGCGTGAACGTGCATCTGCGTCATGGCAGTTCTCCAGGTAGGTCAAGGGACGAGGAAGGCGCAGCGGCATCGGCTGCGAGAGGAACCGGCATCAGCTCGGGAAACGGTGTTTCCAGCGCGTCCGCCAGGCGATAGCCGGTGCCGTCGAAACCGACGACACGGGCGATGCTTTCGACGCGGCGCTTGCGGCCACGCCCGGCGATGTGGATCACGACGTTGACCGCCTCGGCGATCAGCGCACGCGGTGGGTTCACCGCCACTTCAAGAATCAACTGTTCGAGGCGCAGCAGCGCGCCCAGCGCGGAACCGGCGTGGATGGTGGCGATGCCGCCGGGGTGGCCGGTGCCCCACACCTTAACCAAGTCCAGGGCTTCGCCGCCGCGTACCTCGCCGACGATCACGCGGTCGGGGCGCAGGCGCATCGTGGCCCGCACCAGCTCGGTCATAGACACGACGCCAGCGCGGGTGCGCAGCGGCACATGGTCGCGGGCTGCGCATTGCAGCTCGATGGTGTCTTCGAGCACAAGCACGCGGTCGCCCGTGGCGGCGATCTCCGCAAGCAAGGCATTGGCGAGTGTGGTTTTGCCGCTGCTCGTCGCCCCGGCGATCAGGATGTTCTGGCGCTCACGCACGGCGCGGCGCAGGAACTCGGCCTGGCCTGTGGTCAAGATGCCGTCGGCCACATAGCGATCCAGCCCGATGATGCTCACGGCGCGCTTGCGCAGCGCGAAGGCTGGGCCGGGCGCTGCGGGCGGCAAGATGCCCTCGAACCGCTCGCCGGTTTCGGGCAGCTCGGCGGTCAGCAGCGGCCGCCCGCGATGCACCTCTGCGCCGACGTGCGCAGCCACCAGCCGGATGATGCGTTCGCCATCGTCTTGGGACAGCTCCACGCCCAGCGGCATGCGGCCCGATGACAACCGATCCACCCATAGGGTGCGGTCGGGGTTGAGCATGATTTCCACCACGTCGGGGTCGGCCAGCGCAGCGGCGATGACTGGCCCCATTGCCGTGCGCAGCATCTGGATACGGCGATCCAGAGAGGTTGCGGCGGATGAGAGTTCGGGCGGGGTTTGCGGAATGGCGCTCATGAGGCACGCTCCTGCGCTTCAGCCAGTGCCTCCGCGTCATCCATTCGCGCCGGGTCTGGGTGCAGTTCTTCCACAACGTCGCGCACCAGGCTGCGGCCACGCAGCAGGTGGCGGCCGAGCCGCTCCACGAATTGCTCGAAACGCGCTTTGCCTTGGGCGCGAGCTGCGTCCTGATGGGCTTCGGGAATCGGGGTGCTGACGGTCAGGAAGTAGCGGATGAACAGCGCCAGTGTTTCGATCTGGATGTTCTGGTCGCGCTCCATGCGCTCGGCCTGCCGCGACAGGCGATCGAGCCGCTTGGCGATGGCCGCCTCGCGCTGGTCGCCAGCATCGGGCGATAGCCACGACGCGAGCGCCGCCGCGACAATGGACGACTTGGACACGCCTTTCTTGGCGGCCAGTTCTTCGAGACGCTTGGCGTGCTCGGGCTGAATGAACAGATTGAGGCGGTATTGGCTCATAAGTCGATTCCGTCGTTGGGGTCGAGGGAAGCCAGCCGGGCCGTGCGCTGCATGGCCGGGTCGAGCTGGCCGGGAAGCGGCAGCGGCAGGTCGTCGTCGTCATCGAGCAGAGTCAGGTCATGGCCGGCGAGCAGCGGTTCGGGGCTGTATTCGCTGACTTCGGATAGCTCCGGCTGTCGGCGTGGGCCGCCGTCATCGGCGGTGCCTGTGCCATCGCCGGACAGGCCCGCAGCCCGGACCGTTGACACGGCTGGGATCGATAGGCCGCTCCAGTCGTCGGGCCGGGCCGGTGGCGCGTCCGCGTATTGCCCGGCCGCGAGCACAGGCGGCGGTAAAACGCGGTTCTTGAAATTCGCGTCGGCGTAGTAGCGCAGCTTCTTGGCCTTGATCGGTGCCACGCTGGACACCATCACCACAGCTTCCTCAGTCGGAAGCTGCATCACTTCACCGGGCGTCAGTAGCGGGCGGGCCGTCTCCTGCCGCGACACCATGAGGTGCCCCAGCCACGGTGCCAATCTGTGCCCGGCATAGTTGCGCTGCGCGCGCAGTTCGGTAGCGGTGCCAAGCGTTTCGGAGATCCGTTTCGCAGTGCGTTCATCGTTGGTGGCGAACGTCACGCGGACATGGCAGTTATCCAGAATCGAATGGTTCTGGCCGTAGGCTTTGTCGATCTGGTTGAGCGATTGGGCGATAAGAAAACTGCGGATTCCGTAGCCCGCCATGAAGGCAAGCGCCGTCTCGAAGAAGTCCAGGCGGCCCAGCGCCGGGAACTCATCGAGCATCAGCAGCAGCTTGTGGCGGCGTTCGATGCCGTCGCTGCCGTCGAGCGATTCGGTGAGCCGTCGGCCGATCTGGTTGAGGATCAGGCGAATGAGCGGTTTCGTCCGCGAAATATCCGAAGGTGGCACTACCAGATAAAGCGACACCGGATGCTCGGACGCGATCAGGTCGGCGATACGCCAGTCGCAGCGCGAGGTGACTTCGGCCACCGTGGGGTCGCGGTAGAGGCCCAGGAACGACATGGCGGTGCTCAACACGCCGGAACGCTCGTTGTCCGACTTGTTGAGCACTTCGCGCGCCGCCGAAGCGACGACTGGATGCGGGCCACCACCTTCCACGTTCACGAGGTGCTGTGTGGTCATCATCCGGTGCAAGGTCAGCTCGAAGGGGCTGGCCGGATCGGAGAGGAAATTGGCGACGCCGCGCAGCGTCTTGTCCTCGCCCGCGTAGAGCACATGCAGGATGGCCCCGACCAGCAGCGCGTGCGAAGTCTTCTCCCAATGGTTGCGCTTCTCAAGCGCGCCTTCTGGATCGACCAGAATGTCGGCTATGTTCTGTACGTCACGCACTTCATGTGCGCCGCGCCGAACTTCCAGCAGCGGGTTGTAGGCCGCCGACTTCGCATCGGTCGGATTGAACAGCAGGCAGTGTGAGTAGCGTGAGCGCCAACCTGCGGTGATCTGCCAATTCTCGCCCTTGATGTCGTGGACTACGGCGGATGCAGGCCAAGAAAGCAGCGTCGGCACCACAAGGCCGACGCCTTTGCCTGAGCGCGTGGGCGCGAAAGTGAGGATGTGTTCCGGGCCTTCATGCCGAAGGTACTTGCCATCGTGCTGACCGAGGAACACGCCGATCGGCTGCGTAAGGCCGGCTTTGCGAATGTCCTCCGTACTTGCCCAGCGTGCCGAGCCATAGGTCGTGACTAGGCGTGATTGACGAGAGCGCCAGATCGACATGCAGACTGCGACCACCACCGCCAGCAAGCCACTGCCACCCGCTATGGCACCGCCCGTGTCGAAAACGCGTGGCGCGTAGGCATCGAAGAAGAACCACCACTCAAACAGCTTCCACGGGAGGTAGATCGGTGTGCCGAGGAAATCAAACCAGGGGGAGCCAAGGCGTACCTGATAGCCAAGGGCTGCTGCCGTCCATTGTGTGGCGCCCCACACACCCGCGATCACGATGCCGAATACCACGGCTATCTGACCGAACAGCACATTCGTACCTTGCATAGCCCCGCCTCCAATCTCTCCTACGCTGATTCCCTTGGGAAACGCGGCTTAGAAATGTGCCGCAGGCGTCAGGATCGGTGCTGGCTTAGTGCCGGTCAAAGACCGTTTGGGGCAGAAAGGTCGATAAGAAAGAATGAATTCGCGCTGTGTCTAGCCAGGGAGTGACTCCGTAAGCGCCGGCGAATATCAGCGTGCCGAACAGAAGATTCAGGCAGACTAGCGAATTGCTGAATTGCTGAATTGCTGAATTGCTGAATTGCTGAATTGCTGAATTTCAGAATTTGGGGGATTCTTTGGGCGGTGTGTATGGCGTTTTTCCGTCACCGTAGAACCGCTTACGTGTTGCCTCCGCTACCCGGTTGCAAAGCAGTTCGCCCAAAGTAGGCCGATCCGTCTTGCATTGCTGGCGCAACTTCTTGAGCTGTTCCGGGTCTGCCACCAGCTCTTCTACTGTCGGGGTTTTCTTTTCTGCACTAGTGGCTTTGTGCGGTTTATCAGATTGACCGCATGCGACTAGCATTGCAGCGACGAGCGTGATGGCGAGTCTCATGGCATCAATTCCTCCGGAAGATCGGGATTTCGGCTTTTTGTTGACCTGAGAAACTCTGGCAATTCGATGGCCTGTACTCGCTGAATGAAGCGCGCAAGCTCGTCAAACGGATCGCCTTCAAGTCTGAGTAGATAGGTCGTCAAAGGTGGTACGCGTGTCGAAAGCGGCCTCGCCACGACTCCTGGCTCTCGGGAGGCTGCAATGTGTGCAGCCCCTGTAAGTCCGAGTGCAAAACCGGCAGATACCAACGCCATCATCAGGTCGAAAGTGGTAACCCGCTCGGCAACTAGAGGCTGCATTTCAGCCCGGCTAAGTACTCGCTCAATGTGCTTGGCGTGGCCCTCGCACACTTGAGGATCAGATAGCACTAGCGGGTAGCGCAGCAGTTCATCCAATGGAATTCGCTTAAGAGCCAGCAACGGATGCCGAGCTGGCAGCGCCACCATAAGCGTGTCAGTCCACGCGGGAAGTGCGACGATTCCATCACCTACGTCGTCGGACTGTGCAAAGCCGACGTCATACAGGTCGTCGTGCAATCCTTTGATTTGTTGGGATAGTGGCACCTCAAAAAAGCGAATCTCAACCTCGGGCTCCTCCTCGCGACACAACGCCAATAGGGCTGGTAAGCACAGTAGTGTTGCGCCGTCTGACAAGGCGACGCGGAGTTGTCCATGAAAGCCATTTTTTGCTGCCTTCACGCAGTCCCGCGCCTGTTGCAAGGATGCGAACACCCGAGGTGCGTGCTCCATGAGCATCAACCCAGCTCGTGTCAAACGCGTGCTTCTCGTGTTCCGAATAAAGAGCTGTGCTCCTAACTCCTCTTCGAGTTCTTTGATCGTGCGAGACAGTGGGGACTGCTCAATATGCAGTTTCGCAGCGGCGCGAGCGAAGTGAAGTTCCTCGGCGAGCGCCATAAAACAACGTAGATGTCGAATTTCCATGCGTCCCCTACTAATCGTCGATCTATTCAGTATTTAAAACTCGCTGCCATGCTGCGTTCTTCCAACTCAAGGACTCAGGGTGAAGATTGCAGATTCACATGCTCTGGCGAACCAGAAAGCGCTTTAGCGAGAACACCCCATTGCACGGCTGCGTCGGCGCGAGCACGGACCAGAGCCGCTCGCTGGGACAAGGTGCCACGCTCCGCTTCTGCAACAACGGTCGCATCCACCTGTCCCGCCTCAAAGAGGCGTCGACTGCGGTCAAGGAGTCGATCAGCGACGACAAGACCATCGACCTGATGCTGCAGAGAAGTCCGCTGGGTCTGCCAGCCCAGATAAGCGTTCTCCACATCCTGAAGCGCAAGCAAAACCGTGCGTTCCAGGTCAGCCTGTGCGCCGCGACTGCGTGCTGAGCCCTCGTCGATTCCCGCTTGTATTGCTCCACCGTCAAAGATCGGAAGCGTCACACCCAAGCCCAGAGAGAAAATGTTCCCTGCCACACGTGTTCCGTTGTTCTCGAAGCGTTGGCGCCCACCACTCAAATCGAGCACAAGTTTGGGGAACCGCTCGCCTTCTGCTGCGTTCCATCGCGCCGTCGCCGCTGCAAGACGCGCCTGCGCGGCTCTGACGTCGGGGCGCTGCTGCAGCAATTCGCCTGGCACGCTTCTGGGAGTCCAATCGGGCATGGTGAGAGAGGCAAGCGCAGGACCGCTGCCAAGCGCCCCCGGAATCCGGCCAACGAGCACATCCAAGGCATGCGTTGCTTCGCCGCGTACGCGTCGCAACTGCTCTTGCTCCACCCGGAGGGCGATGACCTCGGAACGCGTGCGTTCAATGTCAAAGCCCGTAGCTTGACCTGCCTTGAACTTCTGCTCTGTCAGACGCTCAAGGCGCTCGGCGACTTGAAGTCGCTCTTTTGCCAGATCTTCCAGCTCTGCCGCCTGCCGCTGCTGCAGTGCAGCGGACACTGTCTCAAAGGCGATCTGCCAACGTGTCGCGAACCAGTTCTGTTCGACAGCAACTGCGTCCATCCGTGCGCCATCAGCGGCATGCGAGAGGCGGCCCGCTAGATCAACTTCCCATGAAGCCGACAGCGGAAGCCTGGCATCGCTGCTGATGGTCGGTGCCAAAGAAAAGTCGCGCGCGCGCGTTGCTTGGGGCGTGAGCGCCAAGCTAGGGAACATTGAAGCGCGTGTACGTCGGGTGATCGCCACAGCTTCATCAATCCGCGCTCTTGCAATAGCGAGATCGGTGTTGTGCTCCAGCGCGTTGCGCACCAGCGCGTCAATCAGCGGATCACCGTACGCCGTCCACCACTCGGCCGGGAGTGCTTGTGCTGGCACCTGCTGCACAGCCAGACCCGCTTCGTTCATGAATTTGGCCGGAACCTCAACGCGTGATGTCTCCACCCTGTGAGGCGAGTGGCTGCACGCGGCGAGAAGCGTGATCGATAGGAATGCAACAGCAGTAAGGCCGCGGCGGGCGTAGGGATCGGACATGTTGAGCCACTAGGTTGTGAATTGAGGAGGCCGTCTTGACGGGCATAGTTCATGGCGTGTACTATACCGTCCAGACGGTTCAAAAATCAAGCATCTTTGGAGTTTCACCATGGCAACTCGTATGAAATCAAGCCCAGAGGAGTCGCATTCGGCGGACAACGGCGCTGAAGCCCCCTCCATCTCTAAGAAAGCGCAACAAACACGGGAGCGCATCCTTCAAGCTGCGCGTGACGTAGTCATGGAGGGAGGTGCCGGGCACCTAACGCTTGACGCGGTCGTTGCACGGGCAGGAATGAGCAAAGGTGCGTTCCTGTACCACTTCGAGACCAAGCGCGATCTGCTCCTCACGATGATTGATGACCAGGTCTCGGCGTTTGATGGCGGGCAGGAAGAGCGAGAGCTGCCATTCGTCGGCGATCCAGACCCTTGGCTATCCAGCCAGGTCTCGGCTATGCCTGACGGCGGGATGCAAAAGATGAGCGCTGCATTGCTGGCGGCCGTGGCTGAAGACCCCACGCTGCTTGAGCCTGTGCGCGGCTGGTACCGCAGGCAGTACGAGAACGCGAGCAAATCTCCACGCGGCACCGATATCGCCGGAATCGTTCTATTTGCCTTGGACGGAGTCTTCCTCGCCGAAATGATGGGTTTTCCGACGTTTGCTGCCGAAGACCTTTCTCGACTCATGCACACCCTCCAGGCGCTCGCCCGCGGCGAACTGGAACTCACCCCTATTGATAAACGCTGATGAAAGGCCTTCCCGTGTCTTGCACTCCCTTTAAATCCCAGTCCTGGCAAATGCAGAAAGTCGGCCTCGCGTTTGTTCTGCTCGCATCGCTTGCCGGCTGTGGTAGTCAGAAGGAGCCTGCTTCCGATCCACCGCGAGCGGTCAAGCTGCTCACGGTGGGGGATGTAGGTTCTGTGGCCAATCGCATTGAATTGAGTGGTCTAGCTCGCTCCAGTGAGCGGAGTACCTTGGGGTTCGAGACTGGCGGGCGTATCAGCAAGCTTCATGTGGACGTGGGAGATCGCTTCTCTCGCGGACAGCTTCTGGCTGAGTTGGATGTTCAGCCCGAGCAACTCCGCCTAGAACAGGCTCGGGCGACACTCGCTGCTGCGGAAGCCGCATTGGCAGACAGAATCGTGCAGACAACGCAGCAAAGGGGGCTGCTTGAGGGCAACGTAATCTCCCCGGCTGCATTCGAGAGTGTGAAAGCACAGTTGGTTGCAGCTGAAGGCCAGGTGCGCAATGCAAAGGCCGCATTCGGCCTTGCCGAGCGTGCGCGAAGGGGGGCCGCCATTCATGCGCCATTCGACGGCGTCGTCGCGGAGAAACTCGCTCTGCCGTTCACAGATATTGCAGCCGGAGCGCCGGTGCTTCAAGTGGATGGACTACGCAGCGGCGTAGAAGTCCTTGCGACTGCATCGACGACCCAGGCGGCAAATATCAAAATTGGGCAGGTCGCCGAACTGCGCCTGAGCGAGTCAGCAAGTCCCGTTCGTGCTTCGGTACAACGCATCGGCTTGCGTGCTGAAAATGGCTCACTTTTACCTGTCGTGCTCGTTCCTCAAGATGCTACTCTTGCGCGCAGTCTTCGACCCGGGTCTGCCGTTCAAGTATTGCTGAAGGCACCGGAAGCGAAGGATGCCTCACCAGATCGTCTGATGCTTCCCTATTCGGCACTGGTGCTCAGTGAGAAAGCAGGACAAGCCGCAGTGTTTGTATATGACGTGACCGGAAAGAAGGTGCACCGCCGGGAAGTGCAATTCCAGAGCGAGCCAGGCGGCGACAACGTTCGCGTTGTGGGCGGCCTGAAGCGCGGCGAGATGGTAGTCGCGGCTGGCGCGAGTTGGCTGACGAACGAGCAACAAGTCACCCCACTCAAGGCCACGACCCAATTGGCCGGACGCTGACCCGCTACAGGAAGACTTCGCTATGAAGATCACAGAAATGGCGCTGCGCGCCAGCAGACTCACCTACCTTGCCGCGGTCATCATTCTTGTTGCCGGCATTGCCACGTTTCTCAATTTCCCTTCGCAGGAAGAGCCATCGGTCACGATTCGAGATGCGGTTGTTGCCGTTCTGAACCCTGGCATGCCAGCCGAACGTGTTGAGCAGTTGATCGCGCGTCCGATCGAGGAGCGTTTGCGGGAGCTGGCCGAGGTCAAGCGTGTAACCACAACCGTTCGCGCGGGCGGGGCCGTCATACAGGTCACGATCTGGGAGCGGTACACCGACCTAGCCCCCATATGGCAGCGCGTTCGCGCGAAGGTTGCCGATGCTCAGCCTCTGCTTCCACAGGGTACGTTGGGGCCATTTGTCAACGACGACTTCGGCCGTGTTGCCGTGGCCTCCATTGCGGTGACCGCGCCGGGCTACTCCATGGGCGAAATGCGTGTGTCGTTGAAAGAGATGCGCGATCGCCTATACGCGCTTCCCGGCGTTGATCGCATCAGCTTCTACGGCTTGCAGGAAGAGCGCGTCTATCTCGAATTTGATCGACCAAAACTAGCCCAGCTTGGATTGACCCCACAAGGGGTGATCGATCAACTCGTTAAACAAAACGTCGTGCTTTCAGGCGGGCAAATCGCCATCGGTGGCATCAACGCTTCGCTGGCTGTTAGTGGAGAGGTTCGCGACGCCGCCTCGCTGCGCGCGTTGCCGATCATGATGGCGCAAGCTCAGGGTGCGCGCGGTGCTTCGCCTGCTCCTTCAATCTCACTGGGAGAGCTTGCGCGCGTGCAGGTACAACCTGCAGATCCTCCCGAGTCTGCTGCAGTCTATAAGGGCCAGCCTGCCGTAGTGATGGCAGTGTCCATGACCTCGGGCCAGAACGTGGAGCAATTCGGCGTAGCCCTCAAATCCCGTGTGGCCGAGCTTGAGAAACTTCTGCCCGCAGGTTTCGAGCTCTCCTATGTGACATTCCAGGCAGACGTCGTCAAACGTGAAATGGGCAAGATGAACCAGGTGATGATCGAAACGATTGTCATCGTGCTCGGCGTCGTCGTCCTTTTCCTGGGATGGCGCACAGGATTCATCGTCGGGATGATCGTGCCGCTTACCATTCTGGGGGCACTGATCGTGATGCGCGCGCTGAACATCGAGCTGCAAAGTGTTTCGATGGCAGCCATCATCATCGCTTTGGGGCTCTTGGTAGACAACGGCATCGTGATTGCCGAAGACATTGAACGGCGCTTGGCAGCCGGTGAAGACCGCAAACAGGCTTGTCTCGAAGCGGGTCGTACCCTCGCACTGCCGCTGCTGACGTCCTCATTGGTTATCGTCATCGCCTTCTCCCCGTTCTTCTTCGGCCAGAGTGCGACGAGTGAGTATCTGCGCTCTCTCGTCATTGTCCTCGCGCTCACGTTACTCGGATCTTGGCTGTTGTGTCTGACCGTCACTCCACTGCTGTGCTACCACTTCACCAAAGTGCATCATCAACCGGCGAATGACGCGCAAACCTACAACACACGCTTCTATCGCGGCTATCGCAAGTTGCTTGAGTGGGTGCTTGACCACAAGGCGATCTACGTTGGTGTGATGACGGGTGCATTGGCCGTAGCTCTGTACGGATTCACGACACTGCCATACGACTTCTTGCCGAAGTCCGACCGAGTTCAATTCCAAATACCGGTGCAGCTCGCCCCTGGAACGGATTCACGGCTCACTCTTGCCAAAGTGAAGGAAGTGAGCGGCTGGCTCGGTGATCAAGAAATCAACCCCGAAATCACGGATCACATTGGCTACGTCGCTGACGGTGGGCCGCGCTTCATCCTTGGGCTCAATCCCCCATTGCCAGCATCGAACATCGCGTACTTTGTCGTGACGGTCAAGGCAGGCACCAACATTGACGTCGTGATTGCCCGAACTCGGGCTTACTTCGCGCAGCATCATGGAGATGTACGCGCAGAGCCTCAGCGGTTCTCGCTAGGCACTACCGAAGCCGGCACAGCCGTCTACCGGGTCAGTGGGCCGGATCATGAGGTGCTGATGAATGCGGCGGCGAAAATTGAGTCCGCGCTACGGGAGCTGCCAGGTACGGCCAACATCAAGAACAACTGGGATACCCGTGTCGGCCGTCTCGATGTTCGGGTCGATCAAGATCGTGCGCGACGTGCTGGCGTCACCACCGACGACATAGCTGCCTGGCTTGGCACCCGCTACATCGGCCAGTCGATCTCTGTGATCCGAGATGGCGATACCAGCGTGCCAATCGTGATGCGCGGGACGTCCAATGATCGGCGCAGCACTGCGGACGTTGGTTCGACGACCATCTATCCAGCGTCGGGTGGCCAGCCGGTTTCCCTGGCGCAAGTGGCCGATGTCACGCTCGCTAGCGAGCCGTCTGTGATCCAGCGCCGCAATCTCATTCGTACAGTCACAGTTCAGGGGCAGAACACCGCATACACCGCGCAAGAGATCGTGGATCACCTCGCACCTCGGATCGCCGCAATTGAACTACCTGCAGGCTATGCCATAGAGCTTGGTGGAGAAATTGAGGAATCGGCTGAATCGAATGCATCGCTCACGCACTACATGCCGTTCGCTCTTCTGGCGATGTTGCTGCTATTCATCTGGCAGTTCAACTCCTTCCGCAAGCTGATCGTGATTCTCGCAACGATTCCCTTCACGTTGATTGGGGTCGTGATTGCACTGAAGGCAACAGGCACTCCTTTCAGCTTCATGGCGACATTCGGGGTGCTTGCGCTGTTCGGAATCATCGTCAACAACGCCGTTCTTCTGCTCGAACAAATTGAACACGGCCTCTCGGAAGGTCTCGCCCGACATGAAGCCCTGGTGGGAGCTGCGATGCAGCGGCTGCGTCCAATCGTGATGACCAAGGTGACCTGTATCGCGGGTCTCGTGCCCCTGATGTTGTTTGCGGGGCCGCTGTGGAAGGGCATGGCCATCGGCATGATCGGTGGTCTCGCACTTGGCACGCTCGTGACGCTTGGCCTGATTCCGTTGCTCTACGAGGTGCTGTTCGGAATGAAGTGGCCGGGCAGCAAACGGAGTCACGAGGCGGTACAACAACCAGTGCAACCGGTCTGATCCCTCAGCGTAACTGTCCACACGCTTCCCCCGATCTCTCTCGTGGCCGGAGAGATCGGGGAGACAGATTCTCGCCATCAGAGAGTTTAAGAAGAAATCAGAAGCAGAGCGAATTGACCGCCTACTGCCTATTCTTTGATGCTTTGATGCTTTGATAATCAATTTTCACTGAATAGATTTGGAGAAATATATGAACCCGTTGTCATGGAATCCATGGTTGGTTCTACTGATTGCCGGCCTGTTCGAAATCGGTTGGCCACTAGGCCTCAAGATGGGTGCGGCCAATGCAGCGATGCGCTACGTGGGGCCGGCGATTGCAGTTGCCTGTATGGCAGCCAGCGGCTTTTTCCTATGGTTATCTCTTAAACAGATCCCCATAGGAACAGCTTATGCGGTCTGGACCGGCATCGGTTCGCTGGGCGCGTTTTTCGTGGGCGTGTATGTGTTCGGCGATACCGCCTCCTTGATACGTTGGGTTGGAATTGCGCTGGTTGTTGCTGGCATCGTCTGTCTGAAAATGGGATAAATGAAAATATATATGAAACGCCCTATTTCATTAATCCATTTTGTGCTGCTGGCAGGCCTCACGGCAACCTTATCTGGCTGTGCTTCAAACGGAATGACTCGATCAGGGTTTCTTGGTGATTACGATGTATTGGGAAAAACGAAGTACGAAAATGTTCTGCTCTTCAAGGCGCCAGGCTTTGAACCCAGTCGTTACCGGGAAATATTAGTCGAGGATGCTCAGGTAGTGACGGCAACTGGACGCATAGGTGGGCTTGAAGCTGAGCAAGTGCGAGAGCTTCTCGATCACGTCAACAGTGAACTGCGACATCTCCAAACTATAGATAAGGCCCAATAAAGTATGAATTTTCTCTGCGTTTTCTGGTCAGAGATTGATGGAAAAAGAAAACGCAAGAAAGCAAACGCTGGAGCAACTTCACGAGCGCCGCAAGCAAGTCGTTCGGCTGCACAAAAAGGGCATCAAGATCATGCAAATCGTGGAGATGACAGGGCTGAGCTACCCGCCAGTGCGCGCCACGATTGATCTGTTTGAAGCTGGTGGCTGGGGCGCCATCCGACCAGCCTTGCGAGGGCGCAGCCCAGGGGATGGCCGTGTGCTCAGCCCAGCGCAAGAAGAGACGATTCAGCGGATGATTATTGACAAGCGGCCCGAGCAACTCAAGATGGACTTTCATCTGTGGAGCCGAGCTGCCGTGAGCCAATTGATCGAGCAAGAATTTGGCGTAAAGCTACAGACTCGAAGTACCGGAAAGTACCTCACCCGCTGGGGCTTCACGCCGCAAAAGCCCATCAAGCGAGCTTATGAGCAAAGCCCTGCCGCAGTACAAGCTTGGTTGGAGGGCGAGTATCCCGGTATCGAGCAGCGCGCCAGAGCTGAAGGGGCGGAAATTCACTGGGGCGATGAGACGGCGTTGGTTAACACCGACGTGCGCGGCAGAAGCTATGCGCCGACAGGCAAAACTCCGGTGACCATGGCTATCGGTGGCACGCGTCAGAAGCTATCGATGATTGCAACAGTGACCAACCAGGGCAAGACACGCTGGATGATCATTGATGAAGCATTTGACGCCGACAAGCTCATTGAATTCCTGCAAGCCTTGATCAAGGATGCTAGGAAAAAAGTCTTTTTGATTCTGGACAATTTGCGCGTGCATCACAGCAAACTTGTGAAGGCTTGGGTGGCCGAACATCAAGACCAGATTGAGCTGTTTTACTTACCCAGCTACAGCCCCCAGCTCAATCCAGAGGAGCGTCTGAATGCGGATCTCAAGCAAGAGATAGGCAAGCGAGTGCCGGTAAGAACCAAGGCCAAGTTACGCGAGGCTGCCAATGATCACATGGCGATGCTGGAGCAAAACCCTGAGCGCGTTATTGGCTACTTCCAAGATCGTTACGTTCGCTACGCGGCTTAATACTTCACAGGGCCGGATCAATAAGTCCGAAGCTCCCGCATCGTCAGGCCGCATACGTGTGCGTGTGGCAATTACGACCATTGAGACGCCCAATAGAGCAGTCAACACCCTAACGACGTTGCTTGTTGGACCAGTGACAACTGGGGGAGCTAGTTTGGAGTTTGAGGCAGTAGATGAACAAACAGATCGTCGGGTGGCTGCTGCTAGCTGCTTCGAGCACGGCAACGCTCTCGCGGATTTCAAAGGCTCCTACACACTGCTCGGGCATGCAAAGTCTGCAATCACCACCTGCCTTGAACGGATCAATAGCGCTTGGAGAAGTGCTGGCTCGTGAATAGCTGCTATTCCATAACTTCGCGCGGATCGCGAGGAGCCTCATCAAGGGGATTCGTAGGGTGCCGTTCTTGTAACGTCTGCAGCATTCTGGAGTGGCTCTGCTTCGTCGCAAAATTGCCGGCGTTTCTCGTTCTTGTCTATTCGAAACGCTGCGTGGTGCTGCTTGCAGAGGTAAAGCGCCTGGAGGTGTGTAAATTCACACGATGGAGTTTGGCCGGTGTGCTGGCAACGGTAGTTCTGACAGGGTGTTCCACTTACCGTCCTTGGATCAACCCGACACTTTCCGACGCCGCCTTAATGTCTCTCGCCGAGAACGACCAACGCATCAGGCCGTCGGAGGTCAACCAACCGGTGGTTGTAGCGGTGACACTGTCAGGCGGGGGCGCTCGGGCGGCGGCCTTCGGCCTGGGCGTGCTGCGCGAACTCAAGGCCACACGCTTCGCGCTAGAGGGCCAGGAGACCACTCTGTTGGATCAGGTGTTCCTGGTCAGCGGAGTGTCGGGGGGCAGCATCCTTGCCGCGCACTTCGCGGCCTTCGGCGATGCCACGCTGACTCGTTTCGAGCCGGATTTTCTGCTTGTGCCTTTTGAGGGGCGACTCATACGTGAAGCTCTGTGGCCTGAGCGTCTTTATAGACTAACTTCACCTTGGTTTGGGCGCAGCCAGATCCTGGCTCAACGCTTGGACGAACTTTTTGAAGGCCGCACCTTTGGTGACGTGCGCCGACGACCGGGCGCGCCCGAACTGATGATCACGGCAACCGACCTCACGACCGGTGCCCCTTTCGATTTCACCACCGAGCAATTCCGGCTAATCTGTTCCGACCTCGATGCAACGCCGCTGTCTTTCGCGGTGGCGGCCTCGTCGGCAGTACCGCTGGTGCTGTCGCCCGTAACGGTGCGAAACAACGCCAATACCTGTCCGCCGCCTCTCCGATCTTTGCCTGTCAGAGGGCAAAATTACAGATCACGCATCCTGCAAAGCGGCATAGACAGCTACCTCAATGCGCACGATCGGCCCTATATCCACCTCGTGGACGGTGGTGTCTCCGACAACCTCGGCGTACGTCTGATGCTAGACCGGCTAGTAGCTTCGGGCTCAATGAGCGCCAATTTCTCGGAGGTCAAGCCCGGAAGCTTGCGCCGACTCGTGTTGGTGACGGTGAACTCCGAACGAGGACTGAGCGAGAGAGTGGACAGTAGCGACCGAGTTCCCAGCACGACGCAAGTACTTGAGTCGCTGATCTTCGGTGCCGGCGCTCGCGAGACCCAGGTGACGCTGGCCATGCTTAACGACGACCTGCAACACTGGCGTTCCGAGATTGTCCGCACCCGTGGCCAAGCGGACAGCCCCTTTGCGGCCGACGCAGAAATCTACGTAGTAAGCGTAAGTCTGAACGACGTGCCGGACGACAAGATCCGGCATTCGCTGCTGCGCGTGCCCACAGCCTTCACGATCGAGGCTACGGATGTCTTGGACCTGCAAACTGCGGGAGGCGAAGCACTGAGGCAATCCAAGGAGTTTATGGCATTGATTGAATCTCTAAGAAGAATCACAGCAGCCAAGCAGACTGCGCCTGGTACTCAGCTTCCCTTGATATCTAACTGATACCGATACTGGGCTTTCGTCCAAGTTCCCAAGAGGCACTTCCGCCGATAACCTTTGCGGCAAGCTGTTGTCCCAGTCGCGGCTCAATTACCGGCCGCCACGGCACAAGGCTGAACCCCATGCCGTCATCGAGCATCGCGTAGCGCCCGCTGGCGAGCATAATGGAACGCCGGTAGATACCGGCTACGCGCTGCCCGTCGGCCACCGGGCGATGCTCTAGGCCGGTTTCCGCCGCAATGTCTTTCGCGGCCTGCACTAGTTCCCGATTGCGTAGCGTGCCCAGCAGGTTGCGCGCGAGGATGACGCGCTGCCCGCGGCGCTGTGCCAGCCCCTGTTCTTCGAGGAAATCGGCTCGCTGCTGTATGGCCTGCTTGGTATCACCGCCAAAGCCCAAGTTGCCCAGCCCACGGCCACCGCCGATCAGTTGCTGGTCAAGCCAAGTCGCGCCGATGACGCGGGCCTGCCGTTCAATAGGAAGGTGTGATTTCAGCTCTACGGCTACATCGCCCAGCCGTTGCGCGTCGTATTGGCGGCCACGCTCGGCCAGGTCGTCCGGTACCTTCCATAGCCCTTCGGCCACGCGCTCCACGATGCAAGCCCGGCGCAGGGCTTCCAGCCGCCGGACATGAGCGGCGACGACTTCCTGCGGGTCGCGTCCGGGCGTAGCCCGGCCCTGCTCGATTACCAGGTGATGATCGGTGCGGTACAGGCCATCGCTCGCCAGCGAGGCGATGTTCTTGTCGGCCGTGCGCACCTCAGTCGAACCCTTCACCTCTACCACAGCGCCCGTGGGATAGTTCGCCAGTTCGTCGCGGGCGTTCAGTGCAACGTAGTGGGCCTTACCGTCCGTGCCGTCGATGATCAGATAGCCTCGGTCGTGCAACTCATCGGCAAGCCCCTTCGCGGCCACGCGGCCGATGAGGCTGCGACCATCGTCGCCCGGCTCGAACACCGCCAGCTCACGCGGCTGGCCGCTCATGGCCCGCTGCATCGTTCGGATGATGTCGCCACGCTCACCCAGGGCACGCAAGGTCTTCTCGGCATCGGCATGAATGGCCCAGGTGCCGGGCTGCACCTCGTCGGCTAGGCCCAGGCGCTGCAAGCGTTGCAGGCGGCCGATCAGCAGCAGGCGCTGGCGTTGCAACCTCGGCTCGTTGAGCCGTTCGACATGCACCCGGCCATCCTCGCCGGTCTCGCGCTGCAAGGTGCGATCCAGGCTCGTCCACCGCTCCTGTTCCACCTCGCGCCTCAAGGTCTGCTGAATCTCCAGTTCGGTGCGCGGCCCCAGCCACTCGGTCGCCAGCTCGGCGGCGCGATGGCGGAAGCCGTGGGCGATGTAGTCACCCGCGATGATGAGGTCTTTGCCGGTGTCGTCGCGCCCGCGCACGATCAGGTGGGTGTGCGGGTTGTCGGTGTTCCAGTGATCCACCGCCACCCAATCCAGCCGCGTGCCCAGGTCGGCTTCCATGCGGCTCACCAGATGCCGGGTGTAGGTGCGCAGGTCGTCCAGCTCGGCCCCGTCCTCGGGCGAGACGATGAAGCGGAAATGGTGCCGGTCGTCGGCGCAGCGTTCCTTGAAGGCGTCCAGATCGGCTTCGTCGGCCTGTGGCCCGTAGCCCCGGCCCGGTTCGCCATCGCGACCCGCGCCGTCGCGCTCGATGTAGCGCAGGTGCTTGGCGAGCGATTGCGGGCTGGCCCGCTGGTGATTGACCAGCAAGGTCTTGATGGTCACGCGCCGCGACATGGGCATTAGCTTCGCCCCGGCGAAGCGCGCCGCCGTGTGGCCACGTCCGAGCCGAGAGCCGGGCCGCTGGCCGGTGCCAGCCGCGCCAGGACGGCGTACTGCCGACTTGCCGCTGCTGGCTTTGCCGGCCTGCTTGAGCACCTTGGAAACGAAGCTCTGCCCCTGGCCCTTGCCCCGGTTCTTCGGGGCGCTGGGGCGCACGCGAAAGTCGTCGTCGCGGCTGTCGGTCATGGCTGCGCTCCCCGCAAGCTTGGGCGTGTCCTGTCGTGCGAAGCACGCGGACATGCCAGCATTGGCGCGACCCTCGCGCCAAACGCGGCACGGTGGCGAAGCCGCTCCGTGCCGCGTTCCCCCCATGTGCTGACTGGCTTTCGACGCGGCCAGGTGCCGCGTCCTTTTGTCTTGCCTTCCGCCTTTGCCCTTCGCTGTCGCTCCAGGCAACGGCGGCCCGGCGGCGCTGCTGCGTGAACAGACAGCGCGCCGGCGAAAGCGCCAATGGCCGCAGGCCGGGCGCGTTCGAGGCAAGACGCCTGAACGTTGGACGGCTGCGCCGGATGCTGCGCGACGTGCGGTGCGAATGCACCGGCACGACAGGCGCAGCGACACTGAAGCAGCCAGCAGAACGACATGCCCGATGGCACGTCAGAGCGCAGCGAATCGGCGGCCATCATGGGCGTATCTCCGGCCACACCGGATGCGCAACGCCGATCACGGCGGATGCGCTGACCGGGCCGAAATAGCGGCTGTCGAACGATGCTGGATTCGTCACGCTCAACAGGAGCAGTTCGCCCGGTTCAAGGCGGCGGCAAAGCTGCAAGGACGGCAGCGCCCGGCCCAGCCGGTCGGCGGGCAGTACGGCGGCCGAAGGCACGCCGTCGATGCGTACCTGACCGGCGACGATGCAGACGTGTTGCGGCGCGACCGCGCCCACACGTTTGAGCAGCGGAACGCGCGTCGGCAGGTAGCCGCGCTGCGCAGCGAGCGCGGCAGCCGTGGCCGGAAGCGGCACCAGCACGATGCTGTCCACGGACAACGGACGTGGCAGCGAGGCGGTGCGCGGGTCGAACGGGTCAATGCGATACCAGCCGACCGCCACGCTGTCGGACGGGTTGTAGGTCAGACGCGGCAGCGGCGACACGAAAGCCGCCCAGGCCAGCGCAGCGAAGCCGATGGCGGCCAGTGTCGCCAGCACGATGCGAGCGCGCAGGCGTGAGCGAGGACGCGGCGCCACGTCGGGCGCGTTGGGTGTGGTGGTCGGGGCGGTCATGGCAGCACCTTCCCGGCCAGCCAGGCGGTATGCCGCTCGGTGGTGTATTCGGGCAGCGCAAGGCGAGCCGCAAGACGGTTGCCCAGCGTGCGCCAGTACGCCGGCGACACGTCGATGGCAGCGATGCCCAGCGCCTCGATGCCGTCGATGCGCTCCAGCACGGCGCGCACGTTGGCATCGCCTTCGGTGTGTAGGAGCAAGCGCGCGCCCGGCTGAACACCGGGGATGCGCTGCGCCGCGTCCAGCGGTGTGCAAGCCTGCATCACCATGAGTTGCCAGCGGATCGTGCCGTAGTCGTTGGCCTGCCAGCGGATGCGGCAGAGCATCGCGCCCGGCAGGAACACCGCGCAGCGCCGCCAGCGGTCGAGCTGAAGCGTGCGCGCCGGTTCGCCGAAGCGCAGGTAGAGCTTGAAGCGATGTTCGAGGTAGGCCAGCGAAACGCGCGTCAGCGGCACATTGCCGGCCTGTCCGGCGAGTGCCGAAAGCGCAGGCAGCGGCGCAGCCGGTGCCGCGTTCGCGGCAGGCCAAGCGAATGCGTTCATGGTGTGTTCTCCGGCGGAAACTCCCGCTCCAGCAGGCCGCGCAGCAGGTCGGCCACGGTCACGCCTTGCGTGAAGGCCGACACCTTGATGCGCGCCCGCATGGCGGGCGTGATGTCGAGCGTGAGGCGGGCCGTGTAGAGGTCGCCTTTGCCCAGCGCGTCGGCATCGCCCTGACGAATCCACGCCTCGGCGTGCGGATTCGCGGGCGGACGTGCGCCGATGCCGACGCGCTTGCCCGTGCGTTTGCTGTTGGGTGGCTGCTGCGCTGTCATGTCGGCCACCGCAGCAGTTCGTCCACCAGGGCGGTGATTTCGCGGGCGGCGGCACTGTCGGGCGCTGTCTCGCGTGCGAGCCGGCCAGCGGCCACGCTGTCGGCGAAGACGATGCGCTGATGCACCTCCGAGCGCAGCGCGGGCAGCGGCTGTTCGGCGAGCGATTGCCGCGCCTCGCGCCCGATGATGGTGGTGCTGACGCGCCGGTTGATGACGAAGGCCGCGCGGAGCAGCGGCCGGAACACCTGCGCCTCGCGGATCAGCGAAACCATTTCCGAGCTGGCCCAGAGGTCGTAGGGGCTGGGCTGCACCGGGATCAGCACGCGCTCGGCCGCCAGCAGCGCGGAGCGCGCCAAGGCGGCGATGCGCGGCGGCCCGTCGATGATGACGTGATCGGCCCGCCTGGCGAGTTCTGGCGCTTCCTGATGCAGCGTTTCGCGTGCGAGGCCCACGGCGCTGAACAGCCGTGGCAAGCCTTGCTGGCTTCTGCGCTGCGTCCAGTCCAGGGATGAACCCTGCGGGTCGGCATCGAGCAGGACGACATGCTGGCCGCGCATCGCCAGTTCGCCCGCGATGTGCGTGGCGAGCGTGGTCTTGCCGACACCGCCTTTCTGGTTGAGCAGAGCGAGGATCATGGCGCGGCCCTCCCTGCTGGAAAGCCGGGCTTTACCTGCCGTGCAAAACGCTGTTCGCCGTGCCGTTTCTCGGTTGTCCACCGAAACGGCGCGCTTCTACTAAAAGTTATGTATTTCTTGTTAGGGAAGTTAGAGGGGCCGCAAACCCGCGCCGTTATTGGCTTTCCGGCGTTTTCGTACTCCTGATAGCACGATAGGCGTACTCCCGATAGCACGATACCCGGTACTCCTGATAGCACGAGGCCGTCCACACCTTTTCCACGAGTTATCCCCGTGCCGTGTGCAGCACGGGCCGGAAGGTCAGCAGTTCTTGTCCGTCGTCCGGCATTCGCTCGATGCCCAGGACGTAGCCGGGCAGCGACTGCCGCGCCACCAGGACGCGCAGGTCGTAAGCGAAGTCGGAGAAGCGCGCAGCGCTGCCCGACTTGCGGTGCAGGTGCCGGAAGTCGAATTGCCAGCCGCCCGGCTGCTTGCCGCCGTGCTTGCGCACCAGGCGGTACAGCCAGCGCTCGATCCCGCCCTTCAAGCGGAAATAGGCTGGGTCGATGGTCAGCACCAAGGCGGCATCGAGCACGCCCGCATAGAACCAGTCCGGCAGGATCAGTTCGATGCCCAGCGGCACGCCGCTGGCATCGGCCAGTTCCTTCCACTCGTTGATCCACGAGAAGCGATGCAATCGCCTTCCCGTGGTTTCGCGGATGGACGTGGCCACCGTGGTCGATTGCAGCCGGTCGAGCGCGGCTTTCAGGCGCAGGTAGTCGTTGAGAGACGTGCCGCGCCCGATGAAGCGCAGGATCTCGTAGGGAGTGGCGCGTATCCAGCGCGACGGGCGCAAGCCCGCGTCGCGCGCCTCCACGATCTGCGAGGCGGCCCAAATCAGCAGGTCGGCATCCCATATCGTTGCGATGCCGTGCTCCTGCGTACCCTCCACGCGGATGGTGATGCCGCCGGCGCGGAAGTCGATCGGCGCGGTACGCCGCGACTTCGCCAGCGAGAAGAACGGAAAGGCCATCAAGTCCTGGCTGTCGCGGGGTGCCATGTCGCCCGGCAGCGCGCGGAACAGGTCGAGCTGTTCGCGCTGCAAGGCTTGCCCTGGCGGGCTGGACATGGCGACGGCCACCCACGCGCCAGCGATCAGCGGCCATCACGGTAATCGCCCGCGTGGCGTTCGGCATATTCCGGGTCGGAAGTCGCCTCGTAGCTGCGCTGGTCGGCCCAGGCATCGAGGTCGGACACCGCGTACATGACGCGGCGGCCGAACTTGCGGAACTTCGGGCCGCCGCCGATCACGCGCTGTTTCTCCAGCGTGCGTGGCGACAGGCGCAGGTACTCGGCGGCTTCGTCGTTGGTCAGGTAGCGTTGGGGCTGCGCAGGCGCAGCGACAGCAGCGGCGGCAGGCCGCAAGGGAGCGGGTCGCATGGGATGTACCTCCATCAAGCCCGGCCACACCACGCGGCCGGTTAGAGGCACTTTCAAGAAAGCGAGGCTGCTTGCTAAGGGACGATCTACGGGGGACGCGAAACGTCCCCCCCTACTGCAACGGCGGCGGAAGCTGTGCCAGGCGGCGATAGCCGCCACGCATCAGCGCATCGCCACGACGTACCAGCCGCCGCACGCGGGCACGTAAGGCGCTGTCCTTGTGCCAGTCGGCGGCGACGGCATCGGCGCCGAACAGCCCTTCGGCCACTTCGCGCAATGACGCGCCCGCCAGGGTCGCGTCGAGCGTCTGCAAGGGGTGCAGTTCCAGCACCGCGGCCGTCGTGGGCCTGGAACGGGCCGCCGCCGCAGGCGTGGCAACCGTGGCCACGGCCAATGCGTCCAGCTCGGACGCGAGCGTGCGATAGCGCGCGCAGGGCGTGGCGCAGGCGCGGGTGGCGTAGAGGTAGGCCATGCTGTCTTCCAGGCCCGGCGCGAGCGCGAGCCGCAGGCAGCAGCCGGGCCAATGCGACACCAGCACCAGGCGCTTGCCGTCGTGGATCAGTTGCTTGCGGCCGGGGACGCGCCAGAACTCGAAGGCATGGGCTTCGGGTGGCGGGTCATCGTCCGGGTAAACCTGCACGACGGCATCGTGATCGGGAAACCAGGCCGGATGCGCGTCGCGCGCATCCAGGGCTGGGTCTTCCAGCAGGCGCAGGCCCCACGCCTGCGCCGTGTCCGGCCGGCGGCGGCGGCGCAGCCAGTCGCGGCGGTAGTCGGGATTTCGGCGCAGGTATTCCCACGCCAGCGCAGGGCCGTCAAGGTGCAGAACGTAGAGATAGGCCGCTGTCGGATACCAGTGTTCGGCGCTGCGATCAGTCATGGCGAAACCTCCCTCTGTTTGGGATGCGTCGCCACGATTTCCGCGATGCGGGAACTATCGAAATGCCATCAGGTCGTCATCAAAATTGGTTAGGCTGTAACTGTCGGTGTCAAGACCATTTGGCTCTGCGTGTTGCGGAAATCGTCTGAATGCGACGGCTACGCCTTCAGGAAAATGACGCGCAGCACCGAACACCGTGCCGCAGCCCGCGCCCAAGATCAGGACTGTTTTCAACAGGATCGCACCACTTCGGTGCAAGAATGCGGATTCAGACCTGCACGGTCTTGATCAAGATTGAAATAGTCACGATGCGCCCCGGCTGGCTAGGCCGCGCTGGTTTTCATCAGTCCGTGATCGCGCCGTTCTCCTGCGCCAGCCGGACGTACTCCGATAACGGGCGCACCGCCTGGAAATACCGATCCCGCCGCACCGGCAGCTTGCGCGGCCCGACGATGCCCGCCAGGTCGGACAGCTTGACCATCCCGAGCTCAGGCATACCGATACCGAGGTCGATCAGGCCGTAGGCCGTGTCGCCATCCGCCGGGTCGAGCGACACCAGCAGCCAGGTCACATGCGCGTCCGGGGTGAACAAGCGCACCACGGGCAGCGGGTCGAGCCGCTGACCAGCGGCGAGCGCCGCGCCGTGGGCCAGCAGCCGGGCGCGTTCATCAGCGGTGACAAGCGGCAGGGTCATGGGCAGCTTCTCCACGAAACCGACGATGCGCGAATGCGCTTTGGTGCCGAAGCGCAGAACTGCCGAAACGCATCCGTGCATTCGTGTGGAAGCACCGATGTGCAAGCCATCGCATCCGTAGAAGAACAGAAGCGCCGAAGCGGAATTGTCGGAAGCCGGAAAGACACGGATGCGATTCCCCGGTTCTGTCGGAATCCGCATCTGCGGATTTCCGTAAAAGCACGAAAGCGGGCCTTTCAGCCATGAATGAACACTATAGATTGTAGCCCTATAGGGCGCAATGGGCTGTCATCTTGGTTTTTATGGGGAAACCAAGTTAGTGACAGCGAAACACTCATTGGCAACGGCAATACGGACAGTCAGGAAGGCGCGAGGCTTGAGCCAGGAAGCGTTCTCCGACGTGTCCAGCCGCACCTATATGAGTACGCTGGAGCGCGACTTGAAAAGTCCGACCCTGCACAAGCTGACCGAGCTGTGCGAGGTCATGGAAGTGCATCCGCTGACGCTGTTGACGCTGGCCTACGCCGGCGACGACACGCACAAGGCCGACGAACTGCTGGCGCGGGTGCGCCAGGAGTTCGAGGCCGTGCTGAAAGAGCGCGACGCGCCCTAGCGCGTCTGAATGCCCGCAAGCGGAGCGCGCAGCGCCGCCAGGCGCGAAGGCGTGAGGGATTGAAGCCGAATGGACATGACGCCATTGGCGGCATGGGGCGCAGCCCGAAAGCCCGGCGGCGCAATGCGCCGACACGCCATGCTGTTCCTACTGCCACGGGCTTCGAGCCATTCGACCATCACCAATGCAATGCTGGCCTTGGACATGCGGGACATGGGGCAACTGCCGAAACCCTGTGCGTGCGATGCTGCGATCAGCAGCACCGCGCCCCGCCGCAATGGGCGGGGCGCGGTGGGCGGCCGTCAGGCCGCCTTGGGCTTGCTGCGCGACCAGATGAGGTCGTGCGTGTCATTCTCGCCTTCGATCAGGCGGGCATAGACCGTCGCCGGGAATGAAGGATCGTCGATGGCCACCGACAGGTAATCCCGCCCGGCCTCGCTGGTTTTCTTCCACGCCGCGCCGAAGTCGTGGCCGGCCGCTTGCAGGCGGAAGTCCGGGGCGCTTTCGTTCTCGCCCTTGTCGTTGGGAACCAGCTTGACCTTGAAGTTGAGGGTCAGGGTGCGGAGCTGGCCGGTGAAGCCGTCTTTCTCTGCGGTGAAGGTGCCGATGTTAGCCATGATGATTTCTCCTTTCGGGTTGAACAAGGTCGCGCCAGTGCGTCCTTGTTGTGATCCGTCCGGCGGGGGATGGGCTGGCCGCACCGCGCAGCGGTCGCAACACCGTGGAGAACCTGGAAGCGAAAAGAATTTGTCCCGCGAGGAATGCGCGCAGCGCAGGGGGAATTGTTTTCGCTGGAAGGTTGCGGCCATGAAGCCCAGCCACCGCCAGGATTCACAACAACACAAGGACGTACTGGCCGCCCGCTCCCGAATGGAGGCATGGCCGACTCGGCATCCCCGCGCGACGGCTTCACCGGCCTGCGCCCTGACACGGGCAAGGACAATGCCCAGCGACAAGGTGAAAGCGTTCCTACCGCTGCTTGCGGCCCTTTGCGTGAGGCGTGGCGTGGAAGCTCCATTGCAAGGCCGGGCGGCGTGTCGGTGAACCGTCCTTCGTGACGTACAGGCGACGAACCGCCAGCGTCGAGGACGGCACGCTTTCGTGCAACCTGCGGCAGCAAGCCGGGGCGTAGCCCCACACGCCCGTCCATTGCGGTGGGGCGCGTTCGGAATGTCGTCGGCGCTGTGCGCCGACGCACTTATGGGCTTCGAGGGTTTCCCGCGCACAAGGTCACTTGTGCGCCGCCCCTTCGCCGTCCGCCCGAAGGCGGCGAAGGGGCGTTCTGGCTTTGGGCTTGGAAACCGGGCGCGGCCACCGCCGCGCCCGGATTTTTGACCATCGGCACCAGGGCGGAACGGCCTGGGGCCGATGCTGATGGAACAGCGAAGCGCCCCGGCCGAAACCGGGGCGCTCGGTGGTGGTGAAGGTCAGGCGGCGAGTGCGTGGGCCTGCTGCTCGTCGTCGTTGTCGATGGCTTCCGGCTCGTCGTTCGTCACCGCCTGCGGCGCATCCTGCGCCGTGGTGTCGTCGGTGCCTTCGGCCTTGAAGATGGCAGGCATCCAGCCGGTGCCATCGGCCAGCCGCTCGGCTTCGCTGGCAATGTCGGCCTTCTTCAACTTCGCCAGCCGGGTGACGTGCGCCGGGGCGTACTGCTCCACGGCTTCCAGAATCGCGGCCTTCGGCACATGCCGGAAATAACCCTCATTGGTGGGCTTCCACCATGCGGCCATGTCCAAGCCGACAGCCTGCGCCAGTTCCGCGCCCGGTTGCTGCGGCGTGGCGCGGGGTGTCACCACGTCCACCGTGACGGCCACGGATATCGCCAGCAGCCGCACCAGTTCATCTTGCGACTTCGCTAGCAGCACGGCGAACAGTTCGGCGCTGTCCTCCGGCAAGCCTTCGCCTGCTACCTGCTGCAACTCGCGCAGCGCCACGGCGGCGGGCGAATCCGGTATATCCGGGGCGATGCCTTCCAGCCGGTCTTGCGCTTTCAGGCTCACGCCCAGCGGCAAGTCGTGGCCGTAGTGGCTGCCCTGCAAGACGGTCTGCACCATGCCATGCACCAGCGCGGCCAGCGCCACTTGCGGATGCCGGGCGACTTCGATTTGCAGCGCGGCGGTGCGGTGGGCGCTCAACCGCTGCGCCAGCTTGTCGGACATGGCGGCGGTCTTGGGCTGCTCGTCGTCCTCGCCTTCGTCGTCGTTCCCGGCTTCGCTTTCGCTGCCGAAACCTTGGCGCAGGCGTTCCAGTGTGCGCAGCGCCTTGGCCTCGGCCTCGCGCATCAACCCGCGATGAATCACTGCCTGCCCGTTGCGGTCGATGGTGACGATGGCACCGGCTGCGGCCTTCACGGTCGTGCCGTAGTCCTGCAAGCCATCTTCCAGCGCCTGCAACTGCTCGCCCACGGCTTCGCCTTCTTCCTGCAAGGCATCGGCCTTTTCCTCGTCCTCGGTATCAAGCGCGTCATCCACGGCGGCGGCCAGTTCGTGCATCTTGGTTTGCAGCTTCTCGATGCGCTGCGCTTCGCGCTTGTTCGGTTCGCGGCGCTCCCTCGGCGCACGCTGGAAGGCGTGCAGGTCGGCATGGGTCACGGCGGGGGTGGCATCCACCCACGCCCAGCCTTCGTCCTTCACCTCGGCGGCGATACCTGCCAGCTTGTCTTGCGCCAGCCGTTCCAGCAGCGCGGCATCGGTCAGATACACGCCCGCGTCACCTTCCGCGAACAGGTCACGGCGCACACCACCGCCTGCGGCTCCGTAGGTATCCAGCCCCACGAAACGCACCAGCGGATGCCGGTATGCGTCAATCTCGCGCTCGGTGAGGCGGTCGCGCAATTGGGAAGGGTTGCGCTGCCACGTCGGCGCGTCGTAGAACGCGGTTTCCTGCGCGGCGTGGTCGTCGGTGATGGCAAGGGCCATCAACTGATCGAGCGTCACGGCTTCGGCGCGGTAGTCGGCCAGCAGCCGGGGCGAGACGTTCGCCAGCTTCAAGCGGCGCTGCACCACCAGCGGCGTGACGCTGAAATCGGCGGCTATGTCCTCGATGGGTCGGCCTTCGGCCACCAGCGCGGCGAATGCCTCGAACTGGTCGGCGGGGTGCATGGCTTCGCGCTGCACGTTCTCGGTGAGGCTGGCCGTGCGGGCGGTGCCATCGGCCACCAACAGGCAAGGCACTTCCCATTCCTTGCTGATGCGGCGCTTCTTCGCCAGCAGCTTCAACGCGGCCAGCCTGCGGCCACCGGCCACGACTTCGTAATGCTCGCCATCGGCGGCGGCAATGACGATGAGGTTTTGCAGCAGGCCGACACGCTGAATGCTCGCGGCGAGTTCGGGAATGGACATGCGCGGGGTCTTGCGCACGTTGCGGCCAGCAGGACGCGACACCAGCCGCGACAGCGGAACCAAAATCAGGTTCTTGGTCGGGTCGGCGGCTTCCAGCGGGATAGCGGCGGCGGTGTTGAGGGCGCGGGCTTCGGTTTGGGTAATGGCGTTCATGGTGATAACTCCTATCGGTTCAGGGATGCAGCAGCGAAGAAAGCGGCAAGGGCTGCTGCCTGCCCCTGCCGCGTGGGGAATCAGGCCTTCAACTGGCGCAGGCCATCGGCCAACATCCAGAGGGCGCGATTGAGGCGCACATCGGAATCAATGCCCTGCACGGGGCGGGTCTGCTGGCGGCGTCCGTTGGCGCTGCGGCCATGCAATCCGCCTTTGGTCAGGTTTTCTTGGGTGCGGTTGAACACGCTCCACAAGTCCGGGCGGCGGTCGTCGAACCGGCGCGGCATCAGGATTTGGCTTTCCGTGATGGGCGCGGGCTTGTTATCGGTGGGGTCGTACTTGAGGGCCAGCGCGGAACGGGCGAACACTTCGGCTTCGCCTTCGTCCAGCGTGATAGCGCGCATCAGGTCGCGGGATTCCTTCACGCGTTCGAAGCCGCTCAACACCTCGAAAGCGCCTTCGATGACAGAACCGGCCACGTCGCCCTTGTGCGGCACGCGCACATCGGCCACGGTATCGCCGCACACAAGGCCATTGCTGCAAACGAACCGGAACAT
Source organism: Pseudomonas sp. MF6396 (assembly GCF_002018915.1). NCBI lineage: Bacteria > Pseudomonadati > Pseudomonadota > Gammaproteobacteria > Pseudomonadales > Pseudomonadaceae > Pseudomonas > Pseudomonas sp. MF6396. The sequence goes on along the minus strand of NZ_MVOK01000001.1, from coordinate 186,837 downwards.
TCCGGCCAGCATCTGATAGCTGCTGGTGCCGTCGTGCGAGTTCAGCAGCACGATTTCATTGGCTTCCGCGCCGTTGATCTGACTGGCATGGCGCAGGCGAATCATGTGTTTGGTGTAGTCGCGGCGGTCGTCGTGCCGCACGCGGGTTTGCGCTGCCATGAAGGGTTCAAACCCTTCCTTGCGCAGTTCCGCCAGCACGGCGGCGGTGGGAATGTAGGCGTACCGTTCGGAGCGGCTATCGTGCGGGGCCTCCGCGAAGATGGACGGGGCTACGCGGCGGATTTGGTCGTCGGACAGCGGGTAGTCACTGCGCAGCGTCGGGGAATGGGAAGCGAATCGAGATGCGAGTTGCATGGTTTTCTCCAATGAGTTGCTGTGGTTTCAAAGCTGACCGGATTCCAAGATTCGGAGCCCGTTGTGGCTTCGGTTGGTTCGGCGCAGAGACCTGGGCCGGTCCTGTTTGCCGCCGTCTTTCCTGAGTTCATCGCCCGCGAAAAACCGGGCCAGCGAGGGACTGGCCGTCAAGGGAGAAGCGCAGGGTTGGTGCGGCCCGCAGCGCAGCGAGGACTCGGCCCTGCGCGCCTTGACGGCCAGGCACCGCGGGCTACGGTCGCGGGAAAAAGCGATGAACTTGGGGAAAGACGAACAGCGGCCAATGGGCCAGGGGGTGCGCTGAAACCAACGCCGCGCGGCGAGCGCCCCTGCGTGCCAGCGGCACGCCTAGCTGGATGGCTGTTGGTCGATCAGGTGCAACCTGTTCGGTGCATGCGAGGGGCGCCAAGCAAGGCGCGGCGGGGATGGGCTGTCCAGCCGATCCCCTGGAGGGCAAGCGCCGCGCGCAGGCCAGGAGCGAAGAGACGGCCGGAGGCATCAGGGATCAAAGCCGCATGGCCGCGACTCGGCACGAGGCGCGGGGCAACGCCCGCGAGCCCGACGGCGGCACGCCGGGATGCTCTACTGTTCACAACAAAATGTAAGTGACGCAATAGTACTTATGAGCCACAATGTAGCTACATCTATTGTGAGCGCAACAATGGCAAGTAACGACGTCGTTCGTGCCCGGATTGACGGGCAGATTAAAGAAGCCGCAACTGTTGTTCTGGCTGAAATGGGGTTATCAATTTCGGATGCGATTCGGATGCTGCTGACCCGAATCGCGGCAGATAAGGCACTCCCCTTTGACATCAATCGTGTGTCGTCCGATTCTGATCGGAAGGCACCATAAGGTTGCGCTGAGGCAAGGCCCGCAAATCGTTTCTCTGAACAGTAGGGATCAAGAATAGTTCATGGCATCTATCAGACCTTCAGCATTCAATCAACGTGAGCGTTTGGACGGCGGCCCCTTCCTTGTCATTGAAGCAGCCGAACCGGAAGAGGAAGGCATTAACGTTTTCTTCACTGATATTCCCGCAGCGGAGCGCAAGCCGGATTCGCCAATAGCGAGACTGCTCAATGTGTGTCCAGACAGATTGACCATTTGGCCTCTTAATATTCGAGAAGATCGCGACGATTACCTGCAACCTAAATACGGCACCCTTGAACGCATCGTCGTCGCTCGGCCTGTTATCGAGCCCTACATACTGCCAGAGACTACTGACGATGTCGTTGGGCTTCTTGAGCAGTTGCCGGATGGGTTTGCCAAAGATTTTCGATTCGGTTTGGGGCTTCTGTGGGAATATCGGCAAATTTGCGAAACAGCCGCCAGCTTAGAAAACGTAAGCATACTCATTGTCCACAAAGGAAATGACGCGAAAATTGATTCGCCATTCTTTATTCTCGGAATAAGAAGATTTCATGAATTAAGAAAAGAATTAAATCGCATAGCCTCTCGCCACCAGAGAGACGCGCGCAAGGACAAGCAATTTCATGTCTACCAGACCTTATTACATGCTGCCGATTCAGCACAATTTCCCGCTCTAAAGAAGAGCGTAAGACCTGATGCACTAACGGAAATGACCGATGGTGGGCGGCAGCATGTGACGCTTTCCAAGCGTGATCGGCGCGCCGCTGTTCGCATGGTTCAAGACAATATAGAAGCACTGGCGGAATCTGAGCCGCGCTCGCTGCTGGCATTAAAGAATGATATTGAGCTCATCACACTGAATCAACTGATTGAGCGATACCAGGAAATGCTTGGAAAAGGACTGACGGAAAGCAAGTGGCAAAGCTTCTTTCTGGAAAATCCTTTCATACTTAGTCTTGCATTTGCCGTTCCAGCCATGCTGGTTCAGGGGCAAGCTTATGCAGGTGGCAAGCGACTTAACGGGTCCGGCGGAAAATTTTCAGATTTTCTATACGCATCCGCTTCCACGGGCAATCTTGGCCTCATTGAGATAAAAAAGCCGCAAACCGAACTGCTAGGAAAATCTCCCTATCGTGGAGATGATGTTTTTGGCCCATCGACAGAATTGGGTGGAGCGATTGCTCAAATTCTAGATCAGCGTTTCAAATTGCAGAGTGAACTACCCGTCATAAAAAATAACATGAACCGATACGACCTCCACAGCTATGCGGTTCGCTGCATAGTTGTCGCTGGCATGACGCCACAAGAGCATCAGCAAAGAAAGTCATTCGAGCTCGTTCGAAATGCGTTCGCAGAGATCGTGATCGTGACTTTCGATGAACTACTTGCAAGGCTAACCGAGATTAAAAATGCGCTCCAACCGATTCCTACCTTAGACACGGTGCCGTTCTAAAACCAACTGACAGTTGGCCATTCCGTAGTTGGGATCAATGGCTGCAGTGTTCAACCAATCCATCGGCCGATCGGCATGTGGATTTCAACAACAAGATTGAATCAAATGCATATATCCAAGCTCAGCCTGGTCAACTACCGGAACTTTCCCAACACGAAGCTGCTGTTCCAGAAGGGTATCAACACTGTCATCGGCGAAAATGGATCTGGCAAAACCAATCTCTTTCGCGCAATCAGATTGCTGCTTGATGACAACATGATTCGCTCTGCCTACCGGCTGGAGCATACCGACTTTCATCGCGGCCTAGGGCGCTGGCAGGGACATTGGATCATCATCAGTCTTGAGTTTGAGGAAATCTCTGCGGATGAATCAGTGCAGGCGCTCTTCCGACATGGGACGGGCGTAATTGAGGAAGAGGCGAACGGCAAGGCCACTTACAACCTGATCTTTCGTCCGAAGAAGGAAATCAGGCTGCGACTTTCTCAATTGAACGATGGTGATCAGGCAGGCCTCGACGCTATCCTGAACCCGGTCACCATCGACGACTATGAAACGATTTTCACAGGTCGGAGTGAAGCCGACTTCAACGACGAGGCCTTCTATAAGGATGTGGTCGGCGACTTCGCGAATGTTCGATTCAATGAAGAGGTTGAATTTCGTGTTATCGGCGCGAAGATTCCGAACGTGCTGTCCGTCTCCAAAGAAATTTCGTTCACTTTCGTCCAGGCGCTACGGGACGTCGTCTCCGAATTTCACAACAACCGGACAAATCCGCTCTTTTCGCTTCTGAAGGGCAAGAGCGGCGATATCGACCCCGTGGCGTTCCAGGCTATCACCGACGGGGTAAAGGCATTGAATGACTCCATCGAAGCGTTGCCAGACGTGCAGGTCGTCCGGACGGATATCAGAGACACCATCAAGGATGCGGCGGGTGAGGCGTATTCGCCGTCTTCTCTTTCTATCAAGTCGGATCTGCCAGACGAAGCTGACAAGTTGTTCCAGTCGCTCAAGCTGTTCGTTGGCGAATCGGGGGAGAGCCACGAAGGACCGATCCACGAGCTGAGCCTTGGTGGAGCAAACCTGATATTCCTCACGTTGAAACTGCTTGAATTCAAGTATCAAAAGGCTAAACAGTCGATCGCCAACTTTCTGCTTATCGAAGAGCCGGAAGCTCACATTCACACACATATCCAGAAAACACTGTTCGACAAGCTCAAATACGACGACACACAGATCATTTATTCGACCCATTCGACGCACATCTCTGAGGTCAGCAATGTTCAGAACGTGAACATCCTCGGCAGAGAAGGTGATCGTTGCGAGGCATACCAGCCTGCAATTGGCCTAAACCCAGAAGAGATCGGCAACATTCAACGCTACCTGGATGCTGTCCGTAGCAACTTGTTGTTTGCCAAGAGCGTCCTCTTAGTGGAGGGCGATGCAGAAGAAATTCTCGTTCCGATCCTGATCAAGAACGTGCTAGGCGTCAGCCTTGATGAACTCGGCATCAGTTTAATTAATATCCGCAGCACTGGATTTCAGAACGTCGCGGTTCTTTTCGATGATGCCCGAATCCGGAAGCGGTGCAGCATCGTCACCGACCTTGACAAGTCCATCATTGACACAACGCCGGCGGCGGGAGACTCCGAAGGGCTGCTCCGGCGCAAGGGCAAGTATCAGGCATCCCAGGAAAAAGGGGTCGCCAGGAAAGCGTTATTGGAAGACACCTTCAAAGATAACGGGTGGGTTTCTCCATTCTTTGCCCCCCATACCTTCGAGGTCGACTTCATTGCCGCCGGCAATGCGCGTAAGGTGGTCGGCATCCTTCCTGATGTCTACAAGGATGCACCAACCATCGCGACGGCCAAGGCGGAGCTCGAATCAGCGGACATCGCGTTGTTCGGTCAGCGCGCATTGACCATGGCGGACAACTACGGCAAGGGATGGTTTGCCATCTTGCTGGGAAAGAAGATCGATCCGCAGACCGCCATTCCGAAGTACATCTTGGACGCCATCGCTTTTGCGCATCCGGTGGTCACTAAGGAAGTCTGGTTTAACGTGCTGAGCTACCGCGTGAACTACATCGATGCAGAAGATATCTTCACTGCGTCTGCCGTATTCGACGACTTTAGGGCCAAGCTGCTGGCCTTCCGAAATGGAGACATCGACTTCGTCGGCATCCGAAACGAGATGCTTGCCACGTTCCCAGATGATCGCATCAACGATGTACTCGCGGTGTTCTGATCATGTTCATGTGGAACAAAGATGATCTGAATCCCGAGCAGGAAGCAGCCATTCTGAAGCCAGGGAGCGTCTTTCTCATCGCTTGCCCGGGCAGCGGGAAAACGCGCACGCTCACCTACAAAATCGCCTATGAGTTGTCCAGGCTGAAATCGAACAAGCAGTTTGTCGTTGCCATCACTTATACGCACCGTGCCGCCGACGAAATCCACGAGCGCATTGAGAGCCTTGGGGTGGATACATCCCGATTATGGATAGGAACGATACATTCGTTCTGTCTTGAATGGATATTGAAACCGTACGGCATCTATCACGAAGCGTTGGATCGAGGCTTCCGTGTGATCGATCAGCATGAGCGCGAGAAAATCCTGGAGGCATTGTGCAAGCCTTACCAGAAGCCAAAAATAACATTCTGGGATTGTGAGTTTTATTACACCGAAACTGGATATGTGCTCTCCTGCCCACAAGATTGGAAGCATTCGGGTCTTCACGTCATATTGGGCAAGTATTTTGAGATTCTGCACGAAAGTCGGCAGCTAGACTTTGAGCTCATTCTTTACTATGCGTACCAACTGATCGCACGTCATCCTGCGATCAGCACTCTTCTGGCACAGTTGTTCTCTTTCGTGCTGATCGACGAGTATCAGGACACCAAACGAATTCAGTATTCGATCATCACCGCCATTCTGAAAGCTGGTCAAGGTGCGACCAAGGCCTTTATTGTCGGAGATCCTAACCAGGCGATTTATCAATCGCTTGGCGGATATCCGATTGCCTTCGAGGATTTCAAGGCGATGGCCAATATCGATTTGGACGAACTCGAACTGTCGCGGAACTACCGTTCTTCTGAGCGCATCATTGAGTACTTCGGAAACTACAACGTTCACAACACACGCATCGAAGCCGCATCCGAGGACAAGGCGTACCCAAGCCTTATTTCATTCGACGACACAGTGAGCAAAAATGATCTGGACGCTGAGCTCATCCGGCTCATCCGTTTCAACATTGAGACTATGGGCATCTCACCTCACGAGGTGTGCATTCTCGCGCCACAGTGGACGCATCTTGCAAGCATGACACGTCGTTTGGTCGCCAGCATGCCGGAGTACTCATTCGATGGCCCCGGTATGGTTCCCTTTGCACGGGACACAGAGAATTTCTGGTACAGGCTTTCTAAGATTGCACTTACTCAGGCATCGCCGGGAATGTATGTGCGCAGACTGCGGTGGGCCGGGGAGATTCTGAATGACCTAGAGGCGGCCGGGGCTAGCGTGTCGAAGCTCACGCGGAGGTCCTTGTTGAGGGAGTGCAATGCAATTAAGATCGATGAAACAGATGGTCTTACCTACTTGAGCGCATTTTTCGAGCGTCTGTTTGCAAACTTAGCAATCGACTTTCGCCTTTTCACGCTGCTTCAAGAGCATCACGTTGCCTTCTTCGATAGTTCGCAAGCCCGGGTAAATCGATTGAAGAGTGAAGGTAGCGAATTTATAGGCGATATTGAGACATTCAGGAAGGTATTTCAGCATAGGACTGGAATCACCATCTCGACGATACACGGCGTCAAGGGAGCCGAGTTCGATGCAGTGATCGCTTATGCATTATTAGAAGATATGGTGCCGCATTTCAATGATCCGAACGGTCAAGAAAGCGCGATGAAATTGCTGTATGTCATTGGTTCGCGGGCAAGGAAGAACCTGCACCTTGTTTCGGAACGAGGTCGAGTTCGCCAGTATTCTGGCGAAGAGTATCAAGTAACTCGCAAGCTTGCCTCATGCAGTTTTGGATACGATCAAATTCCATAGAAATCACGAGTAGCGCAACCGCGCTCTCTATGGGATGCCCTACAGCTTTGTTTAGCGTTTGGCTGAATCATCTGCGCGCGGCTCGCTCTGCATGCCCTGCTGTCGCCAGCTCAACATGCAAGCGGAGCGCGCAGGCCCGGATCACAGTGTCGGGCCGTGGAGGGCTGGCGAATGCCAGTCCCGTCAGGGATGAGCGAATAGCGAACGTGGAGCAGCGCGATCCACAAAGTGGAGACGCTCAAGGTTCCGTCGCTTACTATTTGGACTACGGCGAGTTGAGTAAAAAATATGAAAAATATCTTTGAAGAAATCAATGAATTTTCTTCGGAAAAAATCGCGTTATTCAGCTTTGGGAAATTTTGCTACGTCTTTCTTAATAAAGACCCGATCTTTGTCAAGAAATTGCTTCCCCTCATCCAAACCTCTCTGGCAAATGAGAGCTTTCAGGCAGACGTAATGCGTGCTTATACGGAGGGCTGCATGAATGAAAAGGCGGCCATTCTGAAAGAATTTGAAGCCAAACGCGACCATCCAAACGCAGCCAAGTTTTATGGGCCACAGCTTGATCTAGTGGACAAGCGATTGGCTATAAAGACAATCCAGCATTTAATGGACTACTTAAATAATTATCTCAACGAGTATCCGGGATCGCTAGAAATTCTCAACAATTCCTACAAGCATATCCATGACGAAGATGGTGTTTCGTACATAAAAGAAAATTACGCAAATTATCGCATTGGCTGCATTTTTTATTCCAAGCACCAATCAATCATGGGGAGGGCTGAGATGCTGGAGCTAAAATATTCCAAGGTAGTTGAACGTGAGTACGAGAAAATTGGAATTGACATAAGAAAGGAAGATGCTCAGTTCTCTAAATATAGTCTTGTCAGCCTGAACGAGAATATTCAGATATTCAACGACAAGGATAGTCAGACAATACGCGATGAACGCATAGGGCGACACTTCTGGATAAAAGTTCCGAGGAAGCTGCTTACCTCTATCGAGGAACTCATTGAAAAAGGAATGCTGTCCGAAATAGCATTCAGGATTGATTACGTCTCCGATTATGTCCCTGCAATGGAGGAGATGGAGTTTGGCGCTCCGTTGCGATTGAAAATATCTTCCCTTCCTAGATTGTCAAAGTTCTACTCCACCGATAAATATGAGAACAATCTATGGATTCACCATGACGCAGAGAAGCTAAGTTTGACTTTTGAAGAATTGATGGAGGACTTTGAGGTGGCAGGCGACGACGTCGTAACGCAAGTCATCCATCTTGAATACAGTTCAAAAGGCGATGATTTTTTTATAACTCACTTGGATCACGAATTTATCGTATATACGTTGGATAGCTATCAAGAAAGATTGAGCAATGCCAACATCAAGGGGCATAGAAAAATAAAGACATTCAAAATAGATAACTCAATGATCCCGTTTGATATAAATATTAGCGGGGATCTTTTTCTGTTTCAGGTTCTCGATTCGTATTTAAAAAATGATGACTTGATTCGTGAATATTTTGAAAAAATTAACTGACTTTATAGTTTGAGATATTTAATTAAAACAGCGATCGGCATAGAACATGGCGCTGCTGCCCGCGATAATCATGTGATTGGGCGCTCGCGCCCACTAGCCCCAGCGCATCCTTGAGCCGCAGGCCAGTTCCTTATCGGCCTATGGCGATTCCACACTAGCATGGAGCCTCGATAGAGCAAGAGATCCGTTGCCACATGCTCGTGCTGTGGTTTGGGTGTACGGTTGGACAGATGCTGCTGTCAGGACTTCTCGCCAGGCTGCCGCTGCTCGATCTGCAACCGCGCCCGTTCGGTCGCCTGCTGCAACCGCTCCCCCAGCACCGCACGCGGCGGCAGGGTCGTCAGGTATTCGGCTACGTGGATGCCCGACTTGTCCAGCTCCAGCAACTCGATCTGCTCTGACTTCTTGCCGGTACAAAGAATGATGCCCAGCGGCGAGGCTTCCTCCGGTTCGCGTTCGTGCTTGTCGAGCCAACGCAAATAAAGCTCCATCTGCCCCTTGTATGCTGCCTTGAACTCGCCGATCTTCAACTCCACCGCCACCAGCCGCCGCAGCTTGCGGTTATAGAACAGCAGGTCCAGGTGGAAATCCTCGTCGTCGATCTGGATGCGTTTCTGCCGGGCTAGGAAAGAGAAGCCCGCGCCCAACTCCAGCAAAAAAGACTCCATTTCGCGGATGATCGCGGCTTCCAGGTCGCCTTCCTGCCAGGTATCGCGCAGGCCCAGGAAGTCGAGGATGTACGGGTCGCGCATGACCAGCGCCGGCGACATGCGCTGCGCATCGCGCATCGCCGCCAGCTCTTGCGTGATCGTCTCGTCCGGCTTCTTGGACAGCGCCGTGCGCTCGTATAGCATCGAGTCGATGCGCTCGCGTAGCGTCCGCACGCTCCAGCGTTCGGCGCTGGCCATTTGCACGTAGTAGTCCCGCTGGAGCGGGTCTTTTAGCGGCAGCAGCGCCACGAAATGCGACCAGCTCAATTGTCGTGACAGCGTCACGACAATTGGCTCGTCCGAGAAGGTGGCGGCGAACTGCACCATCCGGCGCAGGTTCTTGTCCGCGAAGCTACGTCCGTAGTCGCGGACAAGCTGCGCCGCCAGGGTCGGCAGGATTTCGTCGCCGTACCCGGCCCGCTGCCCGGCAAGCACTTCCGTATGGATGCGCTGGCCAATGCGCCAGAACAGCAATGTCAGCCCGGCATTGACCGCCGAGGCGACGCGCTGGCGCGACGCTTCGATCAGTGCCCGGATGTCGCCCAGCAGCGCGGGCGGCGCTGCTGGCGCTGAGACGGATGCCTTGCGCCGGGTCATGCGGCCACCTCCTTGGCTCCCTGCATCCCGGTGATCGTCTTACGCCGATTCGCCACCAGTTCGGCCGCCTCTCGCACCGGCTTATCCTCGGTGTGGACGTAGCGCATGAACATGACGACGGTCTTGTGCGCCGTTAGCGCCATGCCGACCTTGACCGGGATGCCCGAATTGGCAATGTCGGTCGCCGAACGGTGGCGGATGCCGTGCGTGCCCACGTGCGTAGCGCCAGCCGCCTTGAGCGCACGGCTCCAGCCACCGTAATACTCGCCCGTGGTTAGATGCTTGCCAGCGTGGCTAGGAGAAGGCAGCACATAGCGGCTACCCTCCTGCCGGGGTGCCGTCGAGAGTAGCCGATAGGCTTCCTCGCTCATGGGCTTAGACATGCCGCCTGTCTTGCTGTCAGGCCAGACGACGCGCCGGTTCTGCAAGTCAACCCAGTTCCATTCCAGCGCGATGATTTCCGAGCGGCGGCCGGCGAACTCGAACTGCAGGCGGATTCCCAAAGGGATGACGTAGTTCTCCAGCCCCTCCGACTCGATCTTGTCGAGCTGTCGGAACAGGTTGCCCATTTCTTCGTCGCTGATGAGGTGAGTCGATTTGCCGGCAGGGAACATCGGGACGTGACGGCAAGGGTTGGTACCGTCGGGCCGATAGCCCCATACCTCGGCCATGTTGAACATCTTGCGCAAGACGCTGAATACCTTGTTCGCCTCGGTCTGCTTGTACGAAAGCTTTTCCATCAGTCCGGCGATTTCAGGACGCTTCACGTCCTGAACTTTCTTGCGTCCCAGCAGCGGAATAATGTTGCGATTGATGACAGCCTGATAGCCGGCTTGGGTGCTGAGCTTGTTGCGCTTCTTGGAGTAGTCCTCCATGAACTTCGTGCATAGCTCCTTGACCGTAGGTGCCTGGCGCGCCTCCGCCTTCTCTGCGGCGGGATCTCCGCCTCGGCGGACTTGGGCCAGCCATTCCTGCGCCAGCGACCGCGCCTGTTCGACGGTCAGCTCCCCGTACAGTCCTAGCGAGGGCTTGCGGCGCTCGCCAGCGTTCGTCCGGTACTGGAGCATGAACACCTTGCGACCCGCCGGGGTAATCTTGCACAGGAAGCCGGGGACCAGCGTGTCCCGGAGTTCGACGGCCTCTGCCTGGGGTTGCGCCGCATCGACAGCGGACTTAGTGAGTTTGATCTTAGCCATGATGACTCCTTGGAAAGACCTGGATTCCAAGGGCCGGATAGGAGTCAGGCGGTCGGAAGTCAGGTCAGGTTTCGGAAAGCACCGGCATATGTTGAACTCGCTTAAGTCATTGATAAACCTGCTGTATCGGGCTGTAGCGTAGTCCAGCGAATTTCGGTGCTGGAGTCATGGTGAAATAAAAAAGGGCCACCCGAAGGCAGCCCCAAAAAATAACTAAAGAAGAGAGAGTTCGTACTTACACTGCCGCAACCGGACGCATGTAAGAGATCGGTGCCGTGCTGGCATCTTCGAACGTCACCACTTCCCACGCATCGGTTTCCTCGATCAGCTTGCGCAGCAGCTGATTGTTCAGCGCGTGTCCGGACTTGTAGCCCTTGAACTCGCCGATCAGGCTGTTGCCCAGCAGGTAGAGGTCGCCAATCGCATCGAGGATCTTGTGCTTGACGAATTCGTCTTCGTAGCGAAGGCCGTCTTCGTTGAGCACGCCATCCTTGTCCACGACGATGGCGTTTTCCACGCTGCCGCCGAGGGCGAGGTTGTGCTTGCGCAGGTACTCGATGTCACTCATGAACCCGAAGGTACGGGCGCGGCTGACTTCCTTCACGAACGAGGTGCTGGAAAAGTCCACGCTGGCACTCTGGGTCCGGTTGTGGAACACCGGGTGGTCGAAATCGATCTCGAAACTCACCTTGAACCCTTCGAAAGGCAGGAAAGTGGCGCGCTTGTCGCCGTCTTCCACTGTCACTTCACGCAGGATGCGGATGAACTTCTTGGCTGCGTCCTGTTCTTCCAGGCCGGCAGATTGAATCAGGAATACAAAGGGCCCGGCGCTGCCGTCCATAATTGGCACTTCGGACGCGGAGAGCTCGACGTAGGCGTTATCGATGCCCAGGCCAGCCATGGCCGAGAGCAGGTGCTCTACCGTGTCTACCTTGGTATCGCCATTGACCAGTGTCGTGGACATGGTCGTCTCGCCGACGTTTTCCGCGCGGGCAGGGATCTGCACCACAGGGTCGAGGTCGGCACGGCAAAATACGATGCCGGTATCCACAGGGGCGGGCTTGAGGGTCAGGTAAACCTTTTCCCCGGAGTGCAGACCGACACCTGTGGCACGGATGATATTTTTCAGGGTGCGTTGTTTAATCATGGCATTGGCCGCTTCAGCGCAAATTGCGAACTGGTATCAACAAAGGCTGAGGATAATAGCAGACCCGGCCTTTGCTGAACACCAATCACCTTCATAGCCCTGATAAATTCCATTAATCGGCCTGACGACGCAGGAAAGCCGGGATATCCAGATAATCCAGGTCGTCCTGCGGGTTCAGCTTCTGTGCCGCAGCGGCCCCGGCGTGAGCCTGGTTGCGCATGACGGTCGGACGCTCCAGATCGCGGTAGTTGACCGAAGGTTGCTCCGGACGGGCCGGTGCAGGGGCTGGGGTCTGTACAGCGGACGCTTGCAGGGTGTTGTCGATGACCTTGACCGGTTTCTCGATCTTGGCACCCAGGCCGGTGGCTACCACGGTGACGTGCAGCTCGTCGCGCATGTCCGGGTCGATGACGGTACCGACCTTGACCATGGCGTGGTCGGAGGCGAATGCCTCGATGATGCTGCCCACATCGGAGTATTCACCCAGCGACAGGTCAGGACCTGCGGTGATGTTCACCAGGATGCCGCGGGCGCCCTGGAGGTTGACGTCTTCGAGCAGCGGGTTGCGGATGGCCGCCTCGGTCGCTTCACGCGCACGGTTCGGACCGCTGGCGCAACCGGTACCCATCATGGCCATGCCCATCTCGCTCATCACGGTACGCACGTCGGCGAAGTCGACGTTGATCATGCCCGGACGCTTGATGATGTCGGAGATACCGCGAACGGCACCGGCGAGCACGTCGTCAGCCTTGGCGAAGGCCGACAGCAGGCTGGCATCCTTGCCCAGGATGGTCAGCAGCTTCTCGTTCGGAATGGTGATCAGCGAATCGACGCTGTCGGCCAGGGCACGGATGCCCTCGTCGGCGATCTGCATGCGCTTGCGACCTTCGAACGGGAACGGACGGGTCACCACCGCAACGGTGAGGATGCCCATTTCCTTGGCCACTTCGGCGATGATCGGAGCAGCACCGGTACCGGTACCGCCGCCCATGCCGGTGGTGATGAACACCATGTTGGTGCCTTGCAGCACTTCGGCGATGCGCTCACGGTCTTCCAGCGCGGCCTGACGACCGACTTCCGGATTGGCACCTGCACCCAGGCCCTTGGTCACGCCGGTACCCAGTTGCAGGATGGTGCGCGCGCCGATGTTTTTCAGCGCTTGAGCATCGGTGTTGGCGCAGATGAATTCGACGCCTTCGATGTTGCTCTTGACCATGTGATTGACGGCGTTGCCACCGCCGCCACCGACGCCGATCACTTTGATGACCGGGCTTTGCGGGACGTTGTCTACGAGCTCGAACATTTTCCCTCTCCTTTCAGTTCTCTAGTTTTTTGCGCCTACTACTACTGCTTTGAAACTTAAAAGTTGCCCTGGACCCAGCGCTTGAGTCGCTCAAGCACCGGGGCCTTCGGTTCATCGCCATAGCTGTTGCTGCTGATACCGGTCAGGGTCACGCCTTCGGACTGCTTCTGCAGGCCATAGGTCAGAAGGCCCACGCCGGTGGAATAGATGGGGTTGCGCACCACGTCGCTCAGGCCCCGCACGGTGTAAGGCACGCCCAGGCGTACCGGCATGTGGAAAATCTCTTCGGCCAGTTCCACCGCGCCTTCCATCTTGGCGGTACCGCCGGTGAGCACGATGCCGGCCGGCACCAGGTCTTCGTAGCCACTGCGACGCAGTTCGGCCTGGATCAGGGTGAACAGTTCGTCGTAGCGTGGCTCGACCACTTCGGCCAGGGCCTGACGCGACAGTTCGCGCGGCGGACGATCGCCCACGCTCGGCACCTTGATGGTTTCGCCGGCACCGGCCAGCTTGGCCAGGGCACAGGCGTAGCGGATCTTGATCTCTTCGGCGTACTGGGTGGGGGTACGCAGCGCCATGGCGATGTCGTTGGTCACCTGGTCGCCGGCAATCGGAATCACTGCCGTGTGACGGATGGCGCCCTCGGTGAAGATCGCGATGTCGGTGGTACCGCCGCCGATGTCCACCAGGCACACGCCCAGCTCTTTTTCGTCATCGGTCAGCACCGAGTAGGCCGAGGCCAGTTGCTCGAGGATGATGTCGTCGATTTCAAGGCCGCAGCGGCGCACGCATTTTTCGATGTTCTGTGCTGCATTGACCGCACAGGTGACCACGTGCACCTTGGCTTCCAGGCGCACGCCGGACATGCCCAGCGGCTCGCGCACGCCTTCCTGGTTGTCGATCACGTAGTCCTGCGGCAGGGTGTGCAGCACCCGCTGGTCGGCCGGGATGGCCACGGCCTGGGCCGCGTCCAGCACCCGCTCCAGGTCCGCCGCGCTGACTTCACGATCGCGGATGGCGACGATGCCGTGGGAGTTCAGGCTGCGGATGTGATTGCCCGCCACGCCGACGAACGCCGAGTGAATCCGGCAGCCAGCCATCAGCTGGGCCTCTTCGACGGCGCGCTGGATCGACTGCACGGTGGATTCGATATTGACCACCACGCCCTTCTTCAGCCCGCGCGATGGATGGGTGCCGATACCGACGATTTCCAGGGTGCCATCGGCGGCCACTTCGCCCACCAGTGCAACCACCTTGGACGTACCGATATCCAGCCCGACGATCATTTTGCCGCTATGCGCATTTGCCATGGGTCCTGCCTCTCTCTAATTCTTCGCAACAGCGGGTTGGGCTGTCGTCGGTGCATTCGGTTCCCGCCAGCCAACGGCCAGGCCATTGGCGTAACGCAGATCGATGCGGGCGATGTTCGTGATCTGTTCTTTGAGCGTCTTGTCGTAAATGGCAATGAAGCGGCGCATCTTTTCCACCAGATGGTCGCGCCCCAGCAACAACTCGATACCCGGCCCGGCGCTGCCGGCACCGGTGGTCAGGAACCAGCTGCCCCGCTCGCGCAGTTCCAGCCGGGCGATCGAGAAGCCCATGGGCCGCAACATCTGGCTCAGTACCTGATATTGCTGCATCACTTGCTGCTGCGCCCGCTGCGGCCCGAACAGCTGCGGCAGGTGCTCGTAGTTGGCCAGCTCGCGCGGGGTGAAGGCCTGGCCCTGGTTGTTGAGCAGGGCCTCGTCGCCCCAGCGCGCCACCGGCAGCTGTTCCTCGAGGCGGATCACCACTTCGTCCGGCCACACGCGGCGCACTTCGGCATGCGCGATCCACGGCATCTGCTCGAGCTCGGTGCGCATGCTGGCCAGGTCGACGGTGAAGAAGCTGGCGGCCACATAGGGCGCGATACGCTGCTGCACGGCCTGCTGGCTGATGTAGCTCAGGTCGCCCTGCACGGCGATCTTGGTGATCGGCCGGTCGGCATACGGCATCAGGCGCTGTGCGCCCTCGTAGGCACCGAACCCGGCCACTACCAGCAGAACCGGCCACAGCAGACGCTTGAACACGCTGAAATTGGCCTTGGGCAGGCGCGCCGACAGTGGCTCCTTGGCCACCATCCGGCTGGCACCGCGCGGCACCGGCTTGCGGCCGGTGGCGGGTTGCTGATGACGTACCATCGCGCCTTGCATGGGCTTAACCTCGCGCCTCGACGCTGGCCGCCAGGATCGCCAGCACCAACTGCTGGAAGTCCAGGCCGGCCGCGCGTGCCGCCATTGGGACCAGGCTGTGATCGGTCATGCCTGGTGCGGTGTTGACTTCCAGAGGCCAGAAGTTGCCCTGCTCGTCCTGCATCACGTCCAGACGACCCCAGCCGGCAATGCCGATGGCGTCGCACGCACGTGCGGTCAGTTCGATCAGTTCCTGTTCCTTGGCAGCGTCCAGGCCGCACGGAATGCGGTACTGGGTATCGTTGGCGACGTACTTGGCGTCGTAGTCGTAGAACGTGTGCGGGGTGCCCAGCGCAATCGGCGGCAGCACCTGGCCGCGCAGCACGGCAATGGTGAACTCCGGACCGTGAATCCATTGTTCAACCAATACTTGCGAGTCGTAGGTGGCGGCGTCCTTCCAGGCAACGATCAATTCTTCGACGCTGCTCACTTTCGCCATACCGATACTGGAGCCTTCATGGGCCGGTTTGACGATCAAAGGGAAGCCCAGTTCCGCGCCCGCAGAAATACAGTCTTGCTCGCTGGCCAGCACCGCGTGGTGCGGGGTTGGAATACCCAGGCTTTTCCACACCTGTTTGGTGCGCAACTTGTCCATCGCCAGGGCCGACGCCAGGATGCCGCTGCCGGTGTAGGGGATACCCAGGCACTCGAGCAGGCCCTGCATGCTGCCGTCTTCACCGCCACGGCCGTGGAGAATGATGAAGGCGCGGTCGAGCTTCTCGCGCTGCAGGCGGTCGAGCAGATCGTCACCCACGTCGATGGCGATCACCTCGACGCCGGCGCTGGTGAGCGCCTCGATCACCGCGGCGCCGGACTTGAGCGACACCTCGCGCTCGGCACTCTTGCCGCCGTACAGCACGCCGACACGGCCGAAGGCCTTCGGGTCGATGGTCGAATGCAGCTTGGAGTATTGAGCAGTCATTTGGCCTTCCCTGCGGTGGCAACCGCGCCCGCGAACAATGGGCTTTTCAACAATTGCGGGGCCAGGCCACCGATGTCGCCGGCACCCTGGCACAGCAGGATGTCACCGGCACGCAGCAGCGGCTTGACCAGTGGCGCCAGCTCGATGCCGCGCTCGATGTAGATCGGGTCCAGCTGGCCACGCTGACGGATGCTGTGGCACAGCTGGCGGCTGTCGGCCCCCGGGATCGGCTCTTCGCCGGCCGGGTAGACCTCCATCAGCAGCAGCACGTTGGCATCGGCCAGCACCTGCACGAAGTCGTCGTACAGGTCGCGGGTACGGCTGTAGCGGTGCGGCTGGTAAACCATCACCAGGCGGCGCTCCGGCCAGCCACCGCGCACGGCCTTGATCACGGCCGCCACTTCGGTGGGGTGGTGACCGTAGTCGTCCACCAGCATCACGCTGCCACCGTCGACCGGCAGTTCGCCGTACACCTGGAAACGTCGGCCCACGCCCTGGAAGCCCGAAAGCCCCTGCACGATGGCCTCGTCGCTGATGCCCTCGTCGGTGGCGATGGCAATGGTGGCCAGTGCATTGAGCACATTGTGGTTGCCCGGCATGTTCACCGACACGTCCAGCGGCTCGCGGTCACGGCGCAGCACGGTGAAGTGGGTCTGCATGCCCGACTGGCGCACATTGATCGCACGCACGTCGGCTTCCTCGGCAAAGCCGTAGGTCACTGCCGGGCGCTTGACCAGCGGCAGGATCTCGCGCACCACCGGATCATCCAGGCATACCACGGCCAGGCCGTAGAACGGCAGGTTGTGGAGGAACTCGACGAAGGTCTTCTTCAGCTTGTTGAAGTCGCCCTCATAGGTCGCCATGTGGTCGGCGTCGATGTTGGTGACCACGGCCACCAGCGGCTGCAGGTGCAGGAAGCTGGCGTCGCTTTCGTCGGCTTCGGCGATCAGGTAGCGGCTGGTACCCAGTTGTGCATTGGTACCTGCTGCATTCAGCCGGCCACCGATCACGAAGGTCGGGTCCAGGCCGCCGGCGGCGAACACCGAGGCCAGCAGGCTGGTGGTGGTGGTCTTGCCGTGGGTACCGGCTACCGCGATGCCGTGGCGATAGCGCATCAGCTCGGCGAGCATCTCGGCACGCGGTACCACGGGGATACGCCGCTCAAGGGCCGTCGCCACTTCCGGGTTGGCCGTATTGATGGCGCTGGACACCACCAGTACATCGGCACTGGCGGCGTTCTCGGCGCGGTGGCCAAGGAAGATTTCGGCACCAAAGGACTCCAGGCGCTCGGTGACCGGCGAGGCCTTGAGGTCCGAGCCGGAAACCTGGTAACCCAGGTTGAGCAATACCTCGGCAATACCGCACATGCCCACGCCGCCGATACCGACGAAGTGGATGCGGCGGATACGGCGCATTTCAGGTTGCGGGATGGCTTTCTGGCTTTCAACCATGGGCCACCTCCAGGCAGATATCGACCACGGTGCTGGTAGCCGCGGGCTTGGCCAGGCGTCGTGCGGTGCTGGCCATGGTGTCGAGTTTTTGCGGTTGCATCAGTACCTCGTTCAGGCGTTCAGCGAGTTGCGCTGCGCCAGTTGTCGCTTGCGGCATCAGGAAGGCGGCGCCTTCACGTGCCAGATAGTGGGCGTTGTGGGTCTGGTGATCGTCGATGGCATGGGGCAGCGGCACCAGCATCGAGGGCAGACCGGCCGCAGCCAGTTCGCTGACGGTCAGCGCACCGGCCCGGCAGATCACCAGGTCGGCCCAGCCATAGGCGTGGGCCATGTCTTTGATGAACGGCTCTACCTGAGCCTCGATCCCGGCCTCGCGATAGCGCTCGGCGGTAATCTGGTCATGCTGCTTGCCGGCCTGGTGGAACACCTCGGGGCGCAGGGCTTCGGGTACCAGGGCCAGGGCCTGCGGCAACAGTTTGTTCAACGGCTCCGCGCCCAGGCTGCCGCCCAGCACCAGCAGGCGCGCGCGGCGCCCGGCCAGTGGCGCGCGCACAGGCTCCAGGAACAGCTCGCCGCGCACCGGGTTGCCGGTGGTGCGCAGTTTGTCGCTGGCCTCGAAGGTGTTCGGGAAAGCTTCGCAGACTCGGCCTGCCAGCGGCACCAGCAGCCGATTGGCGGTACCGGCCTTGGCGTTCTGCTCGTGGATCACCACGGGCACGCCAGCCAGCTTCGCCGCCACACCGCCCGGGCCGGTCACATAGCCGCCAAAGCCGACCACACACACCGGCTTGAGCCGACGGATGATGCGCCGCGCCTGCAGCACCGCCTTGAACAGGGTGAACGGCGCCTTGAGCAGCGACAGCTTGCCCTTGCCACGCAAGCCGGTGACCTGGATCAGGTGCAGTTGCAACCCGGCCTGGGGCACCAGCTCGTTTTCGATACCGCGTGGGGTGCCCAACCAGTGCACGGTGTAACCGCGTGCCTGGAACTCACGGGCGCAGGCCAGGGCCGGGAACACGTGGCCCCCGGTGCCGCCTGCCATGATCAATACGTTTTTGCCTTCAACGGCCATGTCTTGGCTCCTCGGCAAAATCGCTCTCATCGAATTCATGTTCTTCGCTGCCCAGGTGCGTGCGGCTCTCCCACTCGATGCGCAGCAGCAGGCCCATGCACACGCAGCAGATCACCAGCGAGCTGCCGCCGTAGCTGAGGAACGGCAGGGTCAGGCCCTTGGTCGGCAGCAGGCCGACGTTCACCCCGATGTTGATCAGGAACTGGCCGATCCACAGGAAGGCCAGGCCGTAGGCCATGTAGGCGGCAAAGAACTGCTTGGCTTTCTCGGCCCACAGACCGATGTACATCGCGCGCAGGCTGACGAACACGAACAGCGCAACGGTCAGCAGCGAACCGACCACGCCCAGCTCTTCGGCCAGTACCGAGAACACGAAGTCGGTGTGTGCTTCGGGCAGGTAGAACTGCTTCTGCACGCTGTTGCCCAGGCCCACGCCCAGCCACTCACCGCGACCGAACGCAATCAGGGCCTGGGTCAGCTGATAGCCGGAACCGAACTGATCCGACCAGGGGTCGGTGAAGGTGATCAGGCGCGCCATCCGGTAGGGCTGCGCCTGTACCAGAATGAACACCGCCGCCACCGCCAGCACCACCATCAGGCTGAAGCGGAACAGCCCCACCCCGCCCAGGAACAGCATCGCCGCGGCGGCGCCCATCATCACTACCGTGGCGCCGAAGTCCGGCTCCATCAGCAGCAGGCCGGCCATCGGCAGCAGCACGATGAACGGCTTGAAGAAGCCCATCCAGCTCTCGCGCACCTCGGTCTGGCGGCGCACCAGGTAACCAGCCAGGTAGATCACCACGAACACCTTGGCGATCTCGGAAGGCTGCACGTTGAAGAAGCTGAAGCCGATCCAGCGCATCGAGCCGTTCACTTCGCGGCCGATGCCAGGCACCAGTACCAGCACCAGCAACCCGAAGGCACCGACCAGCATCATGAAGCCCATGCGCTGCCAGGTGGCGATCGGCACCATCATGGTGACGACGCAGGCGACCAGGCCGATGGCCACGTACACCAGGTGACGGATCATGTGGTAAAGCGGGTTGCCCGACTGCAACGCGGCCACTTCCGAGGAGGCCGAGGTGATCATCACCAGGCCAAGGCCCAGCAGCGCCAGGCAGCCAGCGAGCATGGCGAAATCGAGATCGATGCCGCGACCAGTGACCAGGGGGGACGGATAAGGCTTGATGATGCCGAAGATCATGCCAGCCCCTCCACGGCCTGGGCGAACAGGCGCCCACGCTCTTCGAAGTTCTTGAACATGTCCAGGCTTGCGCAGGCAGGCGACAGCAGCACCGCGTCGCCCGGCTGGGCCAGCGCGGCGCCCTGCTGCACGGCTTCGTCGAGGCTGCCGACGCGAATCAGCGGCACGCTGTCGCCCAACGCCTGGGCCAGGCGCTCGGCATCACGGCCCAACAGCACCACGGCGCGGCAGTGCGCCGCCACCGGGGCACGCAGCGCCGAGAAGTCCGCGCCCTTGCCGTCGCCGCCGGCCACCAGCACCAGCTTGCCGTCGATATCCGCACCCAGGCCTTCGATGGCCGCCAGCGCGGCACCGACGTTGGTGGCCTTGGAGTCGTCGTACCAGCTCACGCCGTCACGCTCGCGCAGCCACTGGCAACGGTGGGCCAGGCCGGCAAAGGTGCGCAGGCTGGCCAGCATGGCGTCGAACGGCAGGCCTGCAGCATGCCCCAGGGCCAGCGCCGCGAGGGCGTTGGACTGGTTGTGCGCACCACGGATCTTCAGCTCGCGCACCGGCATCAGGGTCTGGAACTCGAACGCCAGGTACTTCTCGCCGTTCTCTTCGCGCAGCCCGAAGCCCTTGAAGTCGGGCACATTCAGGCCGAACGTCCAGCACGGCACGTTTTCCATCGGCAGCGGACGGCTCAGTGCATCCTGGCGGTTGACCACCACCTGCCGTGCGCCACGGAAGATCCGGTGCTTGGCCAGGTGATAGGCCGGCAGGCCGCTGTAGCGGTCCATGTGGTCTTCGCTGACGTTGAGCACGGTGGCCACTTCGGCATTCAGCTGATCGGTGGTCTCCAGCTGGAAGCTCGACAGCTCCATCACGTACAGCTCGATGGCGTCGTCCAGCAGGTCCAGTGCCGGGGTACCGAGGTTACCGCCCACTGCCACACGTTTGCCTGCCGCAACGGCCATCTCCCCGACCAGGGTGGTGACGGTGCTCTTGGCATTGGAACCGCTGATGGCAATGATCGGCGCCTTGGCATTGCGCGCGAACAACTCGATGTCGCCCGACAGCTTCACGCCGCGCGCGGCCGCCTGCTGCAGGGCCGGGGTCGCCAGGGCCAGGCCGGGGCTGACGTACAGCTC
Source organism: Pseudomonas sp. MF6396 (assembly GCF_002018915.1). Classification (NCBI taxonomy): domain Bacteria; kingdom Pseudomonadati; phylum Pseudomonadota; class Gammaproteobacteria; order Pseudomonadales; family Pseudomonadaceae; genus Pseudomonas; species Pseudomonas sp. MF6396. The sequence goes on along the minus strand of NZ_MVOK01000001.1, from coordinate 165,596 downwards.
GTCGGCACGGCACAGGAACTCCACATCCAGTTCGCCACAACGCACTTCCACCTGCGGGTAGTCGCGACGCAAGGTCGCCAGCTCCGGCGGGTTCTCGCGGGTATCGGCCACCGCAAACGCAATGCCCCGGTTCGCCAGGAAGCGAACCAGGGACATGCCGCTCTTGCCGAGGCCGACAACGATGCGGAAGTGGTCAGACGCGATCAGGGACACTCGTTTCTACCTCAGTTTCAGGGTGGCAAGGCCGAACAGCACGAGAATCACGGTGATGATCCAGAAGCGGACGATCACCCGAGGCTCGGGCCAACCCTTGAGTTCAAAGTGGTGGTGGATCGGTGCCATGCGAAACACGCGCTTGCCGGTCAGCTTGAAGGAGGCCACCTGGATCACCACCGACAGGGTCTCCATCACGAACACGCCGCCCATGATGAACAGCACGATCTCCTGACGCACGATCACGGCAATGGTGCCCAACGCGGCACCCAGGGCCAGGGCGCCGACGTCACCCATGAACACCTGCGCCGGGTAGGTGTTGAACCACAGAAAGCCCAGGCCCGCGCCGATCAGCGCGCCGCAGAACACGATCAGCTCGCCGGCGCCCGGCACGTAGGGGATCAGCAGGTATTCGGCGAACTTCACGTTGCCCGACAGGTAGCAGAAGATACCCAGCGCACCACCGACCATCACCGTCGGCATGATCGCCAGGCCGTCCAGGCCGTCGGTCAGGTTGACCGCGTTGCTCGAGCCCACGATGACGAAATAGGTCAGCACCACGAAGCCGATGCCCAGCGGGATGGTGACATCCTTGAGCATCGGCACGATCAGGGTGGTTTCCACGCTGGTGGGCGCGGTCATGTACAGGAAGATCGCCGCGCCCAGGCCGAACACCGATTGCCAGAAGTACTTCCAGCGGCTTGGCAGGCCACGCGAGTTCTTCTCGATCACCTTGCGGTAGTCGTCGACCCAGCCGATGGCGCCGAACAGCAGGGTGACGATCAGCACCACCCACACATAACGGTTGGTCAGGTCGGCCCACAGCAGCGTGCTCACGCCGATGGCGGACAGAATCAGCGCACCGCCCATGGTCGGGGTGCCGGACTTGGAGAGGTGCGATTGCGGGCCGTCATTGCGCACGGCTTGACCGATCTGGCGAATCTGCAGGGTACGAATCATCCAGGGGCCCAACCACAGGGCCAGCGACAACGCGGTCAGTACACCCAGAATCCCGCGCAGGGTCAGGTACTGAAAGACCGCGAAGCCTTTGTAGAACTGTTGCAGATACTCAGCCAGCAGCAGCAGCATTAATGTTTCTCCCCGCTGGAACCGCACAAGGCCGCCACGACGTTTTCCATCGCAGCGCTGCGCGAACCCTTGATCAAAATGGTGGTGTTGTTGGCCTGCTCGACGCGAACGGCGTCGATCAAGTCAGCTTGAGTGGCGAAATGATGGGCCCCGGTGCCAAATGCCTTGACCGCTTCGGCCATCATCGGGCCCACGGCATAAAGTGCTGCAACCTTGCCCTTGGCGTATGCGCCGACCTGCCGATGCCCTTCCTCGGCCCACTGGCCCAATTCGCCGATATCCCCGAGCACCAGGACGGTACGCCCGGAAAAGCCGGCGAGTATATCAACGGCAGCGCACATGGAGGTGGGGTTTGCGTTGTAACTGTCGTCGATCACGCGCACACCGGTGGGCGCCATGTGCACCACGGTGCGGCCCTTGACCGGCTGCACCGCGTCAAGACCCTCGACGATGCCTTCCAGTGTCACGCCGAAAGCCTGTGCGGCAGCCGCGGCGGCCAGGGCGTTGCTGACATTGTGAGTGCCCAGCAGGTTGAGCTGGACGCGGGCGTTGCCCAGCGGGCTGCGCAATTCGAAACCGGGGCAGCCGCGTTCGTCGTGACGAATGTCGGTGGCATGAAAATCTGCGTCGGCATTGGCCAGGGCGAAAGTGTTCACAGGGTGATGGCCGGCGCGCTGCTTCCAGATGCCGAACGCCTTGTCATCCAGGTTCAATACCGCCACGCCATCCTGGCCCAGGCCTTCGAGGATCTCGCCCTTGGCTTCGACGATTTTCTCCGGCCCGCCGAACTCACCCACATGAGCGGTACCGGCGTTGTTGATGATCACCACCTGCGGCTGGGTCAGGCCGACGGTGTAGGCGATTTCGCCGATGCGCGAGGCGCCCAGCTCGATGACCGCCGCCGTATGGTGCGGGGCCAGCTCCAGCAGGGTCAGCGGTGCGCCGAAGTCGTTGTTGAGGTTGCCACGGGTGGCCAGTACCGGCCCGCGGGTGCGCAGGATGCTGGCCAGCATCTCCTTGACCGTGGTCTTGCCACTGGAGCCGGTGATTGCGGCAACCGGCTTGTCGAAGGCGGCGCGATTGAGCGCCCCCAACTGGCCCAGGCCCAGGCGGGTATCGGCAACCACCAGTTGCGGCAGGTTGCTGCCCGGCACTTCGTGCTGCACCAGCGCCGCGACGGCGCCCTTGGCTGCCACTTCGTCCAGGTAATCGTGACCGTCGAAACGCGGCCCGGCCAGGGCGACGAACAACTGGCCAGGGGTGATCGCGCGGCTGTCGATGCTGACGCCATCGAAGGTTGCATCCTGGCCATGCAGGCGGCCCTGCAGCGGCGCTACCAACTGGCTGAGGGACATTGACTCAAGCATTCGGGGCCTCCCAGGCTGCCAGGGCTCTCTCGGCCTCGACCAGGTCGGAGAAGTCATGGCGCTCGCCGTTGATCTCCTGGTAATCCTCGTGCCCCTTGCCCGCCAGCACGATGACGTCGTCGGCAGCGGCGGTGGCAATCAGGTGCGCAATCGCCGGGCCACGGCCGGCGATGAACTCGACGCTTTCACCCCGGGCGAAGCCTGGGCGGATATCGTCGAAAATCTGCTGGGGCGCCTCGCTGCGCGGGTTGTCGTCGGTGACCAGCACGCGGTCGGCCAGGCGCTCGGCCACTTCGGCCATCAGCGGGCGCTTGCCGCGATCGCGGTCGCCGCCGCAGCCGAACAGGCACAACAGCTTGCCTTGTGCATGGGGACGCAGGGCTTCGAGGACCTTTTCCAGGGCATCGGGGGTGTGGGCGTAATCGACCACCACCAACGGCTTGCTGCCACCGCCCAGGCGCTGCATGCGCCCTACGGGGCCTTCGAGCTGCGGCGTGACCTTGAGAATTTCGTCCAGCGGATGATCCATCGCCATCAGCGTGCCGACCGCGGCCAGCATGTTGCTGAGGTTGAAGCGCCCGAGCAGGCGGCTGCGCAGCATATGCTCGCCCTGTGCCGTCACCAGCACCGCACGCACGCCATCGTCGTCGAACTTCGCTTCGCGGCAGTACAGCGAGGCGGCAGCGTCGACGAGGCTATAGCTGATCAGGCGCGAATCACCCTTCTGCGCCGCCAGCTCACGCCCGAAGGCATCGTCCAGATTGACCACCCGCGAGCGCAGGTCGGGCCAGGCGAACAGGCGCGCCTTGGCGGCCTGGTAGGCCTCCATGCTGCCGTGGTAGTCCAGGTGATCGCGTGACAGGTTGGTCATTACCACGATGTCGAAGGCCAGTGCCGCTACCCGGCCCTGTTCCAGCGCATGGGAGGACACTTCCATGGCCACGGCCTTGGCGCCAGCCTTCTTCAGGTCGCCCAGGGTCGACTGCACGGCAATCGGATCTGGCGTGGTCAGCCGGCCACTTTGCAGCTGGCCGTAGAAACCGGTACCCAGGGTGCCGATCAGGCCGCAGTGCTGGCCCAGCAGGTCGAGCGCCTGGGCCACCAGCTGGGTGACGCTGGTCTTGCCGTTGGTGCCGGTCACGCCGATCAGCTCGAGCTGGCGGCTCGGCTCGCCATAGAAGCGCCCCGCGATATCCGACAGCTGGGCAATCAGGCCCTTGACCGGAATCATCGGCACATCGGTGATCGGCAGCACGGTGGTGTTCTGCACTTCATAGGCCACGGCTGCCGCGCCGCGCTTGAGCGCATCGGCAATATGCTCGCGGCCGTCGACACGCGCACCCGGCACCGCCAGGAACAAGTCCCCGGCGCGGACCTTGCGGCTGTCCAGGGTCAGTTCACGGATCAACGGGTCGTTGTTGCCGCTCAGGGCAAACAGCTTACTCAATGGCATCGACATCAACCGCGCCCTCCCTTGGCGGGCGCAGCACCGGCCTGCTGCTGTGGAGTAGGAGCCGGCAGGTTGTCTGGCGGCACGTTCATCAGTCGCAGGGTGCCGGACATGACCTTGCTGAATACCGGCGCCGATACCAGGCCGCCGAAGTAGCCACCCTTGCTCGGCTCGTCGATCACCACCACGATGGCATAGCGCGGATCGCTCATCGGGCCGAAGCCGGTGAACAGCGAGCGGTAGGCGTTCTCGGTGTAGCCCTTGGAACCGACCGTGGCCTTACGGGCCGTACCCGACTTGCCGCCCACGTGATAGGAAGGCACCTGCGCACGGAACACGCCACGTGGCGCTTCGATGACCTGCTGCAGCATGCCCTGGATGGTCTTGGCGGTATCCTCGGGCACCACCTGGGTGGCTTCCGGGGTCTTGTCCACCTTGAGAATGCTCAGCGGTACCATCTTGCCGTTGTTGGCCAGCGCGGCGTAGGCATGCACCAGCTGCAACGCGGTCACCGACAGGCCGTAGCCGTAGGACAGGGTCGCGGTCTCGGCCTTGCGCCACTCGCGGTGGTTGGGCAGGTTGCCGACACGCTCGCCCGGGAAGCCCAGGCCGGTGTACTGGCCCAGGCCCAGTTGCGACATCACGCGGTAGATGGACTCGCCACCGATATCGAAGGCGATCTTGCTCATGCCCACGTTACTGGAGTTGATCAGGATGCCGGTCAGGTCGAGGATCGGGCCTTCGCTCCTGGACACGTCACGAATGGTGTAGCGGCCCAGCTGCAGGGTGCCCGGATAGACCTCGACTTTGTCGGTCGGCTTCCAGCGCCCACTTTGCAGGGCGGCGCTCATGGAGAAAGGCTTGACCGTGGAACCCGGCTCGAACACGTCGATGATGGCACGGTTGCGCATCGCCGCCGGGAACATGCGGCGGCGGTTGTTGGGGTTGTAGGTGGGCTGGTTGACCATGGCCAGCACTTCGCCGGTCTTCACATCCATGATCACCAGGCTACCGGCCTTGGCTTCCTGTTCGGCAATCGCGTTACGCAGTTCGCGGGTGGCCAGGTACTGCAGACGCAGGTCGATGGACAACGCCAAGGTCTTGCCGGCCTTGGCGTTCTTGGTGACCTGTACGTCCTTGATCAGCCGGCCGCGCCGGTCCTTGATCACCTGCCGCTTGCCGGGCACCCCGGCCAGCCACTCGTCGTAGGCGAGTTCCACCCCCTCGCGACCGTGATCGTCGAGGTCGGTGAACCCGACCATGTGCGCAGCGACATCGCCGGCGGGATAGAAGCGGCGGAACTCTTCAATGCCGTACACGCCGGGCACCTTGAGGTCGAGCACCACCTGGCCCTGCTCCGGGGTAAGGCCGCGGACCAGGTAGATGAATTCCTTGTTGGCCTGCTGTTCGAGGCGCTCGGCCAGTTGCTGCGGGTTCTGCTTGAGCGCGGCGGCAAGCGCCGGCCAGCGGTCCTTGGCAGCCTGCATTTCCTTGGGGTTGGCCCACAGGGTGGTGACCGGCGTACTCACGGCCAGCGGCTCGCCGTTGCGGTCGGTGATCAGCCCGCGGTGCGCAGGAATCGGAATGTGACGCAGGCTGCGGGCATCGCCCTGCCCCTTGAGGAAGTCGCGGTCGACCACCTGCAGGTCGACGATACGCCAGGCAATGGCCCCCACCATGATCACCAGCAGGCCGACCACAACGCGGAACCGCCACGGGTAGAGTGCGCCTTCAAGTTTCATCATGGCGCCACCATCCGTACTTCGTCAGCGGCGGGAATGCGCATGTGCAGCTGTTCGCTGGCCAGGTTCTCGATGCGGCTGTGGGCGGTCCAGGTGCTCTGCTCCAGAATCAACCGGCCCCACTCGGCCTGCGCCTTGTCGCGTTCGTTGAGCTCGCCGTACAGGGTATTGAGCAACTGGCGGTTCCAGTGCGCACTGTAGGACACCGCCACCGACGAAACGAGCACGCCAATGAACAGCAGCAGCATCAGGAAGCTGCCGCCTGGCAAAGGCTTGGCGAAAAGCCTGCTCAACGCAGCTTCTCCGCCACACGCATGACCGCACTACGCGAGCGCGGGTTGGCCTTGAGCTCGGCCTCGGAGGCGAACTGCGCCTTGCCATGGACCTTGATCTTGGGCTCGAAGGGCTTGTGTTGTACCGGCAGGTTGCGTGGCAGGTTGTCGGCCTCTCCCTTGGCCAGCTTGCGCATGAACAGCTTGACGATGCGGTCTTCCAGCGAATGGAAGCTGATGACCACCAGACGGCCACCGATCTCGAGCGTATCGAGGGCAGCCTCGAGCCCGGCTTCGAGGTCGCCCAGCTCGTTGTTGACGTGAATGCGCAGCCCCTGGAAAGCACGGGTGGCGGGGTTCTTGCCCTTTTCCCACGCGGGGTTGGCGACCTTGAGCACTTCGGCGAGGTCGGCGGTACGGGTAAAGGGTTGCTGCTCGCGACGGGCGACCACGGCGTTGGCCATGCGCTTGGCGAAACGCTCTTCGCCGTACTCCTTGAACACGCGGGCGATTTCTTCGGCCGGCGCGGTGGCGATGAATTCGGCGGCGCTGACGCCACGACTCGGGTCCATGCGCATGTCCAGCGGGCCGTCGTTCATGAAACTGAAGCCGCGCTCGGGGTCATCGAGCTGCGGCGAGGACACGCCCAGGTCGAGCAGGATGCCATTGACCTTGCCGGACAGGCCCCGCTCGGCCACTTCGGCGCCCAGCTCGGCGAAACTGCGCTGCACAATGACAAAGCGGCCGTCTTCGGCCGCCAGCGCTTGCCCGGTGGCAATCGCTTGTGGGTCCTTGTCGAACCCCAGCAGCCGACCCTGCGGCCCCAGGTGCTGGAGAATCAGCCGACTGTGCCCGCCACGCCCGAAGGTGCCATCCAGATAGCAGCCATCGGCGCGTACGGCGAGAGCCTCGACGGCTTCGTCAAGCAGTACGGTGATGTGTTTGAAGCCACTATCTATAGTCACAGGATCAGATCACGCAGTTCATCAGGCATCGCGCCCGGTTGTTGAATGGCCACCAGGTCAGCTGCAGCAACAGCGTTCCAGGCGTCCTCGTCCCACAGTTGGAATTTGTTCAGTTGCCCCACCAGCATCGCCCGCTTGTCCAGCTTGGCGTACTCGCGCAGACGCGGTGGCACCAGGAAACGCCCACTGCCGTCGAGCTCCAGATCCACCGCATTGCCGATCAGCAGACGCTGCAGGCGACGGTTCTCTTCGCGTAACGACGGCAAGGCACGCAGCTTGGCTTCGATCAGTTCCCACTCATCCAGCGGATACACGCACAAGCAGGGATCAACCGCGTCGATCGTCACGATCAACTGCCCGGAACTGCGCGAATCGAGCTCGTCACGGTACCGGCTCGGCATTGCGAGACGGCCTTTTGCGTCGAGGTTGATTGCGTTGGCTCCGCGAAACACGGCTGCACTTCCCTAAATGTTAGCTTTTTTGTGTCTGAAAACCCACTTCATGCCACTTTCCGCCACTTGCGCACACTATAGGAATCCGCCCACCACACCGTCAAGGCGCGCTTATAAGGAAAACCCTTACAGATCGGCGATTTAGAGCAACAAGGCGATACAAAGAGGAGAATCGAGAGGGGTTTTGACGGGGAAAGGCAAATTCACTCAAACGGATAGAGTGCAAAGTTAAAGTGATTTATGAAGAGTAAGATTTTTTTGGTATTACCAGAACACATCTGCTATCGAATCAAGCAGGAAGGGAAAAGGTGGAGAGTCGATCTGTAAGCCGGGTTCTGTCGAGGACAGTCATTCCTCTACGACGGCCATCACTGGACGCCTTTAGCAACCTACCCGGTTCCAACGCGGGCCGCGCCATATGGAACCCTATTTGGTCTTGCTCCGAGTGGGGTTTACCTAGCCACGGACTGTTGCCAGCCGTGCGGTGCGCTCTTACCGCACCTTTTCACCCTTACCGGCACCGAAGTGCTTAGGCGGTTATTTTCTGTGGCACTTTCCGTAGGCTCACGCCCCCCAGGCATTACCTGGCACTCCGCCCTATGGAGCCCGGACTTTCCTCCCCCCTCTTTTGCGGAACAAAAGAAGGCAGCGACTGTCCAATCGACTCTCCGCCGCAAAGGTTAACGGCAGCGGGCCCCGAGAACAAGCGATAAAACAAATAATATCACTATGACATTAGTGGTCTTTCTGTTTTTCCAACGCTATTTGATACAAAACATTCTTCCGCACCCCGGTAATTTCCGCCGCCAGGGCTGCTGCACGCTTGAGCGGCATCTCTGCCAGCAGAAGATCAAGCACGCGCATCACTTCGCTGCTCACGGCCTCTTCGTTCTCCGGGGCGGTCCAGCCCGCCACCAGCACCACGCACTCCCCACGCTGCTGATTGCTGTCGTTTTCGACAAACGCGCGCAGCTCGGCCAGGGGCAGCCCCTTCAGGGTCTCGAAGGTCTTGGTCAGCTCACGAGCCAGCAACGCCGGCCGTTCGCCGCCAAACACCGCCTCCATGTCCTGCAGACACTCCAGAATGCGGTGCGGCGCCTCATAGAAAATCAGCGTACGGGGTTCTTCCTTGACCTGGCTCAGGCGCGCGCGGCGACCTACCGCCTTGGCCGGCAGAAAACCCTCGAAGATGAACCGGTCGGACGGCAGGCCCGCCGCCGACAACGCCGCGATCAGTGCGCAGGCGCCCGGTACCGGCACCACATCGATGCCCGCCGCTCGCGCCTGGCGCACCAGATGGTAGCCCGGGTCAGAGATCAGCGGCGTACCGGCATCGGAGATCAACGCCACATCGTCGCCGGCCAGCAGGCGCGTGATGAAGCGGCTGCCCTCGTCGCGCTCGTTGTGCTCGTGACAGGCGGCCAGCGGCGTGTTGATGCCGAAGTGCTGCAGCAGGCGGACCGAGTGGCGCGTGTCCTCGGCCGCGATCAGCGCCGCCTCGCGCAGCACCTTCAAGGCCCGGGCGCTCATGTCATCCAGGTTGCCAATGGGCGTAGCCACCACGAAAAGCTTGCCGGCAGTGGAATTGGAAGCACCTGGAGCATCGGTCACAGCACACACCTGTAAATAGAGAACAAAGCGCCATTGTAGCCCGTAAGGCGGCAACAATGCGTTACCCACAGCGGCGGCACGCCTGCGCAGGGCGACCTATATTGAAGGATTAACGCCAGCAAGATCGCGCCCCGGCCAGCGCTTGGGTACAATTGCAGGTTAATTTGATCGAGTAACAGGATTTTTACATGATCGCTTGCCTGCGGCTGCTCTCAGCCCTCTGCCTCGCTGCCCTGCTGGCAGCCTGCGCCAGTTCGCCCTCGTCCAGCCTGGGTGAGCTGCCGCGCACTCCGGATGCCAGCATCGAGCAACTGCTCGACCAGGCCGCCACCAGCAAGACACCTGAAAAGGCTGCACTGCTGCGCCTGAGCGCCGCTGACCTGGCCTACCACCAGAAAGACTTCGCACGGGCCTCGCGGATCCTCGAGCAGGTGCCACTGGACACCCTCAAGCCGGCCCAGCAAGTGTTCGCCAGCACCCTTGGCGCCGAGCTGGCGATGAGCCGCAACCAGCCCAAGGCCGCCCTCACCGCCCTGAGCCACCCGAGCCTGGCCCGGTTGGACGAACTGCCGCCCGAGCTTCAGGTGCGCACCCGCAGCGTGCATGCCGCCGCCCTGGAAGCCGATGGCCAGACCCTGGCTGCCGCGCAACAGCGCGTCGCCATGGCTCCCCTGCTCAGCGGCGCCGCCGCCAGTGCCAACCACGAGGCCATCTGGAACCTGGTTGCCGCCCTGCCCACCGAACAACTGCAAGGCACCGGCACCGACGTGATGGCCGGCTGGACCAGCCTGGCCCTGGCCGTCAAGAGCGCCGGCACCCTCGAACAGCAGCAGGCCGCCATCGAAAGCTGGCGCAACCAGCACCCCGGCCACCCTGCCGCCGTGCAACTGCCACAGCCCCTGCTCAAACTCAAGGAACTGGCCAGCCAGCCGCTGACCAAGATCGCCCTGCTGCTGCCCCAGGAAGGCCCGCTGGCAGGTGTCGCCCGCGCCCTGCGCGACGGCTTCATGGCGGCGCACTTCCAGGCCCAGCAGGCCGGCCAGAAGCCGCCTTCGGTCGAAGTCTTCGACAGCTCGCGCCTGACCTCCCTCGATGACTTCTACCGCAAGGCCCAGGCCAGCGGCGTCCAGCTGGTGGTAGGCCCGCTCGAGAAGAACCTGGTCAAGCAGTTGAGCGCCTACCCGCAACTGCCGATCACCACCCTGGCACTGAACTACAGCGACGCCGGCCAGACCGGCCCGGCGCAACTGTTCCAGTTCGGCCTGGCCGCCGAAGACGAAGCCCGCGAAGTCTCGCGCCGCGCCCAGGCCGACGGCATGCGTCGTGCCGTGGCCCTGGTGCCGAGCGGCGAATGGGGCGATCGCGTACTCAAGGCCTTCCGCCAGGACTGGGAAGCCAAGGGCGGCACCCTGATTGCCGCTGCCCACGTGTCGCAGCCGGTAGCCCTGGCCCAGCAGATCGCCGACCTGTTCCAGCTGCGCCAGAGCGAAGGCCGCGCCAAGAGCCTGCAGAGCACCGTGGGCGGCAGTGTCTCGGCACAGCCATCGCGTCGCCAGGACATCGATTTCATCTTCCTGGCCGCAACCCCGACCCAGGCCCAGCAGATCAAGCCGACACTGAACTTCCAGTACGCCGGTGACGTACCGGTGTACGCCACCTCCAACGTGTACAGCGCCAGCGGCAACGTCAACGAGTACAACGACATGAACGGCATTCGCTTCTGCGAAACGCCGTGGCTGCTCGACACCGGCAACAGCCTGCGCCAGCAGGTGGTACGCCAGTGGCCGCAAGCGGCCGGCAGCATCGGTCGCTTGTACGCGATGGGTGCCGATGCCTACAGCCTCGCGCCGCGCCTGGGCCAGCTCAAGGCACTGCCGGACAACCGTATCGAAGGCCTGTCCGGCAGCCTGAGCATGAACGCCAACCAACGCATCGAACGCCAGTTGCCATGGGCCGAGTTCACCGGCGGTCAGGTCAAGCGCCTGCCGGACACCCCGCGCTGATGCCCGACGGTTCTCGCCAGGCCGCGGGTATCGCGGCCGAACAGCAGGCCCTGCATTACCTTCAGGCGCAGGGCCTGCAGTTGCTGGCGCAGAACTGGCGATGCAAACGCGGCGAGCTTGATCTGGTCATGCTTGACGGCGATACAGTAGTATTCGTCGAAGTCCGCTACCGGCTGCACGCGGGCTTTGGCGGAGCACTGGCCAGCGTCGATACCCGCAAACAGCAAAAACTGGTGCTAGCGGCCCAGTATTTTCTGCAGCAGGAGGCGCGCTGGGCCAACCAGCCCTGTCGTTTCGACGTGATTGCCCTGCAGGGCCGCGGCCACTCGGGCACACCGCTCGACTGGCTGAAGAACGCTTTCGACAGTTGAACCCGCCCCGCTTGATGCATCCGTTACCCACTCAACTTTTTTGCTCTTTGTTTCGCGGGCTGCACAGTCATGTGCCGCAGGGTCTTCAAGACGTTGCGACACGCCCGACCAGCCGCCCCACTTAAGGTCACACAGATGGACATGCAATCCCGAATTCGCCAGCTTTTCCAGGCCAGCATCAACACCAAGCAACAGGCGATGGAAGTCCTTGCACCACACATCGAGCAAGCCAGTCAGGTGATGGTCAACGCGCTGCTCAACGAGGGCAAGATGCTCGCCTGCGGCAACGGCGGCTCGGCGGGCGATGCCCAGCACTTCTCGTCCGAACTGCTCAACCGCTTCGAGCGCGAGCGCCCGAGCCTACCGGCCATCGCGCTGACCACCGACAGCTCGACCATTACCTCGATCGCCAACGACTACAGCTACAACGAGATCTTCTCCAAGCAGATCCGCGCCCTGGGCCAACCGGGCGACGTGCTGCTGGCGATTTCCACCAGCGGCAACTCGGCGAACATCATTCAGGCGATCCAGGCCGCACATGATCGCGAAATGATTGTCGTAGCTCTGACCGGACGCGATGGCGGCGGCATGGCCTCGCTGCTGCTGCCCGAAGATGTGGAGATTCGCGTACCGGCCACCGTCACCGCACGCATCCAGGAAGTCCACCTGCTGGCGATCCACTGCCTTTGCGACTTGATCGACAGCCAATTGTTCGGGAGTGAAGAATGACCCCTAATCGCCTTGGCCTGATGGCCCTGACCCTGTGCCTGAGCATCACCGGCTGCAGTTCGGTGATTACTGCCAGCCGCGAAAACCCGATCGAGGACGATCGCGGCACCCGCACCTTCGGCAGCAAGATCGACGACTCGTTGATCGAAACCAAGGTAGCGGTGAACGTGGCCAAGGCCAGCCCGGACCTGGACAAGAACTCGCACATCGTCGTCACCAGCTTCAACGGCATCGTGCTGCTGGCCGGGCAGACCCCGCGCGCCGACCTCAAGAGCCTGGCCGAGCAGACCGCCGGTCAGGTGCAGCGGGTCAAGAAGGTGCACAACGAACTTCAGGTGCTGCCGCCCTCCTCACTGCTGGCGCGCAACAATGACGCCTGGCTGACCACCAAGATCAAGGCCCAGATGCTGACCGACAGCAACATCCCCGGCTCGCGCATCAAGGTGGTGACCGAGAACGGCATCGTCTACCTGCTGGGCCTGCTGACCCAGCAGGAAGCCAATCAGGCCACCAACCTGGTGCAAGGCGTGTCGGGTGTGCAGAAGATCGTCAAGCTGTTCGAATACATTGACTGACCGCGGCTTCACGCCCTTCGCCGGCCTCGCCGGTGAAGGGCGTGAAGCCGCCGGCGCACCGCAACCCCCACCGACACCCCACAGGAATACCCATGAAGAACGGCCTGTTCGCCACCCTGCTGATCGCTACCTTCGCCACCCTGGCCGGCTGCTCCACCCCAAGCCTGATCACCCTCAATGATGGCCGTGAGTTCCAGGCGGTCGACGCGCCGAAACTCGAACGCAGCTCCGGCTTCTACGAGTTCCAGCAGCTCGACGGCAAACGCACCCGTGTGAACAAGGATCAGGTGCGCACCATCACCGACCTGTAAGCACACAGGCCCAAAAAAAGGCGACCCCGCAAGGTCGCCTTTTTTCATTTCACCACTTTCAAGCTCGGCCGCCCACTTGGCCGCGGCGGCTGCCCGCCACTCGGCGGGCCGTCATCATCCGGCTCGACGCCCTCGTCCTCGAGGTCGTCATCCTCCATCAGTGGCGGCTCGAGCTCGAACACCATGCCCTGGCCATTCTCACGGGCATAGATACCCAGGATGGCGCCGGCAGGCACGTACAGCGTGTGGGCAACCCCACCGAAACGCCCCTCGAAGCTCACGGCTTCGTTATCCATGTGCAAGTGACGCACGGCATTGGGCGACACGTTCAAAACGATCTGGCCATCGCTGGCGAAGCCCTGAGGCACCTGCACCGCAGGGTACTCGGCATTGACCAGCATGTGCGGCGTGCAATCGTTGTCCACGATCCACTCATACAAGGCTCGCACCAGATACGGACGACTGGAGTTCATCAACGGCTCCTTAAAACCTAACGCATATCGCGTTCAGCGGCGGACAGGCTGGCCTTGAAGGCTTCCCGCGCAAACTGACGCTCCATGTAATCGAGCAGCGGCTTGGCTGGCCGCGGCAGTTCGATACCCAATACCGGCAAACGCCACAGTATGGGCAATAGACAACAATCCACCAGGCTTTGCTCCTCACTCAGGAAACAAGGCTTGTCGGCGAACAACGGCGAAACGCCGGTAAGGCTCTCGCGCAGCTCCTTGCGCGCCTGCACGCGGGCAGGCTCCTTGCTGCGCGGGTCGAGAATCAGGTCCACCAGCGAACACCAGTCACGCTGGATACGGTGGATCAGCAGGCGGCTGTTGGCACGCGCCACCGGGTAGACCGGCAACAGCGGCGGGTGCGGGTAGCGCTCGTCGAGGTATTCCATCACCACGGTCGACTCATACAACGCCAGGTCACGATCAACCAGGGTCGGTACGCTGCCATACGGGTTGGCTTCCAGCAGCTTGGGCGGCTGGCGCCCGGCTTCGACACTGATGATCTCGACGCCGACACCTTTCTCGGCGAGAACGATGCGCACCCGATGAGAATAATGATCAGCGGGGTCGGAGTAGCAGGCTAACCGATTGGTCACGCCCATGGGGGTCCTCCTCGCGTGTTGAACTTATGAAATTACAAATGCAAACGCGCCCTGGGGGCCCTCCATACTGCAGAGGGACCCCAGGGCGCGCGTTAAACTAACAGATTTTACCCTGTGATCAGTGCACGTCCTTCCAGTATTCGCGCTTGAGCAGGTAGGCGAACACGAAGAAGAAGGCCAGGTACAGCAGCACGTAGGTGCCGATGCGCTGGCTCTGCAGCTTGACCGGGTTGGCCGAGTAGGCCAGGAAGGTCACCAGGTTCTTGACCTTCTCGTCGAACTGCTCGTCGGTCAGGGTACCGGATTTCGGCACGATGGTCAGCTGATCGCACGCTTCGTGGGTCAGCGGGGCACCGGTGAGCGGGTCAAACTGCTTCTTGCCCTCGACCACGGTCTGGATCTGCTTGCAACCGACCACCTGACGCCCCTGCAGGCCCACCAGCACGTTTGGCATGCCAACGTTGGGGAAGACCTTGTTGTTCACACCCCAAGGGCGTGACGGGTCCTCGTAGAAGGCCCGCAGGTAGCTGTACAGCCAATCGGTGCCGCGTACCCGCGCCACCAGGGTCAGGTCGGGCGGCGCCGCACCGAACCAGGCCTTGGCGTCGGCCGGCTGCATGCCGATGTTCATGTGGTCGCCGATCTTGGCGCCGGTGAACACCAGCTTCTCGAGCATCAGCTCGTGCGGGATGCCCAGGTCATCGGCGACACGCTCGTAACGCTGGAACTTGGCGCTGTGGCAACCCATGCAATAGTTGGCAAAGGTCCGTGCGCCGTCCTGCATGGCGGCCTTGTCGGTCAGGTCGATGTCGACCTTGTCCAGTTCCACGCCGTGTTCGGCGGCGAAGGTCAGCGAAGGCATCACTGCCAGGAGCAATACTGCAAATAGCTTTTTCATCAGCCAGTCACCCTTTCCGGAACCGGTTTGGTCTTCTCGAGCCTGGTGTAGAACGGCATCAGAATGAAGTAGGCGAAATACAGGAAGGTACATACCTGCGACAGCAAGGTGCGACCCGGGGTTGGCGCCAGCACGCCGAGCACGCCCAGGATCACGAAGGAGATGCAGAACACCCACAGCCAGGCCTTGCTCATCCAGCCCTTGTAGCGCATCGACTTGACCGGGCTACGGTCCAGCCATGGCAGCACGAACAGCACCGCGATCGCAGCACCCATGGCGATCACGCCCAGCAGCTTGTCGGGTACCGCACGCAGGATCGCGTAGAACGGCGTGAAGTACCACACAGGGGCGATGTGCTCCGGGGTCTTGAACGCGTTGGCCTGTTCGAAGTTGGGTTTCTCCAGGAAGTAGCCGCCCATTTCCGGGAAGAAGAACACGATCATGCAGAAGACGAACAGGAACACCACCACGCCGACGATATCCTTGACGGTGTAGTACGGGTGGAACGGGATGCCGTCCAGCGGAATGCCGTTCTCGTCCTTTTTCTTCTTGATGTCCACGCCATCCGGGTTGTTCGAACCCACTTCGTGCAGCGCCAGGATGTGCAGCACCACCAGGCCGAGAATCACGATCGGCAGGGCCACCACGTGCAGGGCGAAGAAGCGGTTCAGGGTAATGCCGGAGATCAGGTAGTCGCCACGGATCCACTGGGTCAGGTCGCCGCCGATGACCGGGATGGCGCCGAACAGCGAGATGATCACCTGGGCACCCCAGTACGACATCTGGCCCCAGGGCAGCAGGTAGCCCATGAAGGCCTCTGCCATCAGCGCCAGGTAGATCAGCATGCCGAACAGCCATACCAGCTCGCGTGGCTTCTGGTACGAGCCGTAGAGCAGGCCACGGAACATGTGCAGGTAGACCACGATGAAGAACGCCGACGCACCCGTGGAGTGCAGGTAGCGCAGGATCCAGCCGTATTCGACGTCACGCATGATGTATTCGACCGAGGCGAACGCCTCTTCGGCCGAAGGGGTGAAGCTCATGGTCAGCCACACGCCGGTCACGATCTGGTTGACCAGGACCAGCAGGGCCAGGGAGCCGAAGAAATAGAAGAAGTTGAAGTTCTTCGGTGCGTAGTACTTGCTCAGGTGATCTTCCCACATCTTGGTGGCGGGGAAGCGGGCGTCAACCCAGTCCATGAACTTACTCATCACGCGTTCTCCTGATCGACGCCGACGACGATGATGTCATCCGACTCGTACGAGTGCGGTGGCACTGGCAGATTGAGCGGCGCTGGCTGGGACTTGTAGACGCGGCCGGCGAGGTCGTAGTGGGAGCCGTGGCATGGGCAGAAATAGCCACCCACCCACTTGGGACCCAGGTCGACAGGCGCCACTTCGGGACGGAAGGTCGGCGAGCAGCCCAGGTGGGTGCACAGGCCGACGAGCACGAGGATTTCCGGCTTGATCGAGCGGTTCGACGGGTCGACGTAGGCCGGCTGCTCCGACGCCTTGGACTCGGGGTCGGAGAGCTCACCGGTGATCTTCTTCAGGTTGCCCAGGATCTCCTCGGTGCGGCGGACGATGAACACGGGCTGGCCGCGCCATTCAGCAATCATCTGCTGGCCGGGCTCCACCTTGGCGATGTTGACCTTGACCGGTGCACCGGCAGCTTTCGCCTTGGCACTGGGAAACCATGACCCTACGAACGGGACCGCAGCCCCCACCGCTCCTGCAGCACCCACCACGGACGTGGCTGCTACCAGGAAGCGACGCCGGCCTGCATTGACGCCGTCATTGCTCATTCAGTCCTCTCCCATCAGCTTTGTGGCCTGTTGCAACAGGCATCTACTAAGTAAATTTCGAACTGCTAAAAATAAATTTCGAACTGCTAAAAATTTGCCGCATGGTAATGAAAAGACCCATCGAAGACAAGGTTATTACCCGGCATAAAGGCTGTATCCCTTATAGCACTTGACCTGCGTCTATGCGGCAAGTTGTCACACAGGGTCGGCAGCCCCTTTTATTCAAGACATAAAAAAAGCCCGGTTCCACCAGGAACCGGGCTTTTTTTGAACGCCGAAGCGAATTAACGCTTGGAGTACTGAGGACGCTTACGTGCTTTACGCAGACCCACTTTCTTACGCTCGACTTCACGAGCGTCACGGGTAACGAAGCCAGCTTTGCGCAGAGCGCCACGCAGGGTTTCGTCGTAGTCCATCAGTGCACGGGTGATACCGTGACGGATAGCGCCCGCTTGACCGCTGACACCACCACCGATGACGGTGACGTAGATGTCGAACTTCTCGGTGGTTTCGGTGAGTTCCAGCGGCTGGCGAACTACCATGCGCGCGGTTTCACGACCGAAGAAGGTCTCGAGGGAGCGGTTGTTGATGGAGATGCTGCCAGTACCCGGACGCAGGAAAACGCGTGCGGTTGCAGTCTTGCGACGGCCAGTGCCGTAATTTTGAGTCGCCGACATAATGAACTATTCCGTTAAATCTTCAGTTCTTGGGGCTGCTGAGCAGTATGAGGGTGTACAGCGCCCGCATAGACTTTCAGCTTACGGTACATGTCGCGACCCAGCGGGTTTTTAGGCAGCATGCCCTTTACCGCGGTCTCGATCACGCGCTCAGGCGCTTTGGCGATCAACTTCTCGAAGTTGATTTCCTTGATGCCGCCCGGGAAACCGGAGTGGGAGTAGTACATTTTGTCCGAAGTCTTGGCACCAGTAACACGTACCTGCTCGGCATTGATCACGACGATGTAGTCGCCGGTGTCAACGTGAGGGGTGTATTCTGGCTTGTGCTTGCCACGCAGACGGCTCGCGATCTCAGTGGCCAGACGACCCAGGGTCTTGCCAGCAGCGTCAACGACGAACCAGTCGCGTTTTACTGTTTCCGGTTTAGCAGTAAAAGTTTTCATTCTTTATAGCCTCAGGGGCCGTCCCGCAATTTTAAGACGGCAGATCTTACTGAATAGTGCGTACTTTGACAAGGTCAAAGGCAGCCGGATACGGACGCTATCGGGGGCTCGGGTCAGCACGTCCAATACTCGGCAAGATTCTTCGGCGGCGGGGCATCACTTCCACTGCTGAGAGAGGTGCAGAATTATCCAGATTGCAGAAAAAATATCAACCTGCTTTTATGCTTCTTTTGCCGTGGAGATCGTCATGGAGTATCGCCAGCTGGGTCGCACCGACCTCAACGTGAGTGCATTGTGCCTGGGCAGCATGACCTGGGGCGAGCAGAACGACCAGGCCGAGGGCTTCGCCCAGATCGAACGGGCCAAGGCGGCCGGGATCAATTTCATCGATACCGCGGAGATGTACCCGGTGCCACCGCGCCCGGAAACCTACTCGGCCACCGAGCAGATCATCGGCAACTGGTTCAGCCAGCGCGGCGATCGCGCCGACTGGATCCTGGCCAGCAAGGTGGCCGGCCCCGGCAACGGCATCAGCCACATTCGCGACGGCCAGCTCAAGCACAACCGCCAGCACATCGTGGCGGCCCTGGACGCCAGCCTCAAGCGCCTGCAGACCGACTGGATCGACCTGTACCAGCTGCACTGGCCCGAGCGCAGCACCAACTTCTTCGGCAAGCTGGGCTACCAGCACCTGCCCCAGGACCACTTCACGCCGCTGGAAGAAACCCTCGAAGTGCTCGACGAACAGGTCAAGGCAGGCAAGATCCGCCACATCGGCCTGTCCAACGAAACCCCGTGGGGCACCATGAAGTTCCTGCAACTGGCCGAAAGCCGCGGCTGGCCCCGTGCGGTCTCGATCCAGAACCCGTACAACCTGCTCAACCGCAGCTTCGAAGTGGGCCTGGCGGAAATCGCTATCCGCGAGCAGTGCGGCCTGCTGGCCTACTCACCGCTGGCCTTCGGCATGCTGTCGGGCAAGTACGAGAACGGCGCGCGCCCGGAAAACGGCCGCCTGACCCTGTTCAACCGCTTCTCGCGCTATTCCAACCCGCAGACCGTCGCCGCGTGCAGCCGTTATGTGGCCCTGGCCCGCGAGCACGGCCTGGACCCGGCACAGATGGCCCTGGCCTTCGTGACCCAGCAGCCGTTCGTGACCAGCAACATCATCGGCGCCACCTCGCTGGCGCAACTGGACAGCAACCTGGCAAGCGCCAGCCTGAAGCTCGGTGACGAGCTGCTGGCCGCCATCGATGCGATCCACCAGGATCAGCCCAACCCCGCCCCGTAAAGCGCTGCAACGGTTCCCGCAGCCCGCTGCGGGAACCGAGGGTAGACACAATCGCCAAAAAATAAGACGATCCAGCCGGTGATTGACCACTCTACCCTATAAGAATAACGACAATGATGTTTACCCAACCTACCGCATCGCTGCGGCGCGTCAGCATCCTGGCCATCGACAAGGTATTCGCATCGACCCTGATGCAGGCCAAGGATTTCTTCCACCTGGCCAGCCTGCGCTATGGCAAGCAACTGGGCCTGGGCCTGCAACCGATGTTCGAAACCCGCCTCGTGAGCCCCGACGGGCTGCCCGTGCAGAGCTTCAGCGGCGTGCAGCTACCGGTGGACAGCGGCCTCGAGCAGGCCGACGTGATCATCCTGCCGGCGTTCTGGGACGACTTCGATGCCCTGTGCCAGCGCTACCCCCAGGTACTGCCCTGGCTGCGCGAGCAGCATGCCCGTGGCGCTGTGCTGTGCGGCGAGGCCAGCGGCGTGTTCTGGCTGGCCGAGGCCGGCCTGCTCGATGGCAAGGAGGCCACCACCTACTGGCGCTTCTTCGGCCAGTTCGCCGAACGCTTCCCGAAGGTGTCGCTGAACCAGGACAAGCACCTCACCGATGCCGACAACCTCTATTGCGCCGGCGGCGCCACCTCGGCCTGCGACCTGTACATCTACCTGATCGAGCGCTTCTGCGGGGCCAACGTGGCCCAGGCCGTGGCCCGCGACATCCTCTACGAGGTGCAACGCAACTACACCCCGGGGCGCATGGGCTTTGGCGGACAGAAGCTGCACCAGGACCTGATCATCCTGCAGATCCAGCAGTGGCTGGAGGAACACTTCGCCGACAAGTTCCGTTTCGAGGACGTGGCACGCAACCATGGCATGAGCATCCGCAACTTCATGCGCAGGTTCCAGAGTGCGACGGGGGACAAGCCGCTGCATTATCTGCAACGGCTGCGGATCGAGACGGCGAAGGGCTTGCTGTCGGGGACGCGCAAGAGCATCAAGACCATCAGCTACGAGGTGGGCTATGACGACGCCAGCTTTTTTGCGCGATTGTTCAGGCAGCACACGGAGCTGTCGCCTAACCAGTATCGGCAGCAATTCATGCAGGAGGCCTGAGGGCCTATCGCGGGTCACGCCCGCCCCCACAGGTTCGCTGCAAACCTCTGTGGGAGCGGGCGTGAGCCGCGAAAGCAGTGACGCGATTTAAGGCTTGTGTGCCCGCGACAGGAACTCGTGGGACTGCATCTCCAGCAAGCGGCTCAGGGTACGCTGGAACTCGAAGCTCAGGCGCCCGCCGGTGTACAGGTCCTTGAGCTCCACTTCAGCCGAGATGATCAGCTTGACGTTGCGGTCGTAGAACTCGTCGACCATGTTGATGAAGCGACGCGCCAGATCGTCGGTGGCCACGCCCATCTGCTCCACGCCACTGAGCAGCACCGCATGGAAGATCTTGCCCAGTTCGATGTAGTCGTTCTGGCTGCGCGGGCCGTCGCACAGTTCGCGGAAGTCGAACCAGGCCACGTCGTCGCAGGTACGCAGCGCACGGATCTCGCGGTTCTCGATCATCAGCACGTCGTTTTCCACCGCCTGGGTGCATTCCGGCGTCAATGCGCGAAAGCTCTTGTGCAGGCTTTCGTGGGCCGCTTCATTCAGCGGGAAGTGGAACAGCTCGGCCTGCTCCAGGTGACGCAGGCGATAGTCCACGCCGCTGTCGACGTTGACGATGTCGGTGTTCTGCTTGATCAGGGCAATTGCCGGCAGGAAGCGCGCACGCTGCAGGCCGTCCTTGTACAGGCCGTCCGGCACGATGTTGGAGGTGGCCACCAGGGTCACGCCGTTCTTGAACAGCTCCTCCATCAGGGTGCCAAGGATCATCGCGTCGGTGATATCGGACACGAAGAACTCGTCGAAGCAGATCACCCGCGCCTCGTCGGAGAACCGCTTGGCAATGATGGTCAGCGGGTTCTTCTCGCCCTTGAGGGTCTTCATTTCCTCGTGCACGCGCTTCATGAAGCGGTGGAAGTGCGTACGCACCTTCTGCGGGAAAGGCAGCGCCTCATAGAACGTATCGACCAGGTAGGTCTTGCCGCGCCCTACCCCACCCCAGAAATACAGGCCCTTGACGGGCGCCTGCTCTTTCCTGCCGAACAGCTTGCCGAACACACCCGGCTTGCTGTTGTGCGCCGCGACCAGGTCGTCGTACAGGCGCTGCAAGTGACGCACCGCTGTTTCCTGCGCCGCGTCATGGAAGAATTCGGGACGTTTCAGATCTGCTTGATATCGTTCTAGGGGCGTCATAATTCGTTAGCAAGGCAACAAAAGCGGGCCGTCACTGTAGCGACGGCCCCGGGTAATGGCAATCAGACTTGCGATTGACGGTCAGTCCTGCTGGGGCTGCAAGGCAGCGCGCAGGCTCTCGATGGCGGCATCGCGCGCCGTGGCATCGGCGAACTGCGGGCCGTCGGCCACGCACTCGCCTTCCAGCCACAGGCTGAAGCCCAGGCCTTCGTCACGGACATCCAGCGGCTGGCCCAGTTGCAACTGCTTGCTCACCGCACCGGCCGCCTTGCCATCGGCAAAGCTGCGCGACAGCAGCAACTGCTCGCCGTCGGCTGCCAGCAGGCGGAAGCGGAAGCTGCCGTCCTCTTCACGGAAGCTCACGAAGCGTGCCGCCTTGACCGCCTTCTTCCTGGTTTCACCGCTGACCTGAACCGTGCTGCGGAACGAGCGCAGGCCCACTGCTTCGCGCAGTTGCTCAAGAAACGGCGTGGCGATCCTGCGGGCCTTCTGCGCGCCGGCCAGAAGAATGTCCTCCAGGTCCGCCGGGCGGGAAATCAGCTGGTGGTAATGCTCGCGCGGCGCGCTCAACTGGCCGTCGACCAGCTGGAACAGGCGCTGCTTGGCTTCGCCCCAGCCCAGCCCCTGCAGCAGCTCGCTGCGGAAGGCTTCGGCTTGCTCGGCGGTGGCAAAGGCCTGGAACAGGGTGAACAGGTGCGAGTTGTCCGGGTCCTTGGCCTCGCCCGGCGCGCGCGAGTCGGTGACGATGCGCGAGATCGCGTCCTTCATCTCCTTGGCACTGGTGAACAGCGGGATGGTGTTGTCGTAGCTCTTGGACATCTTGCGACCGTCCAGGCCCGGCAAGGTGGCCACGCTTTCCTCGATCAGCGCCTCGGGCATGGCGAAGAAGTCCTTGCCCTGGCCGAACAGGTGGTTGAAGCGCTGCCCGATATCACGGGCCATTTCCACGTGCTGGATCTGGTCGCGCCCCACCGGCACCTTGTTGGCATTGAACATCAGGATGTCCGCCGCCATCAGCACCGGATAGCTGTACAGGCCCATGCTCACGCCCGCATCCGGGTCTTCGCCGCTTTCCAGGTTCTTGTCCACCGAGGCCTTGTAGGCATGCGCGCGATTGAGCAGGCCCTTGGCCGCCACGCAGGTCAGCAGCCAGGTCAGCTCGGGGATCTCGGGAATGTCGGACTGGCGGTAGAAGGTCACGCGTTCCGGGTCCAGGCCGCCGGCCAGCCAGGTGGCGGCGATTTCCAGACGCGAGCGCTGGATGCGCTGCGGGTCATCGCACTTGATCAGCGCATGGTAGTCGGCCAGGAAGTAGAACGAGTCGACGCCCGGCTGCTGGCTGGCGAGGACCGCCGGGCGGATGGCACCGGCATAGTTGCCAAGGTGCGGCGTGCCCGTGGTGGTGATACCGGTAAGGATACGAGTGGTCATGGGTAATCGCTTATCAGGCTTGTATCAGTTCGAAAGGCGTGGCAGCACCAGATCCTTGAGGTCGGTCAGCTTGCCGTGAAAAAAGTGACCGCATTCTGCCACTTTCAGCAGCTCATGGGGGCGCGCCAGTGCATCGGACCAGGCGTAGACGATCTGCGGATCGATCACCTCGTCGGTTTCGGGCTGGATCACGCTCAAGGCACCTGCCTGCGGCAGGCCGTCGGTACCGCCAAGGCGCATCACTGCCGGGGCTACCATGAACAGGTGCTTGAGCGTGACGCCCTGGGCTTCGAGCCGGCCGCCGAGGCTGGCCGCGACGAAGCCGCCGAAGGAGAAGCCCATCAGCGTCAAAGGTAATTCGGGATGTTTTTCGCGCAGCCAGGCTGCAGCGGCCTGTGCATCGTCGACTTCGCCGCTGCCCATGTCATGGCTGCCAGCGCTCTGGCCTACACCGCGGTAGTTGAAGCGCAGGGTGATGTAGCCGGCATCGCGTGCGGTGCGCTGCAGCATCGACACCACCTTGTTGGTCATGGTGCCGCCCTGCACGGGGTTGGGGTGGCACAGCAGGACGATGCCGCGAGGGTCTGCCACGTCCAGGTACAGGGCTTCCAGCTGGCCAACCGGGCCATCGATGAATACGGGGGTTTCGCGGATAAGCAAGGGTGAACTCCGTGACCTCTGGAGGGGTCGACTCGTCTAGCTGATGATTCTGTCTGAGATATTTGCGATCGCTCGCGGTATACAGCGCAGGTCCGAGCCGTTAACGTAAAGCAAAGCCGTTTATAGAGGAAGGACTCGTGGAACTCTCGCTCTTAGTTTGGTTGTTGCCGACCCTGGCCCTGGTAGTGGGTGTAGTCGTTGGTTTCCTGGTCGCCCGCCTCTTGCCCAATGCCGCCCCGAGCAGCACCCAGCGGCAGCTGGACGATATCCAGGAACGTTTTGACAGTTATCAGAGTGAAGTGGTGACCCATTTCAACAGCACCGCGGCGCTGGTCAAGAAGCTGACCCAGAGCTACCAGGAAGTGCAGGACCACCTGGCCGAAGGCGCCAACCGTCTGGCCCTGGACGAACAGACCCGTCAGCGCCTGCTGGCCGCACTGCACTCCGAAGCGCAGGGCCCGCGTGACCGTCTGACCCCGCCCAAGGACACCGAAGTGCCACGCGACTACGCGCCCAAGGCACCGAACACCCCGGGCATGCTGGATGAGCATTACGGGCTCAAGCGCTGATCGCAGCGGCCCCGTCACTGGCATGGCGCGCTCCTGCTGGAGCCGGCCTTGCCGGCGAATGCCACACCCAACCATCCGATACAAAGAAAAAAGGGGCCGATCACCGGCCCCTTTTTTCATCCCCTCACATCAACGATACCAGGGGCCCGCCGCATCCAGCGCCGGATACCTGGCCCGTGCCTGCGCCATCACATCGACCTCCAGCAGCCCGTCATCCACCAGCGCCTGCAAGCTGGCCAGCACCACACTGAAGCGGTCCACCTCGAAGAACTGGCGCAACCGCTGGCGCGTATCGCTGCGCCCGAAGCCGTCGGTGCCCAGCGTCACGTACGGCGCCGGCACGTACTCGGCAATCAATTGCGGCCAGGCACGTACATAGTCAGTTGCGGCAATCACCGGCGTATCTCCCACCAGGCATTGCGCCAGATGGCTGCTGCCACCCAGCCCCAGACGCTGCCCGCGCTGCACATCCCGTGCATCACGCGCCAGTTCGCTGAAGCTGGTCACACTGAACACCTCGCTGGCGATGCCCCAGTCCGCCGCCAGCAGCTCGCTCGCGGCGATCACCTCGCGCAGGATCGCCCCGGAGCCCAGCAGGCGAACCCGCCCCAGGGCATGCTCCACCGGCTGTTCGGCAAACCGGTACATCCCGCGCAACACTGCCGCATGTGCCTCAGGTGGCAGGGAGGGGTGTGGATAACTTTCATTCATCACCGCCACATAGTGAAACTCGTCGCACTGCTCCACCAGCATGCGCCGCGCCGCGTGTTCCAGAATCACCGCCAGTTCGCCGGCAAAGCACGGCTCCCAGGCGCGGCAGTTGGGCACCATGGCCGCCATCACCAGGCTCGAGCCATCCTGGTGCTGCAAGCCTTCGCCGCCCAGGGTGGTGCGCCCTGCCGTAGCCCCCAGCAGCAGGCCCCGTGCACGCTGGTCGGCCGCCGCCCATATCAGGTCGCCGACCCGCTGGAAGCCGAACATCGAGTAATAGATGTACACCGGCAACATCGGCTCGCCATGCACCGCATAGGAGGTGGCCGCCGCTACCCAGGACGACAGGGCCCCGGCCTCGGTGATGCCCTCCTCCAGCAACTGACCATCGCGCGACTCCCTGTAGGAGAGCAGCGAACTGGCATCTTCGGGTTCGTAGCGCTGCCCATGGGGCGAGTAGATGCCGATCTGCCGGAGCAGGCTGGCCATGCCGAAGGTGCGCGCTTCATCGGCGACGATCGGCACCACCCGCGGCCCCAGCTCCGGGGCCTTGAGCCAGGCACCGAGCATGCGCACCGCAGCCATGGTGGTGGACATCTCCTTGCCCTCGGCGTGCATTGCAAAACCGCCCATCACCTCCAGCGCCGGTACCGGCAGCGTGCGCGCCTGGGGCCGCCGCGACGGCAGGCTGCCGCCCAGGGCATTGCGCCGCTCGCGCAGGTAGCGCATCTCCCGGCTGTTTTCGTCCGGCCGGTAGAACTGCAACTGCTCAACCTGCGCATCGCTCAAGGGCAAGTGGAAGCGGTCACGGAAGGCCAGCAGCGCCTGCACGTCGAGCTTCTTGGCCTGGTGCGCGGTCATGCGCGACTCGCCGGCCGCACTCATGCCGTAGCCCTTCTTGGTCTTGGCCAGGATCACCGTCGGCCGGCCCTTGCACGCCTTGGCGGCGGCAAAGGCGGCATACAGCTTGCGAAAATCATGGCCACCGCGCTTGAGCGCGTTGATCTCGGCCGAGCTCATGTGCTCGACCAGGCGCTGCAAGGCCGGGTGCTGGTTGAAGAAGTGTTCCAGGTTGTAGGCGCCGTCATTGGCCCCCAAGGTCTGGAACTGGCCGTCGGGGGTTGCCGCCAGCTGGCGCAGCAGCACGTGCTCGCTGTCGCGGGCAAACAGCGCATCCCATTCCGAGCCCCACAACACCTTGATCACGTTCCAGCCGGCGCCGCTGAACAGCGACTCCAGCTCCTGGATGATCTGGCCATTGCCACGCACCGGACCATCCAGGCGCTGCAGGTTGCAGTTGACGATGAAGGTCAGGTTGTCGAGTTGCTCACGGGCCGCCAGCGTCAGCCCGGCGATGGATTCGGGCTCGTCCATCTCGCCATCGCCGAACACGCCCCACACATGGCGCTGCGCGGTATCAGCCAGGCCGCGGTGCTGCAGGTAGCGCATGAAGCGCGCCTGGTACACGGCGTTGAGCGGGCCGATGCCCATCGACCCGGTGGGAAACTGCCAGAAGTCGGGCATCAGCCACGGATGCGGGTAGGAGCACAGGCCATCGCCTGCGATCTCCTGCCGATAGCTGGCCAGCTGAGCCTCGCTCAGGCGCCCTTCAAGAAAGGCCCGGGCATAGATGCCGGGCGCCGAGTGTGGCTGGAAGAACACCAGGTCTGCCGTGCGCTGCTCGCCGCCCTCCTCGCCGCGAAAAAAATGCTGAAACCCCACCTCGAAGATCTCTGCGGCCGAAGCGTAACTGGCGATGTGCCCGCCCAGGTCACCGTAGGCATGGTTGGCACGCACCACCATCGCCAGGGCATTCCAGCGCAGGATGCTGGTGATTCGCTCGTCCAGTTCCAGGTCGCCCGGGTAGGCGCCCTGATGTTCGAGCGACAGGGTGTTGCGGTACGCCGAGTACGGCTGGGCACCACGCTCCAGGCCCAGTTCGCGGGCATGCGCCTCCAATTGTTCGAGCAGAAACCGCGCGCGGGCCGGGCCGCAGTGCGCCAGGGTCGACTCCAGCGCCTCCAGCCACTCTGCGGTTTCGCCAGGGTCGCTGTCACCGGGCACGCCGTCGCCAGGCACAAGGTTCATCATTGCCACCATTGCATTGACCTCATCCGTGACGGGTTCAGGCACTCGCCTTGAGTGCCTGTTGCACATCGGCCAGCAGGTCGTCGATGTCTTCCAGCCCCACCGACAACCGCACCAGCCCCTCGGAGATGCCGTAATGCGCACGCTCCTCTGGGGTATAGCTGGAATGAGTCATGCTTGCCGGGTGCTGCGCCAGCGACTCGGCATCGCCCAGGCTCACCGCGCGGCTGAACAGTTGCAGGGCGTTCATGAACCGCCGCCCGGCACCGACGCCGCCCTTGAGTTCGAAGGCGATCATGCCGCCCGGCTGGCTCATCTGCTGGCGGGCCAGGGTGTACTGCGGGAAGCTCGCCAGGCCCGGGTAATGGATCAGCTCCACCTGCGGCTGCCCGGCGAGGAACTCGGCCAGCACCTGAGCGTTGGCGCAGTGGCGGTCCATGCGCAGGTTGAGGGTCTTGATGCCGCGCATCAGCAGTGCGGCGTCATGGGGCGAGAGCACCGCACCGGTCATGTCCTTGAGGCCCTGCAGGCGTATACGGTCCACCAGTGCCTGGCTGCCCACCACAATGCCAGCAGTGATGTCGCCATGGCCGCTCAGGTACTTGGTGGCCGAATGCACCACCAGGTCGGCGCCCAGCTCCAGTGGCCGTTGCAGGTACGGCGTGCAATAGGTGTTGTCGACCACCACGGTCGCGCCGTGCTTGCGTGCAATCTTCGCCACGCCGGCGATATCGGCCATGTGCATGTTGGGGTTGGCCGGCGACTCGAAATAGATCACCCGGGTGGCCGGCGTCATGGCCGCCTCCAATGCCTGCAGGTCGGCCATGTCCACATGGCGCAGCTTGACCCCGAACTCGCCGATGCCGTGGTGCAGGAAGGCAAAGGTGCAGCCGTACAGGGTGTTGCCCAGCAGCACCTCGTCACCGGGGCGCAGCAGTGTCCATAGCGTGGACGTGATCGCCCCCATGCCCGAGGCCAGCGCCAGCCCGGCCTCGCCGCCTTCCAGCGAGGCCATGCGTGCTTCCAGCAGGTTGAGGGTGGGGTTGGAGATGCGGCTGTAGAAATGCCCGGCCTGCTCGCCGGCAAAGCACGCAGCGCCGTATTCCACGGTGGGGAAGGTGAACGTCGCGGTCTGGTAGACCGGTGGCACCAGTGCGCCGCCGTGGTCCTGGGGGTCGTAGCCATGGTGAATGGCGCGGGTGGCAAATCCTGGGAGCTTGTTGGAGCCGTGCATGGCAACCGCCTCTTGTGGTTTGTTATAAGCTTATTCCACAGACCGGCTTAAATTTTTCCAAATACGCCTACGAAAAGCGCCGCTCACTGACATAAAAACAACAAGAACAGGCTATGGAGGGCAAGACATGCCTAGCGCCATCGACCGTACCGACCGCGCACTGCTGGCCGCGCTGCAAGACAACGCCCGACTGACCGTGGCCGAGCTCGCCGACAGCGTCGCCCTGACCACCTCGCCGTGCTGGCGGCGGGTCAAGCTGCTGGAGGAGTCGGGCTACATCACCGGCTATCAGGCCATCCTGTCACCCAAGGCCCTGGGCTTCGGAGTGACCGCCTTCGTCAGCATCATGATGGATTCGCACAGCAAGGAGATGGCCCGGGCATTCGAGCAGCGGCTGATGGATATCCCCGAAATCGTGGCGTGTCACAACATCTCCGGGCGCTATGACTTCCTGCTGGAGATTCTGGCACGGGATCTGGAGTCGTTCGGCGAGTTCACCCGCGAGGTACTGCAGCGGCTGCCGGGGGTGAAGGAGATCTATTCGAGCTTCTCGTTCAAGGCGGTGAAGGAGAAGCG
Source organism: Pseudomonas sp. MF6396 (assembly GCF_002018915.1). Taxonomy (NCBI): domain Bacteria; kingdom Pseudomonadati; phylum Pseudomonadota; class Gammaproteobacteria; order Pseudomonadales; family Pseudomonadaceae; genus Pseudomonas; species Pseudomonas sp. MF6396. The sequence goes on along the minus strand of NZ_MVOK01000001.1, from coordinate 136,665 downwards.
GGTGATTCCGGTGGCACAGAAGCATATTTGAAGCGGCGTGTCCGCTGGGCACTTCCCCGGCAAGGCCTGCTCCTGCATGGCCTTGCGCTCACCGTAGGAGCCGGCCTTGCCGGCGAAGCGGCCAGCCGCCACAAAAAAGCCCGCGATGGCCTTCACCATCGCGGGCTTTTCATTCAGCAGCAGCGCTTAGATCGCGCCACGCTTGCGCAGCAGTTCCAGTACCTGCTTGACGCCCTCTTCCACGCCAACGCTCTGGGTGTCGATCACCAGGTCCGCATCCTGCGGCACGTCATACGGGAAGCTCTCGCCCGGGATGTTGTCGCCACCGGCCGCGTACAGCCCCTGCGGATCACGCTCACGGCACACCAACGGCGAAGCCTGGACGTAAACGGTCAGCAAGCGCTCCTTGCCGATCAGCGCCTTGGACTGTTCACGGCCTTCGGCATCCGGTGCCACGAACGCGGCCAGGGTCAGCAAGCCCGCTTCGTTGAACTGACGCGCCACATGCGCAGCACGACGCCAGTTCTCGGTACGCCCGGCACGGTCCTGCGGCAGGCCTTTGTTCAGGTCATGGCGCAGGTTCTGCCCGTCGAGCACGTACACCGCACGGCCCATGTCGAACAGCTTGCGCTCAACGGCATACGCCAGGGTGCTCTTGCCCGCGCCCGACAGGCCGCTGAACAGCACGGTGGCCGGCTGCTGGCCGAAGCGCAAGGCACGCTCCTCGGTGGTCACGTGGGCCTGCCTGCCATGCTGGCCGGTGCTGCCGTGAGGCAGTACCGGTGGCGCGATGATCATGCCCGCGCCCACGGTGCCGTTGGTCAGGCGGTCGATGATGATGAACGCGCCGGTGGTGCGGTTGCTGTCGTAGCCGTCCAGCGCGATCGGAGCATCCAGGCTCACCTTGACCTTGCCGATCTCGTTGAGCTGCAACGCACTCGCAGCGCCCTGTTCCAGGGTGTTCACATCGACCTTGTGGGCGATGCTGGCAATCGAGCCCGGCACGTAGCTGGTGGCGCGCTTGATGTCGTATTTCTTGCCCGGCAGCATCGGCTCTTCGGCCATCCACACCAGCATGGCGTCGAACTGGTCGGTCACCGGCGGGACGTTGTCGGCGTGCACCAGCAGGTCGCCACGGGAGATGTCGATCTCGTCTTCCATGGTCAGGGTCACGGCCTGGCCCGGGCCGGCCTGCTCCAGCTCACCTTCGTAGGTGACGATGGACTTCACGCGGCTGCTCTTGCCCGACGGCAGCACCACGATCTCGTCGCCCTTGTGTACCACGCCGCTGGCCAGGGTGCCGGCAAAGCCACGGAAGTTCAGGTTGGGACGGTTGACGTACTGCACCGGAAAACGCAGGTCGGTGAAGTTGCGGTCGGCCGCCACTTCCACGGTTTCGAGGATTTCCATCAGCGCAGGGCCGGTGTACCACGGCGAACGCTCGCTGCGGTTGACCACGTTGTCGCCCTTGAGCGCCGACATCGGCACGAAGTGCAGGCTGCTGGGGGTCATGTTGATGGCTTCGGCAAACTTCAGGTAGTCGGCCTTGATGCCTTCGAACACGTCCTGGTCGAAGCCCTTGAGGTCCATCTTGTTCACGGCCACGACGATGTGCTTGATGCCCAGCAGCGAAGCGATGTAGCTGTGCCGGCGGGTCTGGGTCTGCACGCCGTAGCGCGCGTCCACCAGGATGATCGCCAGGTCGCAGGTGGACGCACCGGTGGCCATGTTGCGGGTGTACTGCTCGTGGCCCGGGGTGTCGGCGATGATGAACTTGCGCTTGGCCGTGGAGAAATAGCGGTAGGCCACATCGATGGTGATGCCCTGCTCGCGCTCGGCCTGCAGGCCGTCGACCAGCAATGCCAGGTCGATGTCGTCACCGGTGGTGCCGACTTTCTTCGAATCGCGGGTAATGGCTTCCAGATGGTCTTCGTAGATCATCTTGGAATCGTGCAGCAGGCGCCCGATCAGGGTGCTCTTGCCGTCGTCGACGTTACCGCAGGTCAAGAAGCGCAGCAGTTCCTTGCGTTCGTGCTGGGCCAGGTAGGCGAGGATGTCCTCGCTGATCAATTCGGATTGGTGCGACATGGTCTGACCCTAACTTAGAAATAGCCCTGACGTTTCTTGTCTTCCATGGAACCTGCGCCATCGTGGTCGATGACGCGGCCCTGGCGCTCGGAAGTGCGCGTCAGGAGCATTTCCTGAATGATGTCGGTCAGGCTCTGGGCCTGCGACTCCACCGCGCCCGTCAACGGGTAGCAGCCAAGGGTACGGAAACGCACTTTCTTCTTGACGATGCGAGCCTTCTCTTCATCCGAGAGGTGCTCCAGGATGCGCTCGTCATCGATCATGATCAGGGTGCCGTTCTTCTCGATCACTTCGCGCTCGGCTGCAAAGTACAGCGGCACGATCGGGATGCCTTCGAGGTAGATGTACTGCCAGATATCCAGCTCGGTCCAGTTCGACAGCGGGAACACGCGAATCGACTCGCCCTTGTTGACCTTGCCGTTGTACACGTTCCACAGCTCTGGGCGCTGGTTCTTCGGGTCCCAGCGGTGCTTGCTGTCACGGAACGAGTACACACGCTCCTTGGCCCGCGACTTCTCTTCGTCGCGGCGCGCGCCACCGAAGGCGGCGTCGAAGCCGTGCTTGTCGAGCGCCTGCTTGAGGCCCTCGGTCTTCATGATGTCGGTGTGCTTGGCACTGCCGTGGGTGAACGGATTGATGCCCTGGGCAACGCCATCGGGGTTGACGTGGGTGATCAGCTCCAGGCCCATTTCCTCGACCATCTTGTCGCGGAAGCTGTACATCTCCTGGAATTTCCACTGGGTGTCGACGTGCATCACCGGAAACGGCAGCTTGCCCGGGAAGAAGGCCTTGCGTGCCAGGTGCAGCATCACGGCCGAATCCTTGCCGATCGAGTACAGCATCACCGGGTTGTCGAACTCGGCGGCCACCTCACGAATGATGTGGATGCTCTCCGCCTCCAACTGTTTCAAATGCGTCAGCTTGTCGACCATGGCTACTCACGGAAAATCAATCTTATGGACGGCCAGCGGGCCGTGTTCGAGCGGGCCACTTTATCACAGCACCCGATTCTATTTAGGCAGGCTACTAGAACGAAACAGTATAAGAATATGCCTTGGCGTTTTAGCCTCAGATCGGGTTCGGGCAGTCGATGAACAGGTGTTCCAGAGCGAATCGACGTGCCAGGTAATCGCCCAGCGCCTGCACCCCGTAACGCTCGGTGGCGTGGTGGCCGGCGGCGATGAAGCTGATGCCGTTCTCGCGAGCACTGTGGAAAGTCTGCTCCGACGCCTCGCCGCTCAGGTACAGGTCGACCCCTGCGGCAATCGCCTGGTCGATGTAGCCCTGGCCGCCGCCGGTGCACCAGCCCACCCGGCGAATGACCTCGTCGCCTTCGATCAGCAGCGGCTCGCGGCCCATCACGTCGCTGACCTTGCGCGCGAAATCCCGCGCCGACATCGGTTCGGCCAGCGAGCCCACCAGGCCCACCACCCGCGGGTTGGCCGGGTCCAGCGGGCCCTCGACGGTGATGTCCAGCTGGCGCGCCAGCTGCACGTTGTTGCCCACCTCGGGGTGCAGGTCCAGCGGCAGGTGGTAGGCCAGCAGGCTCAGGTCGTGTTTGAGCAGGGTCTTGAGGCGGCGCTGCTTCATGCCGGTGATGCAGGGGTTCTCGCCCTTCCAGAAGTAGCCGTGGTGCACCAGCACCAGGTCGGCGCCCGCCTCGACCGCAGCGTCCAGCAATGCCTGGCTGGCGGTGACGCCGGTGACGATGCGCGACACCTGCGGGTTGCCCTCGACCTGCAGGCCGTTGGGGCAGTAGTCCTGGATTTTTGCGCTGCCAAGGTAGCGATCGGCTTCCTCGACCAGGGTGCTCAGGGCAACAGCCATGCAAAGACTCCTCAATTCAGCGGTTCAGCGTGGCACAAGGCCTCGTATAATGGCCGCCATTATGAGCCGTCGACCGTTTTTGGGGAAACCGACGGCAACTGCCCGGGGGCGCGGCGCCATGACCGTCATGGCTCGACGTGATTTAGCAGTTCCTGCACGGGCCTTGCCGCAGTATGATCGCGCGCGTTCATCTACTCCCCACTGCGGCATCGGCTCTGGCCACCTCCCAGGATCCATCTCATGTTCAAGGCTCTGCGTTACTTTGCCTGGCCACTGGTCACCGGCGTACTGATCGCCCTGCTGGTCATCCAGCAATTTCCCCAATGGGTCGGCCTGCCCAGCCAGGACGTCAACCTGCAGCAGGCGCCGCAGACCACGCGGCTGATGCAGGGCCCCGTGTCGTATGCCGATGCGGTGAGCAATGCGGCCCCCGCAGTGGCCAACCTGTACACCACCAAGGTGGTCAACAAGACCGCGCACCCGCTGTTCGAAGACCCACAGTTCCGCCGCTTCTTCGGTGACAACCTGCCCAAGCAGCGGCGCTGGGAATCGAGCCTGGGCTCGGCGGTGATCATGAGCCCGGAGGGCTACCTGCTGACCAACAACCACGTGACCTCCGGCGCCGACCAGATCGTGGTGGCGCTCAAGGACGGCCGCGAGACCCTGGCACGGGTGATCGGCAGCGACCCGGAAACCGACCTGGCCGTGCTCAAGATCGACCTCAAGAACCTGCCCTCGATCACCATCGGGCGCTCGGACAACATCCACATCGGTGATGTGGCGCTGGCCATCGGCAACCCGTTCGGCGTCGGCCAGACCGTGACCATGGGCATCATCAGCGCCACCGGGCGCAACCAGCTGGGCCTGAACAACTACGAAGACTTCATCCAGACCGACGCGGCCATCAACCCGGGCAACTCCGGTGGCGCGCTGGTGGATGCCAATGGCAACCTGACCGGCATCAACACCGCGATCTTCTCCAAGTCCGGCGGCTCGCAGGGCATCGGCTTCGCCATCCCCACCAAGCTGGCGCTGGAGGTGATGAAGTCGATCATCGAGCATGGCCAGGTGATTCGCGGCTGGCTGGGCATCGAGGTGCAACCGCTGAGCCAGGAGCTGGCCGAGTCGTTCGGCATGCAGGGCCGGCCAGGCATCGTGGTGGCGGGCATCTTCCGCGACGGGCCGGCGCAGAAGGCCGGCCTGCAGCTGGGTGACGTGATTCTGAGCATCAATGGCGAACCGGCCGGCGATGGCCGGCGCTCGATGAACCAGGTGGCGCGGATCAAGCCCAACGACAAGGTGGCCATCGAAGTGGTGCGCAACGGCAAGCCGCTGAAGCTGATCGCCGAGATCGGCCTGCGTCCACCGCCTGCACCCGCGCCCAAGGAAGAGGACTGACCGCGCCGGCCTGACGCCGCATCGGCGCAGCACTGCGTGCGGCGGGTGATTGGCACGACCGACTGTTCTGTGACAGCCTTGCACGCAACGCCAGCGATGCCTTTTTTCAAGCACGCACCCCGGCCTGCGTGCACTTTTTCGGAGCAGTCATGACCAATCCCCTGATTCTCGAACCCCAGAAAACCGCCGACGCCTGTGTCATCTGGCTGCATGGCCTGGGCGCCGACCGCTACGACTTCATGCCGGTGGCCGAAGCCCTGCAGGAAGTGCTGCTGAGCACGCGCTTCGTGATGCCGCAGGCACCCACCCAGCCGGTCACCATCAACAATGGCTACGCCATGCCCAGCTGGTACGACATCAAGGCGCTGACGCCGGGTGCACGCGCCATCGACGAAGCGCAACTCGACGCCTCGGCACAGGCGGTCATCGACCTTATCAAGCAGGAACAGGCCAAGGGCGTCGCCCTGTCGCGCATCATCCTGGCCGGCTTCTCCCAGGGCGGTGCAGTGGTTCTGCACACCGCCTATGTAAAGTGGCAGGAGACGCTGGGCGGGGTAATGGCCCTTTCCACCTACGCCCCGACCTTCACCGACAGCACCGTGCTCAGCGCCAGCCAGCAGCGCATTCCGGCGCTGTGCCTGCACGGCGTGTACGACCCGGTGGTCATCCCGTCCATGGGGCGTGCCGCCTTCGAGTACCTGAACAGCTGGGGCGTCACCGTGCAGTGGAAGGAATACCCGATGGAACACGCCGTGCTGCCCGAGGAAATCCAGGACATCGGCGCCTGGCTGATCGAGCGGCTGCGCTAAAAAACGCCTTGTCTGTAGTTGTCGGAGCAATCCACTACGCCGCGCCCGAATCTTGCATTACACTGGCCGGCGTACATTCCTTAACCAATTGATGAGATGACCGTGCTCAAAGCACTCAAGAAGATGTTCGGAAAGAGCGAGGTTGAGCAACTCGCCACCGAAAGCGTTGCTACCGTGCAGCCGCCCGCAGCACCCAAGGCCCCGGCTCCCGCCGCGCCGCTCAAGGCTCAGACCGAAGCCGCCGCGCCAGCGCGCGCCGAAAAGCCGGCGGAAAAACCCCTGGAGCAACCGGCGAGCAAACCGGTCGAGGCCAAGCCGCGCCGCGAGCGCAAGCCAAAACCCCAGGCCAGCACCTGGAAACTGGAAGACTTTGTGGTGGAACCGCAAGAGGGCAAGACCCGCTTCCACGACTTCAAGCTCTCGCCCGAGCTGATGCATGCCATCCACGACCTGGGCTTCCCGTACTGCACGCCGATCCAGGCCGAAGTACTGGGCTTCACCCTGCGTGGCAAGGATGCGATCGGCCGGGCCCAGACCGGCACCGGCAAGACCGCCGCGTTCCTGATCTCGATCATCAGCCAGCTGCAACAGACCCCGCCGCCCAAAGAGCGCTACATGGGCGAGCCGCGGGCGCTGATCATCGCCCCTACCCGCGAGCTGGTGGTGCAGATCGCCAAGGACGCCGCCGAGTTGACCAAGTACACCGGCCTGAACGTGATGACGTTCGTCGGTGGCATGGACTTCGACAAGCAGCTCAAGGCCCTTGAGGCACGCCACTGCGACATCCTGGTGGCCACCCCGGGTCGCCTGCTGGACTTCAACCAGCGCGGTGAAGCGCACCTGGACATGGTCGAGGTGCTGGTGCTGGACGAAGCCGACCGCATGCTCGACATGGGCTTCATCCCGCAGGTTCGCCAGATCATCCGCCAGACCCCGCCCAAGAGCGAGCGCCAGACGCTGCTGTTCTCGGCCACCTTCACCGAAGACGTGATGAACCTGGCGCAACAGTGGACCACCGACCCGGCCATCGTCGAGATCGAGCCGGAGAACGTTGCCAGCGAAACCGTCGAGCAGCATGTGTATGCGGTAGCCGGCGCCGACAAGTACAAGCTGCTGTACAACCTGGTGACCGAGAACAAGTGGGAGCGGGTCATCGTGTTCGCCAACCGCAAGGACGAGGTGCGCCGTATCGAGGAGCGCCTGGTGCGTGACGGCGTGAATGCCGCGCAATTGTCGGGCGATGTGCCGCAGCACAAGCGCATCAAGACCCTGGAGAATTTCCGCGAAGGCCGGGTCACCGTGCTGGTGGCCACCGATGTGGCCGGTCGCGGGATCCACATCGACGGCATCAGCCACGTGATCAACTTCACCCTGCCCGAAGACCCGGACGACTACGTGCACCGTATCGGCCGTACCGGCCGTGCGGGTACCAGTGGCGTGTCGATCAGCTTCGCCGGTGAGGACGATTCGTACCAGTTGCCGGGTATCGAGGCATTGCTGGGGCGCAAGATCAGTTGCGAGACCCCGCCGACCGAGCTGCTCAAGCCGGTGGCGCGCAAGCATCACTGAGTCGATTGATGGACAGAAAACGCAGCCCTCGCCGGCTGCGTTTTTTTTTGCGTTGACCGGGGCTGGCTCATCGCGGGTCAAGCCCGCTCCCACAGCGACAACAGTAATGATTGTGGGGGCGAGCTCGACCCGCGATAGGGTTGGCGCAATTAAACTATTTGTCCATAATAGACAAAATAGTTCAAATGGAGCGCCGCATGTCTACCCCACGCGTGATCGACCAGCCCCTGGCCCGCCAACTGCTCGCGCAGGTGGACGTGCCGCAGATCCTGCGCAAGCTGTTCCGTGACCTGGCCGCCGGCCAGGCCGTGCAGCCGCCGCAACAGCTGGTGGAGTTCCCGGCCGGCAGGGGCGACTTCATCAACTACGGCGGGGTACTCGCCGAAGACCGCGTCTACGGCGTCAAGACCTCGCCCTACATCGTGCGCGAAGGCGCACCGCTGATCACCGCCTGGACATTGCTGATGTCCATGGATAGCGGCCAGCCACTGCTATTGTGCGACGCCGGCGAACTGACCACCGCACGCACCGCTGCCACCACCGCCGTCGCGGTCGACGCCCTGGCCCCCACCAGCGCCAGGCGCCTGACCGTGATCGGCAGCGGCCCCATCGCCCAGGCCCACCTGCACTATGTGCGCGGCGTGCGCGACTGGCAGGACATCCGCCTGCACTCGCCAGGCCTCAAGGATAAAAGCGCCGAGCAGCGCGAAGCCCTCGGTGCACTCGACCCACGCCTGAGCCTGGTGGACGACCTGCAATCAGCACTGCACGACGCCGACGTGATCATGCTGTGCACCTCGTCGGCAAAGCCTGTGATCGACCCGCGCCAGCTGAGCAAGCCGGCCCTGATCACCTCGATCAGCACCAACGCGGTACGCGCCCACGAAGTGCCGCCCGAGTGCCTGACCGACATGGACGTGTACTGCGACTACCGCCTGACCACCCCCGGCTCTGCCGGCGAGATGCGCATCGCCAGCGAGCAGCACGGCTGGCAGGCCGACGCCATCATCGGCGACCTGGCCCAGTTGCTCAGCGAGCAGGCGCCGCGCCCGACCTACCAGCGCCATGCCTTCTTCCGCTCCATCGGCCTGGGCCTGGAAGACATCGCCCTGGCCAACGCCCTGTACCGCCTGCACGGGTGACGCCCGCCCGCGTTTGCGGCACACTCCCAGCGCCCTTCGCCTAGGGCGCTGACACCGCCTGGAGCCCGCCTGCATGCCGACACCGCCCCACGACCCCGCCCTGAGCAACTTTCGCGCGATTGCCGACGCCATCGCCACGCTGTTCTTCCCCCACGCCGAGGTGGTGCTGCACGACCTGCGCAGCCAGAAGATCGACTACATCGCCAACAACCTGTCCAAGCGCGAGATCGGCGACGATGCGGCCCTGGAAGACATGTTCGAGGCAGGTACCGACGAAACCAACATCGGCCCCTACGAAAAGCTCAATTGGGACGGGCAGAAGATCCGCTCGCTCAGCACCGTGCTGCGCGACGCCCAGGGCAAGCCGCAGGCCGTGCTGTGCATCAACCTGAACATCTCGATGTTCGAAAACGCCAAGGCGGCGCTGGACCTGTTTCTCTCGCCCACCCGGCTGATCGCCCAGCCCGACGCGCTGTTTCGCGATGACTGGCAGGAGCGCATCAACACGTTTCTCAACAGCTGGCTGCGCGAGCGCCAGCTGGCACTGAGCAACCTGAATCGCGACCACAAGCGCGAACTGGTGCTGGCCCTGCACGCCGAGGGTGCGTTTCGCGGCAAGAGCGCCGCCAACTACGTGGCCAACGTGCTGAACATGGGCCGGGCCACGGTGTACAAGCACCTCAAGGAGCTCAAGGCCTGAACGAACTCAGGCCTCGGGCAGGCGACGGTCAGTCGCCGTAGATGTCGGACTTGAAGTACTTGGCCTGGATCTTCTGGTACTCGCCATTGGCGCGAATGGCGTCGATGGCCGCGTTCAGCTGGGCCACCAGTTCGGCGTTGCCCTTGCGCACCGCGATCCCGGCGCCCTCACCCACGTACTTGGGGTCTTTCAGCTCTGGCCCGACAAACCCGTAACCCTTGCCCTTGGGCGTCTCCAGGAAGCCCTGTTCAAGCGGGATGGTGTCGGCGAACACACCGTCCAGGCGACCGGCCACCAGGTCCATGAAGATTTCCTCGTTGCTGGTGTAGCGCACGATCTCGATGCCCTTGGGCACCAGTTCCGCAGTCACATAGCGGTCGGTGGTGGTCGCGCGCTGCACGCCGATGCGCTTGCCCTTGAGGTTGGCGAAGTCGTCATCGACCTGGCTGCCGACCTTCATGGCCAGGCGTGCGGAGGTGAAGTAGTACTTGTGGGTGAAGTCCACCGACTTCTTGCGGTCTTCGGTGATGGTGATCGACGACAGGGCGGCGTCGATCTTCTTGACCTTGAGCGACGGGATCAGGCCGTCGTATTCCTGTTCGGTCCACTGGCACTTGACCTGCATCTGCGCACACAGGGCGTTGCCGATGTCGTAGTCGAAGCCACTGATAGCGCCGTCGGCGGTCTTGAACGCGAACGGTGGGTAGGCGGCTTCGATACCGATGCGCAGGGTCTTTTCAGCGGCGAACGACGGGGCGGCGGCAAACAGGCTCAACGCCAGCGCGGCCAACAGGGATGGGGTTTTCATCAGCGGTCTCTCTCGCTCGTTGTTGGGGTGTGTTGCAAGACAGAGGAAAAAGCGGCGGGCACAAGGCAGCCTGGAACTATTTTGTACTTATAATTCCATACTGGACTTTTGTGTATTAATTTTCAACCGATTCGCGGCACCGCACCGTTGCAGGAGCCAGCCTTGCCGGCGGCGCGTCTACCAACGCCCCGCCGCGTCCGCATCACTCTGGCGCCCCTCGACCCAGCGCGGCCCCTCGCCGGTCTGCTCCTTCTTCCAGAACGGCGCGCGGGTCTTGAGATAGTCCATCACGAAGTCGCACGCCTGGAACGCCGCCTGCCGGTGCGCACTGGCTACCCCCACGAACACGATCGGCTCACCCGGCTGCAATGCGCCGATACGGTGCAGCACTTCGACCTTGAGCAAAGGCCAGCGCTGCTCGGCCTCCAGCACGATCTTGGCCAGGGCCTTTTCGGTCATGCCCGGGTAATGCTCCAGGAACATCCCCGCCACCTCGCGACCGTCGTTGAAGTCGCGCACATAGCCGACAAACGACACCACCGCGCCCACCCCGACGTTGGCCGCGTGCATCGCATTGGTCTCGGCGCCGGGGTCGAACGCGCCGGCCTGCACTCGAACGCCCACCTCAGCCCCCGGTCACGGGCGGAAAGAACGCCACTTCGTCGCCGTCGGCCACCGGCTCCTCGAGCCTGCACAACTCCTGGTTGCGCGCGCACATCAGGTTCTGCTCGCCCAGCATCGCGTACCCCTCCCCGCGTGCCAGCAGGGCCTTGCGCACATCGTCGACGCTGTCGAACAGCCCGTCGAGGCGTTCGCCGTCGCTGCCCAGCGCCTCGCGATACCGCGCGAAATACACCACGTCGATGTTCATGGCGCCTCCACCTGGTAGTGCCCGCTCTTGCCGCCCAGTTTTTCCAGCACACGCACGCTGTGGATGGTCATGCCCCGGTCCACCGCCTTGCACATGTCGTAGATCGTCAGCGCCGCCACACTGGCGGCCGTCAGGGCCTCCATCTCGACGCCGGTCTGCCCGGCCAGCTTGCAGCGCGCCACGATATGCACCGTGTCGTCGCCTTCGCCAGTCAGCTCGAGCTTGACGCTGGTGAGCATCAACGGGTGGCACAGCGGGATCAGATCGCTGGTCTTCTTTGCCGCCTGGATGCCGGCAATGCGCGCCACGGCAAACACGTCGCCCTTGGGGTGGCCGCCAGCCACGATCATCTGCAAGGTTTGCGGGAGCATGCGCACCCGCGCTTCGGCCACCGCCTCGCGCGAGGTGACGGCTTTGTCGGTGACGTCGACCATGTTGGCCCGACCTTGGGAATCGAGATGAGTCAGCACAGGGTTACTCCTGATCAGGAGCACCGATTGTAAACCCAGGGGTCAACATTAGGCAGCGGAAAAAACCGGGCGGCGCAAGGCCGCCCGGTGGCAGGGGTTACAGGTGGGATTCGGCGTATTCGGCCAGGACCGAACGCGGCACGCCCTGCAGGGTGATGTGCACGCCGTTGGGGAAGTCCTTGAAGCGCTCGGTCAGGTAGGTCAGGCCCGAGCTGGTGGCGGACAGGTAAGGGGTGTCGATCTGCGCCAGGTTGCCCAGGCAGATCACCTTGGAACCGGCCCCGGCACGGGTGATGATGGTCTTCATCTGGTGCGGGGTGAGGTTCTGGCATTCGTCGATCAGGATCAGGCTCTGCTGGAAGCTGCGACCGCGAATGTAGTTGAGCGACTTGAACTGCAACGGCACGCGCTCGAGGATGTACTCGACGCTGCCATGGGTGTTCTCGTCGTCCATGTGCAAGGCTTCGAGGTTGTCGGTGATCGCCCCCAGCCAGGGCTCCATTTTTTCCGCTTCGGTGCCCGGCAGGAAGCCGATTTCCTGGTCCAGCCCCTGCACGCTGCGGGTGGCGATGATGCGCCGGTAGCGCTTGCTGACCATGGTCTGCTCGATGGCTGCGGCCAGTGCCAGGATGGTCTTGCCCGAACCTGCGGCACCGGTGAGGTTGACCAGGTGGATGTCGGGGTCGAGCAGGGCGAACAGCGCCAGGCCCTGATGGATATCACGCGGTTTCAGGCCCCAGGCTTCCTGGTGCAGCAGTGGCTCCTGATGCAGGTCGAGCAGCAGCAACTCGCTGTCACGGATGCCCTTGACCCAGCCGACGAAGCCCTGCTCGTCGATGATGAACTCGTTGATGTGAACCGCCGGCAGGTTGTCGGCCAGTTGCACGCGGTGCCAGGTGCGCCCGCGCTCCTGGCGGGTCTCGACCTTGTTGACACGGTCCCAGAACGAGCCGCTGACCGAATGGTAGCCCTTGGGCAGCAACGAAACGTCGTCGACCAGCTGATCGGTACTGTAGTCCTCGGCGGCGATACCGCAGGCGCGGGCCTTGAGGCGCATGTTGATGTCTTTGGTCACCAGCACCACGTCCAGTTCCTTGCGCCGGCTACGCAGCTCGAGCAACTGGTTGATGATGATGTTGTCGTTGAGGTGTTCGGGCAGCAGCCGGTTGGGTTCGGCGCGTGGGGTCATCAGGATCGACAGGAAGCCCTTGGGGCCGCTCTTGCCGCGCTGGATCGGTACGCCCTGCTCGACATCCTCGGGCGTGGCATCGCCCAGGGTCTGGTCGATCAGACGAATGGCCTGGCGGCATTCGGCGGCGATCGTGTGTTTGCCGGTCTTGAGTTTGTCGAGCTCCTCGAGCACGGTCATCGGCAGCGCGACGTGGTGTTCCTCGAAATTCAGCAAGGCGTTCGGATCGTGAATCAGAACATTGGTATCGAGCACGTAAAGGATTGGCTGGTTGGAAGAAACGTTACGTCCTTGATCATCCATACTCGGTCACCTTTGTAGGGGCCAGACGACGCAATACCTGGGCGGTGCTGCGCCGCGAAGTGACCGCCGGTCTCCCCCTGGCCGCGTCGTTACGGTAGGGAAGCTGCGAACAAAGGAGGGGCCATTAGTACGCCACCTGTGCTGCAGGGTTCGGCGGTCTGACTTCTTGATACCGCAAAACCCGTGACGATAAAAAGCGTTTTTACGTTTTTTTGAAGTTTATTTTTCGTTGTGCGGTCAAGCCCTTGGCGTGAGCCGCAAGCACCACTACAGTTAATGATCAAACCCCGATGAACGCCTGGCGATTTTTTCCGCCGGGTGCCGCCGCGCCCAGCGATTACGGGGTTTCGGCGAATTCCCGGCAGTCGCCCCAGCCAATCCCGCTCTGGGCCGTGTGCTGCAGCAACCAGTCGATCGCCGCCTGGGCCCTGGGCTGGCCGTCATGAAACTGGATCACCCCGCGGCGCCACAGCAGCATCAGGCTCAGCACCCGCTGCGCCGACTGCTCGGCATTCAACCCGGCCTGGTCCTGGGCGTCGATATCCCACAACATCACCTGCAGCTGCTGGCCGGCAAAAAACGCCGCACTGTCAGCGCGGCGCTGCCCGTAGGGCGGGCGAAACAGCGGCACGAATGCCTCGGGCAGGCTGCTCTGTACCAATGCCCGGCTGGAGACCACCGAGTCCTGCCAGCCAGTCCACTGCGCATGCGAGCTGTACTGCCAGCCCTGCAGCCCCACGCACTGCCCGGCATACAGTTGTTGCAGCGCCGCGGCCGAGGTCTGGTCGCGGCGCGCCTGCAGGTTCTTGCCCACCACGAAGAACAGCCCGCCAAGCTTCTGCCGGCGCAGGTAGTCGGTCAGCGCCTCGGTAGCCGGCCCGGGGCCGCCATCGAAGCTGAGCACGAACAGCCGGTCGTTGAGTGCCTGGCCATCGCGCTCCTGGTCGGAAAACCGCTCCACCTCGCTGGAGGTCTGGGTAAACAGCGCCGCCTTGCGCAACTGCTCGTTCAGGTAGTACTCGTGAAAACGTCGGCTTGGCTGCGCCCAACCGGCGTAGAACGAATCGTCTGCAACACTGAACTTGCCCGCCTGCTGGCGCAGGTCCGGCAGGCTGTCGATGGCGTAACAGAACGAGGCGTCCTGCTCGCAGCTCTGCTGGGCCAGGTCATAGTTGCGCCACAGCCGCTGCCACAGGCGCTGACGCAACGCATTCAGCGTCACCAGGTTGACCTGGCGAAGGTTCAGGCGCTCGGCCAGCTGCGCCTCGCTCAGGGCCTCGCTGTCATACAGCACGCGGGCAAAGCTGAGGATTTCGGCACGCGAGGCCACATCGAACAGGGCCGGGCTGTCGAGTTGTTCGGGCCACACGCTGCGGTCGAACCGGGCCAGCTCGATCGGGGCAGCGTGCACCAGCGTGCTCAGCAGGCCGGCCAGTAAAAGAAGGGCTATGCGCACGATCACACTCTCCATTTTCTCGCCGCGCACTATAGCGCCAAGCGCCGCCAGGGTCTTGGCTATTGGCGCGATAGCTGGAGATCGGCGCCCCCCGCCCGTAGAATCGACGCCACGATTCAAGGAGCCGACCTCATGCTGACGGTGATCTCACCCGCCAAGACCCTCGATTACGACACCCCGCCCGTTACCCAGCGGCACACCCTGCCGCAATACCTGGACGACTCCCAGGAACTGATCCTGCAACTGCGCGAACTTTCGCCGCAGCAGATCAGCGACCTGATGCACCTCTCGGACAAGCTGGCCGGCCTCAATGCTGCGCGCTTCGGCAGCTGGACCCCGAACTTCACCCCGGCCAACGCCAAGCAGGCGCTGCTGGCGTTCAAGGGCGACGTGTACACCGGGCTGGATGCACAGAGCCTGAGCGAAGACGACTTCACCTATGCCCAGCAGCACCTGCGCATGCTGTCGGGGCTGTACGGCCTGCTGCGTCCGCTGGACCTGATGCAGCCCTACCGGCTGGAGATGGGCACCAAGCTGGCCAACGCCCGCGGCAAGGACCTCTACGCCTTCTGGGGCACGCGCATCAGCGAGTGGCTGAACCAGGCGCTGGCCGAGCAAGGCGACGACCTGCTGCTGAACCTGGCCAGCAACGAGTACTTCTCGGCGGTCAAGCGCAGCGCGTTGAAGGCGCGGGTGATCAACACCGAGTTTCGCGACTTCAAGAATGGCCAGTACAAGATCATCAGCTTCTATGCCAAGAAGGCGCGGGGCATGATGACCCGCTTCGTGACCCAGGAGCGCATCGACGACCCCGAGCGGCTCAAGCAGTTCGACGTGCAGGGCTACTACTACAGTGCCGAGCAGTCCAAACCGGACAACCTGGTGTTCCTGCGCGACCACCCGGCCGAGTAGAAAGCATCGCGGGTTCCCCCGCTCCCCCCGGGATCACCTGAATCCTTGCGGGCGCGGGCTTGACTCGCGATGGCGTCCTCACAGCCCGCCAGCGCCAATCCCGTGGCGCCAAAAAACCACCCCCTCTAGCCATATCGCCAAACGTCATAAGACCGTTCGTAGTTTTCTGACGAAATATCCTGAAATTTTTTTTCATGCTGGCATAAAAACATCCCCCTCCAAGTTTGCCCTACAGACACGGGACGAAACTGCCGTGTGCTATCAAAGTGAAAGTATCGTCAACTGTTGAAATATTAAAAAATCCTTCACGGCGACTCGGGCGAGCCTGGAACTTATCCCCTTGAGGCTCGCTCATACCACCGGTACGGATTATCTCGTGATGGATGTGAGAGATGACGTACATGACAAATGGACAGTATCAGGAAGTTTTGAAAGCACTTTTTTGTCCGCGCAATTGTTCGACAAGATTACGCGTCCAAGCCAGGAGAGAGCACCCTTAAAAATCGTCCTAGTGGTTGATTTCAAAGGATTTAATCCACTTGAAATAACAAGCACAGCAGTACGCGAAGTGGGTACTGCAATAAAGACGGATACCGTCCAGGGCTCACCCCCTAATGTAAATGGCCATTAGCCGCCAACTTGAGTGCCGTTTATTTTTCGCACTCCATTTTAATTTGCCTGCCGGCAGTTAGCGGTTTAACCGTGACACTTCCGTGCACCCTGAATTTGCTGGTCAACCAACCCGGTCTGGCGCTTAGTTGTGCGCCGACATGATAAACACATGAGGTGAATGCGATGCGTATCAGCATCTTTGGTTTGGGTTATGTAGGTGCGGTCTGTGCGGGCTGCCTGTCCGCCCGGGGCCATGAAGTGATCGGCGTGGATGTATCGGCGACCAAGATCGACCTGATCAACCAGGGCAAATCCCCCATCGTGGAGCCGGGCCTCGAAGCCCTGTTGCAGCAAGGCATTGCCAACCAGCGCCTGCGGGGCACCACCGATTTTGCCCAGGCCATTCGCGACAGCGACGTGTCGATGATCTGCGTCGGTACGCCGAGCAAGAAGAACGGCGACCTGGGCCTGGAATACATCGAGTCGGTGTGCCGCGAAATCGGTCTGGTACTGCGCGACAAGAGCAGCCGCCACACCATCGTGGTGCGCAGCACCGTACTGCCGGGCACCGTCAAGAACGTGGTGATCCCGATTCTCGAAGACTGCTCGGGCAAGAAGGCCGGCGTCGACTTCGGCGTGGCGGTCAACCCCGAGTTCCTGCGCGAAAGCACCGCGATCAAGGACTACGACCAGCCGCCGATGACTGTCATCGGCGAACTCGACCGCGCCAGCGGCGACGTGCTGCAGGCCCTCTACGAAGAGCTCGACGCCCCGATCATTCGCAAGGACATCGAAGTGGCCGAGATGATCAAGTACACCTGCAACGTGTGGCACGCCACCAAGGTCACCTTCGCCAACGAGATCGGCAACATCGCCAAGGCCTGCGGCGTCGATGGCCGCGAAGTGATGGAAGTGGTGTGTCAGGACAAGGCCCTGAACCTGTCGCAGTACTACATGCGCCCAGGCTTCGCCTTCGGCGGCTCGTGCCTGCCCAAGGACGTGCGCGCCCTCACCTACCGCGCCGGCAGCCTGGACGTGAAGGCGCCGCTGCTCAACTCGCTGATGACCAGCAACGAGTCCCAGGTGCAGAACGCCTTCGACATCATCGAAAGCCACGACAAGCGCAAGGTTGCCCTGCTGGGCCTGAGCTTCAAGGCCGGCACCGACGACCTGCGCGAGAGCCCGCTGGTGGAACTGGCCGAACGCCTGATCGGCAAGGGCTACGAGCTCAACATCTACGACAGCAACGTCGAGTACGCCCGCGTGCACGGCGCCAACAAGGACTACATCGAGTCGAAGATCCCCCACGTCTCGTCCCTGCTCAACGCCGACTTCGAGCAGGTGATCAACCACGCCGACGTGATCGTGCTGGGTAACCGCGACGAGAAGTTCCGTGCGCTGGCGCAACAGGCCCCGGCCGGCAAGCAGGTCATCGACCTGGTCGGCTTCATGGGCAAGCCGACCTGCCCCACCAGCCGCACCGAAGGCATCTGCTGGTAACAGCAGCCACTGCACGGGGTCGCCCCAGCCCCGTGCAGTTCCTTCCCATTCATTCGCTACGGATGCACACCATGCAAAGGCTCAAGCACGGCCTGCTACAGGTCGCCGGATGGCTGTTCTACGTGAGCCTGCTCATGCTGATCGCCCTGGCCTTGCCCAAGACCGTTTTCGACCCCGACTCCAAGGACTTCATCTTCCTCATCGGCGCTGTCGGAATCTGGCGTTATTCCATGGGTGCCACGCACTTCGTGCGGGGCATGCTGTTCCTCTACATCGTCTACCCGATGCTGCGACGCAAGGTGCGCAAACTGGGCAGCGCGGCCGACCCGTCGCACGTGTACCTGATGGTCACCAGCTTTCGCATCGACGCCCTGACCACCGCGCAGGTGTACAGCTCGGTGATCCGCGAGGCAATCGACTGCGGCTACCCCACCACCGTGGTCTGCTCGCTGGTGGAAATGAGCGACGAACTGCTGGTGAAAAGCCTGTGGGCCAAGTTCAACCCGCCCGACCGCGTGGCCCTGGACTTCGTGCGCATCGCCGGCACCGGCAAGCGTGACGGCCTGGCCTACGGCTTTCGCGCCATCTCGCGCCACCTGCCCGACGAGAACGCGGTGGTCGCGGTGATCGACGGCGACACCGTGCTCGGCGAAGGCGTGGTGGCCAAGACCGTGCCCTGGTTCAAGCTCTACCCCAATGTCGGTGGCCTGACCACCAACGAATTCTGCGAAGTGCGCGGCGGCTACATCATGAGCGAGTGGCACAAGCTGCGCTTTGCCCAGCGCCACATCAACATGTGCTCGATGGCCCTGTCCAAGCGCGTGCTGACCATGACCGGGCGCATGTCGGTGTTCCGCGCCGCCGTGGTGACCAACCCCGAGTTCATCAAGGACGTCGAGAACGACTCGCTGCAGCACTGGCGCCTGGGCCGCTTCAAGTTCCTCACCGGCGACGACAAGTCCAGCTGGTTCAGCCTCATGCGCCTGGGCTACGACACGTTCTACGTGCCGGATGCGGCGATCAACACGGTCGAGCACCCGCCGGAAAAGAGCTTCATCAAGGCCAGCCGCAAGCTGATGTACCGCTGGTACGGCAACAACCTGCGCCAGAACTCCCGCGCCCTGGGCCTGGGCGTTCGCCGCCTCGGCCTGTTCACCAGCGTGGTGCTGTTCGACCAGCGCGTGTCGATGTGGACCAGCCTGCTCGGGCTCACCGTGGCGCTGATCGCCAGCCTCAAGTTCGGCCCTGCCTTCCTGCTGGTGTACCTGCTGTGGATCGGCATCACCCGCCTGATCCTGACCCTGATGCTGATGTGCTCGGGGCATGCCATCGGCCCGGCCTACCCGCTGATTCTCTATTACAACCAGATCGTCGGCGCAATCATGAAGATCTACGTGTTCTTCCGCCTCGACAAGCAGTCCTGGACCCGCCAGCCCACTGCGCTCAAACGCGACCTCGCGAGCTTTCAACAATGGTTCAACACCTGGTCTTCGCGGACCATGACCTTCTCGGCAGCCAGCATCTTCGTCGCTGTGCTGTTCATGGTCGTGTGAGCCGCCGCCCTACGGAATAAACAGGAACATATCGCCATGAATACCGCCGTGAATGCCAATGTCGTGCATGAGTCCGAAGCCCAGCGTCAGCACGCCCGGGTAAAGATCCCCGCCAAGCTGCGCTACCTGGGGGCCAACCGCGAGACCCTCGAAGTCAAGGTCGAGGACCTCTCGGCCGGTGGCCTGAGCTTCTACACCCGCCACCCGCTGAAGGTCGGCGAAGTGGTGCGCGGCCGCCTGCAGTTCGTGGTCGACAACCTGGGCCTGGCCATCGACATCGAGTTCCAGGTGCGCTCGCACAACGTCGCCGACGGTCGTACCGGCGTGCAGTTCCAGAACCTGGAACAGCGCGACATCGCCACCCTGCGCCACATCATCACCTCGCACCTGTCGGGCGAGCTGATCAGCATCGGCGACGTGCTCAGCACCCTGCAACGCGACAACTTCACCAAGGCGCGCAAGCAGAAGGACACCGGCGGCGGCCTGAGCGCCTTCGGCCGCCTGCGTGCGGTCACCTTCAGCCTCGGCGTGTTCGTGGTTGGCGTGGCCGCGTTCGGCTTCATCGCCAAGTCGGTGTACGGCCTGTACTTCGTCAGCCATGCCGAGGCCGGGGTGGTCAGCGTCCCCACCACCAACGTCACCATGCCGCGCGACGGCACCGTGCAGAGCCTGGTGAAGGCGGACGGCCCGGTGGTCAAGGGCGCGCCGCTGGCCTCGTTCAACACCAGCATGCTCGACCTGCTCAAGGGCCACCTGGACGACCAGCAACTGGAGCCGGCGCGGGTCGAGGAACTGTTCGGCAAGCAGCTCAGCGGCACCCTCACCAGCCCGTGCGACTGCGTGGTGGCCAGGCAGCTGGTGGATGACGGGCAATACGCGAGCAAGGGCGCAGTGATCTTCCAGCTGATCCCGCGCACCACCAACCCGATCATCGAGGCCCGTTTCAGCTACCGCCAGTTCGACGAAGTGCAACCCGGCACCCGCGTCAACTTCCAGGTGGCCGGCGAAGACGACGTGCGCCAGGGTCGCATCGTCAGCAGCACCAGCCAGAACAGCGACGACCTGTCTTCGGACATTCGCGTGCAGATCAAGCCGGATGCGCCGATGCCCAGCGAGCTGGCCGGGCGCCCGGTGTCGGTCAACAGCGACCGGGGCCCGTCGATGGACTGGCTGATCGACAAGGCCGTGGCCCGTGGGCTTTGAAGAGGACATGCCGGTGACTACCCAACACACCGCGATCCCTGTAGGAGCCGGCCTTGCCGGCGAATCGTGCAGCCCCCTTCGCCGGCAAGGCCGGCTCCTACCGATGGGTGCACTGGCCCTGGCCGTCAGCCTGGCCGGTGGCGCCGGCCTGCCCGACCAGCGCCTGGCCAACGAAGCCCTCAAGCGCGGCGACACCGCCCTGGCCGAGCGCAACTACCAGCAACTCGCCGACCTGGGCTACAGCGAGGCCCAGGTAGGCCTGGCCGATATCCAGGTCGAAACCGGTGACCCGGCCAAGCTCAGGCAGGCCGAGGCCACCTACCGCGCCGCCGCCCGCACCTCGCCCCGCGCCCAGGCCCGCCTCGGCCGTCTGCTGGTGGCCAAGCCCGACAGCAGCGAGGCCGAGCGCCACGAGGCCCAGGGCCTGCTCAAGCAGGCCTTCGCCGCCGGCGAAAGCAACACCCTGATCCCGCTGGCCATGCTCTACCTGCAATACCCGCAGAGTTTCCCCGACCTCGATGCCCAGCAGCAGATCGACCAATGGCGCGCCGCCGGCTACCCCGAGGCGGGCCTGGCCCAGGTGCTGCTGTACCGTACCCAGAACACCTACGACCAGCACCTGGACGAGGTGGAACGTATCTGCAAGGCCGCACTGGCCAGCACCGACATCTGCTATGTGGAACTGGCCAGCGTGTACCAGAAGCGCGCCCAGCCCGAACAACAGGCCGCGCTGATCGACCAGCTCAAGGCCGCCTATGCCCGCAGTGCGGTACCGGCCAGCCGGGTCGACAGCGTGGCCCGCGTACTGGCCGACCCCAGCCTGGGCCAGACCGACGAGAAAACCGCCCAGGCCCTGCTCGAACAGGTCGCACCGAGCAACCCCGCGTCCTGGGTCAGCCTGGCGCAACTGCTCTACAGCTTCCCCGAGCTGGGCGACAGCGACCAGTTGCTGGCCTACATCGACAAGGGCCGCGAGGCCGCACAACCGCGCGCCGAGCTGCTGCTGGGCCGCCTCTACTACGAAGGCAAGGCCGTTCCGGCCGACGCGAAAAAAGCCGAGACGCACCTGCAGTCCGCCGCCGATGCCGGCGAAATCAGCGCCCACTACTACCTCGGCCAGCTCTACCGCCGTGGCTATCTGGGCCAGGTCGAACCGCAGAAAGCCGTCGATCACCTGCTGCGCGCCGCCCGTGGTGGCCAGCTCAGCGCCGACTACGCGCTGGCCCAACTGTTCAGCGAAGGTCGCGGCATTCGCCAGGACCTGGTCAACGCCTGGGTGTTCGCGCAACTGGCGCAGGCCAACCCCAGCGAGCAATCGACGGCGATGGCCGGCGAGCTCGACCAGCAGCTATCCGCCCCGCAGAAGGCCCAGGCCCAGCGCCTGTTGCAACAGGAGCGCCAGGCCCGTGGCGCCATGGGTCAGGGCCCCGGCGCCCAGGCCATGCAGGCCCTGCAGGACACCACCGAACAAGACGGCGAGGAATCCCTATGACACTCAACCCGTGGATGAAGGCCGGCCTGGGCCTGGGCTGTGCCCTGCTCTGGTCGTGCCCGACCCTGGCCGCGATGACCGCCGAGAAGAACTTCGGCCTGGAAGTGAAAGTCACCGGCCAGTCCGAGGATGACCGCGACCTGGGCACCCGCTCCGGCGGCGACGTCAACGGCCTGGGCCTGGACCTGCGCCCCTGGGTGTATGGCGAGCGCGGCAACTGGAGCGCCTACGCCATGGGCCAGGCGGTCACCGCCACCGACACCATCGACACCGACACCCTGCGCCAGGCCGACGACGACAGCCAGGTCGAAACCCGCCGCGCCAGCGGCCGCGAGCAGGACAAGAGCTACCTGGCCATGCGCGAGTTCTGGGTCGGCTACAGCGGCCTGACCGCCTACCCCGGCGAGCAACTGCGCCTGGGCCGCCAGCGCCTGCGCAGCGACGACGGCATGTGGCGCGACACCAACATCGAGGCGCTGAACTGGACCTTCGACACCACCCTGCTGCGCGCCAACGCCGGCGTGGCCCAGCGTTTCAGCGAGTACCGCACCGACCTCACCGACCTGGCCCCCGAAGACAAGGACCGCCTGCACGTCTACGGCGACGTGGCCGCGCAATGGACCCCAGGCCACTGGGTCGGCCTGCGCGCGCACCACACCCACGACGACGGCAAGCTGAAGAACCCGGGCGAGACCCTCGACCCGCTGGACAAGACCCGCAACGGCGACCTCACCTGGCTGGGCCTTGAGGCCAACAGCGACGCCTACAACTGGCGCAACCAGAACACCGTCAACTACTGGGGCAGCGTCACCTGGCTCACCGGCGACCGTGATCGCCTGAGCGCCACCACCCTGGCCAACGGCGACCAGCTGGCCACGCAAAAGCAGAGCGGCGATGTCAACGCCTGGGCCACCGACCTGGGCATCCGCCTGCGCCTGGACCCCAACTGGCAGGTCGGCGCGGCCTATGCCCGCGGCAGCGGCGGCGGTGGCAGCGACGGCTCGGGCAACTTCGAACAGACCGGCCTTGAGAGCAACCGCTCCAACTTCACCGGCACCCGCTCGCGTGTGCACCGCTTCGGCGAGGCCTTCCGTGGCGAGCTGGGCAACCTGCAGGCCGCCACCCTGTTCACCTCCTGGCAACTGCGCGACGACTACGACGCAAGCCTGGTGTACCACAAGTTCTGGCGCGTCGACGGCAAGCAGAACATCGGCAGCAGCGGCATCAACGCCGTGGTCGATGATGACGGCATCAACCGCCCGCTGATCCAGGGCGAAAAAGACCTCGGCCAGGAGATGGACCTGGTGGTCACCAAGTACTTCAAGCAGGGCCTGCTGCCGGCCGCGCTGAGCCAGTCGATCGACGAACCGTCGGCACTGGTGCGCTTTCGCGGTGGGGTGTTCAAGCCAGGCGACGCCTATGGCAAGGAAGCGGACTCGTACATGCACCGCGCCTTCATCGACGTGATCTGGCGTTTCTGATGCCTGGAGTGCATTGACATGAACCTTTACCCGCTCAACACGCTGATCGCCGGCAGCCTGCTGCTGGCCAGCAGCATCGCCCTGGCCAACGGCCTGCCCGTGGCCAGCCCGGCCAAAGAGCTGCAGCACGCCAAGACCTACACCGTCAGCAGCGCGCCGATCGAGCCGTTGCAGATCCCGGCGCCGACCCTGCCCGACCTCAGCGGCTACACCGCCGAAGCGGTGCAGGCCAAGATCCAGCGTGCACGCAAGGGCAAGGTCACGGTACGCCGCATGCTGCAGGAAGACGCCCTCAAGGAGTTCATCGGCGGCGACAACAAGATGGCCGAATGGGTAGCCCGCCAGCACGGCATCCCGCAGGCGATCTTCGTCGATGACGGGCATGTCGACTTCACCGAGCTGAGCAAGCACGTGCCGGCCCAGTACCTGCGTGAAACCGCGCCGGGGGTATACCTGTCGCGCCTGCCGATCGTGGTGGGGCAAAAGGGCGTGCTCGAGATCGATGCCAAGGTCAAGGAACTGCGCCTGTCCCAGGAAGGCGGTGCGTTCATCGTCAACGACGGCAAGCTGTTCGTCAGCCACACCCGCGTCACCGGCTGGCGCGAAAAGGACAACGGCCCGGCGACCTTCCGCACACCCAAGGAATTTCGCCCGTTCCTGCTCTCGTGGGGCGGCACCGAGACCTACATCGTCAACACCCGCATGGCCAGCTTCGGCTATGCCCAGAGCAAGTCCTACGGCGTGAGCATTTCGCAGTACACGCCCAACATGGCCAAGCAGATGGGCCGCCCCGAACCCACCGGCTGGATCATCGGCTCCGAGTTCAGCGACATGTGGTACGGCTTCTACTGCTACGAGACCAGCGACTTCGTGGTCAAGGACAACACCTACCGCGACAACATCGTGTACGGCATCGACCCCCACGACCGTTCGCACCGCCTGATCATCGCCGGCAACACCGTGCATGGCACCAAGAAGAAGCACGGCATCATCGTCTCGCGCGAGGTCAACGACAGCTGGATCATCAACAACAAGAGCTACGACAACAAGCTCTCGGGCGTGGTGATCGACCGCAACAGCGTCAACAACCTGATCGCCTACAACGAGATCTACCGCAACCACACCGACGGCATCACCCTGTACGAAAGCGGCGACAACCTGATCTGGGGCAACAAGGTCATCAGCAACCGTCGCCACGGCATCCGCGTGCGCAACAGCGTGAACATCCGCCTGTACGAAAACCTCGCCATGGCCAACGGCCTGGTGGGCGTGTACGGGCACATCAAGGACCTGTCCGATACCGACCGCGACATCGACCTGGACCCGTTCGACACCAAGGTGTCGTTGATCGTGGTGGGCGGTGAACTGGCGGCCAACGGCAGCGGCCCGCTGTCGATCGACTCGCCCCTGAGCGTGGAGCTGTACCGGGTGTCGATGCTGGCCCCGAGCAAGTCCAGCGGCATCAGTTTCTCCGGGGTGCTGGGCGATCGCCAGGACGAGATTCTCGACCTGATGGTTCGCCAGGGCAAAGCCGTACTGATCGACCCGGTCGAACGCCAGACCGACATGGCGGATTGAGGAAACCTGACATGACCCCACACCTGATGAAACTGCTTGGCCTGAGTGCGGCGCTGCTGGCGATCAGCAACGGCGTGCGTGCCGACGAGGTGCAGGCGCCCAGCTTCACCGCCCAGCCGTGCTGCCAACTGTGCCCCGAAGCCCACGATGCCAGCCGCTACACCACCCGCTACCAGCAGAACTTCACCACCCTGGTGCAAGCCCAGGGCGACTGGCTGTTCCGTACCCGCGAAGACCTGCGCACCGAATTCAGCACCACCCCGGCCGGCTACAAACGCCTGCAGCAGGTGCACGATGCGTTCAAGGCGCGCGGCGTGGAACTGGTGGTGGTGTACCAGCCCACCCGTGGCCTGGTGAACCGCAACATGCTCAACCCGGCCGACAAGGCCGCGTTCAACTACGAGAAGGCCCTGCGCAACTACCAGGCCATGCTCAAGCGCTTCGCCCAAATGGGCTACAACGTGCCCGACCTGTCGCCGCTGACCAACGAACAGTTGCCGGCCGCGCAGCAGGGCAAGGACTTCTACTTCCGCGGCGACCAGCACTGGACGCCCTATGGCGCCGAGCGTGCGGCAAAAATCGTGGCCGACACCGTGCACAGCATGCCGGCCTTCGCCGACATCCCGCGGCGTGAATTCGAAAGCCACCCGTCCGGCCGCATGGGCAAGACCGGCACCCTGCACAACGTCGCCGGCCAACTGTGCGGCACCAGCTACGCGGTGCAGTACATGGACCAGTTCGTCACCGAGCCCAAGGGCGAGAGTGGCGGCGACGACCTGTTCGGCGACTCGGGCAACCCGCAGATCACCCTGGTGGGCACCAGCCACAGCGGCAAGAACTACAACTTCTCGGGTTTTCTGCAGCAGTACATCGGCGCCGACGTGCTCAACGTCGCGTTCCCCGGTGGCGGCCTGGAAGGTTCGATGATCCAGTACCTGGGCAGCGAGGAGTTCCAGAACAACCCGCCCAAGATCCTGGTGTGGGAGTTCTCGCCGCTGTACCGCCTGGACCAGGAAACCATCTGGCGCCAGATGCTCGCCCTGCTCGACAACGGCTGCGAAGGCAAGCCTGCGCAGATGAGCGTCAGCACCTCGCTCAAGCCGGGCACCAACGAGCTGCTGGTCAATGGCAAGAACGGCGTGATCAAGAACCTGGTCAACGGCCGTCATCAACTGGACATCCAGTTCGAAGACAAGTCGGTCAAGACCTTGCAGGCCACCCTGTGGTACCTCAATGGTCGTCACGAGGACCTGAAGATCGAAAAACCCGAAACCTCCGACACCGACGGACGCTTCGCCTTCCAACTGCGCGAGGACGAGGACTGGGCCAACCAGACCTTGCTCGCGGTGGAAGTGCAGGGTCCCGAAAGCGGCAGCCAGAAGGTCCAGGCCAGGCTGTGTACACGCAACCCGATCGCCGGCGCCGGGCAGCATGCTGCCCAGGCCGGCCTGTGAGGCGCACATGACATCCATCCGCACCCTTGCCACCCCCGCCCTGCTCGCCCTGGCCCTGTTCGGCCCGGCGGTGCAGGCCGGCGGGCTGGTCCCGCCGCAGGGCTACTACGCCGGCATCGAGAAACCCAAGACCAGCCCCAACGACTTCACCTGTGAGGCCGTGCCCAAGCCCTACACCGGCGCGCTGCAGTTTCGCAGCAAGTACGAAGGCTCGGACAAGGCCCGCGCGACGCTGAACAAGGCATCCGAACAGGCCTTTCGCGACTCCACCGCCAGCATCACCACGCTGGAGCGCGGGGTCAGCAAGCAGGTGATGCAGTACATGCGCGACGGCCGCCCGCAGCAGCTGGACTGCACCCTGCAGTGGCTGGGCACCTGGGCGCAGGCCGATGCGCTGATGTCCACCGACTACAACCACACCGGCAAGTCGATGCGCAAATGGGCGCTGGGCAGCCTGAGCTCGGCATACCTGCGCCTGAAGTTCTCCAACGCACAGCCACTGGCGGCGCACCAGGCCCAGGCCGAACAGATCGAGAAATGGTTCGCGCGCCTGGCCGAGCAGACGGTCAAGGACTGGAGCGACCTGCCGCTGGAAAAGATCAACAACCACTCGTACTGGGCCGCCTGGTCGGTGATGGCCACGGCGGTGGCGACCGATCGCCGCGACCTGTTCGACTGGGCCGTGAAGGAGTACCGCGTGGGTGCCAACCAGGTCGATGCGCAGGGCTTTCTGCCCAACGAGATGAAGCGCAAGCAGCGCGCCCTGGCGTACCACAACTACGCACTGCCGCCGCTGTCGATGATCGCCAGCTTCGCCCAGGCCAACGGCGTGGACCTGCGCCCGGAAAACAACGGCGCGCTCAAGCGCCTGGGCGAGCGGGTGTTGTCCGGGGCCAGAGACCCGAGTGCGTTCAAGGCGCGCAATGGCCAGAAGCAGGACATGGACGATCTGAAGATCGACAGCAAATACGCCTGGCTTGAGCCGTGGTGCAGCCTGTACCAGTGCGACGCCGATGCGCTCAAGCGCAAGCACGCGATGCAGCCGTTCAAGAGTTTCCGCCTGGGCGGCGACCTGACGCGCGTCTACGACCCGCAGGCAGAACAGAAGAAGTAGCAACGACCGCAATCCCTGTGGGAGCGGGCTTGACCCGCGATGCGTTTGATCTGGTTCCCCCGCAATTTCAGCGGGGGGTTTGGGGGGCTGCTGCCCCGATTGTGGATAACGACAAGGAGAGATCGGGATGGTGTTCTCGTCCAATGTGTTCCTGTTCCTGTTCCTGCCGATCTTTCTCGGCCTGTACTACCTGAGCGGGCAACGCTACCGCAACGCCCTGCTGCTGCTGGCCAGCTACGTGTTCTACGCCTGGTGGCGAGTGGACTTCCTGGCGCTGTTCGCTGCGGTCACCCTGTGGAACTACTGGATCGGCCTCAAGGTGGGCGCCGCCGGCGTGCGCACCAAGCCGGCCCAGCGCTGGCTGCTGCTGGGGGTGGTGGTCGACCTGGGTATCCTGGGCTACTTCAAGTACGCCAACTTCGGCGTCGACAGCATCAACGCGATCATGACCTCGTACGGCCTGGAGCCGTTCATCCTCACCCACATCCTGTTGCCCATCGGCATCTCGTTCTACATCTTCGAGTCGATCAGCTACATCATCGACGTGTACCGCGGCGACACCCCGGCCACCCGCAACCTGATCGACTTCGCCGCGTTCGTGGCGATCTTCCCGCACCTGATCGCCGGCCCCGTGCTGCGCTTTCGCGACCTGGCCGACCAGTTCAACCACCGCACCCACACCCTGGACAAGTTCTCCGAAGGCTGCACGCGGTTCATGCAGGGCTTCATCAAGAAGGTGTTCATCGCCGACACCCTGGCGGTGGTCGCCGACCACTGCTTCGCCCTGCAGAACCCGACCACCGGCGACGCCTGGCTGGGCGCACTGGCCTACACCGCGCAGCTGTACTTCGACTTCTCCGGCTACAGCGACATGGCCATCGGCCTGGGCCTGATGATGGGCTTTCGCTTCATGGAGAACTTCAAGCAGCCCTACATCAGCCAGTCGATCACCGAGTTCTGGCGGCGCTGGCACATCAGCCTGTCCACCTGGCTGCGCGACTACCTGTACATCACCCTGGGCGGCAACCGCGGCGGCACCTTCGCCACCTACCGCAACCTGTTCCTGACCATGCTGCTGGGCGGCCTGTGGCACGGCGCCAACTTCACCTACATCATCTGGGGCGCCTGGCACGGCATGTGGCTGGCGATCGAGCGCGCACTGGGCCTGGACACCAACCCGCAGCGCTTCAACCCGGTCAAGTGGGCCTTCACCTTCCTGCTGGTGGTGATGGGCTGGGTGATCTTCCGCGCCGAAAACCTGCACGTGGCCGGGCGCATGTACGGCGCCATGTTCAGCTTCGGTGAATGGCAGCTGTCGGAGCTCAACCGCGCCAGCCTCACCGGCCTGCAAGTGGCCACCCTGGTGATCGCCTACCTGAGCCTGGCGTTCTTCGGCCTGCGCGACTTCTACCGCAACGCCAAGCCCACGGCCAAGGCCAGCCCGGTGGCCGTGCATGGCGACGGCAGCGTGAGCCTGGACTGGGGCCTGTACATGACCCGCGCGCTGGTGCTGCTGCTGTTCGTGGCCTCGATCCTCAAACTCTCGGCGCAAAGCTACTCGCCGTTCCTCTACTTCCAGTTCTGAGCGAGCCGACCATGACCCGATCATTACGCAAACTCTACGCCGTGCTGTTCATGGCCCTGCTGCTGGGCCTGGGCATCTGGTCGCTGGGGGGCCTGGGCAGTTTCCAGCGTACCGCGCAGATGTCCCTGCTCGACGGCAAGCTGGCCAAGGCCGCTGAAACCCACTACGACGCGCAGTTCCCGATCAAGCGCCTGGGCACCAACCTCTGGGCGGCGCTGGACTTCAAACTGTTCAACGAAGGCCGCCCGGGTGTGGTGCTGGGCCGCGAGCAATGGCTGTTCAGCGATGAAGAGTTCAAGCCGGTGGCCGGCAGCGAACAGTTCGAGGCCGAGAACCTCGCACTGATCCGCGGCGTGCGCGACACCCTCAAGCAGCACGGTGTGCAACTGGTGCTGGCGATCATTCCGGCCAAGGCCCGCCTGTACCCGGAGTACATCGGTGAGCAGACGCCCGCCAGCCTGCATGCCGACCTGTACAACCAGTTCCATGCCAAGGCGCGCCAGGCCGGCGTGTTCGCCCCGGACCTGCTCGGCCCGCTGCAGGCGGCCAAGGCCCAGGGCCAGGTGTTCCTGCGCACCGACACCCACTGGACACCACTGGGCGCCGAGGTGGTGGCACGCCACCTGGCCGAAGCCGTGGCCCGCCAGACCCTGCTCAGCGGCACGCCGCAGCAGTTCGTCACCGAAGCCAAAGCCGCCACACCGTACAAGGGCGACCTCACCAACTTCCTGCCGCTGGACCCGTTGTTCAGCCACCTGCTGCCGGCCCCGGACAGCCTGCAGCAACGCACCACCCGCCCTGCCCGGGCCCAGGACCAGGCCGACAGCGACGACGCGCTGTTTGCCGACAACGAGATCCCCGTGGCGCTGATCGGCACCAGCTACAGCGCCAACCCGCACTGGAACTTCCTCGGTGCGTTGCAGCAGGCGCTGCGCAGCGACGTGGTCAATGACGCCGAGGACGGCCATGGCCCGCTGCTGCCGATGCTCAAGTACCTGCAGACCGACGCCTTCAAGACCAGCGCCCCACAGGTGCTGGTATGGGAGTTCCCGGAACGTTATCTGCCAATGAAAAACGACCTCAGCGCCTTCGATCCGCAGTGGATCGCCCAGCTGAAGCAAACCCGTACCGCCAATCAAGACATGGCCCTGTCGTCCAATCGGACGCAACACTGAGAGGAACTGCACATGACCACCAAGCACCGCATTGCCAAAGCATTCGCCCTGACCGCCGGCATGAGCCTGCTCTCGCTGCAGGCCTGGGCCGGCGCCGACGCCGCACTGTATGGCCCCAGCGCGCCCAAGGGCTCGACCTTCGTGCGCCTGTACAACGCCGGCAACCAGCCGGTGGCCGCCAGTGTCGGCAACACCCAGATCAGCGAAGTGGCCGCCCAGGGCAGCAGCGATTTCAGCTTCATGCCCCAGGGCGACTACAGCGCCAAGGTCGGCAGCCAGACCGTACCGGTCAAGCTGGCGGGCGATCACTACTACACCCTGGTCAACCACGGCAGCGGCCAGCCGCAACTGGTCGAGGAACCGCCGTTCAAGAACAAGCAGAAATCCCTGGTACGCGTGCAGAACCTGAGCGACCAGGCCCTGACCCTGAAGACCGCCGATGGCAAGACCGAAGTGGTCAAGCCGGTGGCGGCCAAGGCGCGCGGCGAGCGCGAGATCAACCCGGTCAAGGTCAGCCTGGCGCTGTATGAAGGCGACAAGAAAGTCAGCGACCTCAAGCCCGTTGCACTCGAACGTGGCGAAGCGGCCGTGCTGTATGTGACCGGCAGTGGCAGCAACCTGTCGCCGGTCTGGGTCAAGCGCCCTGTGTCCACCCGTTAATCAACTGCCCCTTTCAACGTTCGGAGATTACCCATGATTCCAGTCATCCTGTCCGGTGGTAGCGGCTCGCGTCTGTGGCCCCTGTCGCGCAAGCAATTCCCCAAGCAGTTCCTGGCCCTGACCGGTGAACACACGCTGTTCCAGCAAACCCTGTCGCGCCTGGTGTTCGACGGCATGGACGCGCCCATCGTGGTGTGCAACAAGGACCACCGCTTCATCGTCAACGAGCAGTTGGCCAACCTGAACCTGGACACCCAGGCGATCCTGATGGAGCCGTTCGGGCGCAACACCGCGCCGGCCGTGGCGCTCACGGCCATGAAACTGGTCAACGAAGGCCGCGACGAGCTGATGCTGGTGCTGCCGGCCGACCACGTGCTGGACGACCAGAAGGCCCTGCAACGCGCCCTGGCCCTGGCCACGGTGGCCGCCGAACGCGGCGAAATGGTGCTGTTCGGGGTGCCGGCGACCAAGCCGGAAACCGGCTACGGCTACATCAAGTCGAGCCAGGACGCCCTGCTGCCCGAAGGCATCAGCCGCGTGGCACAGTTCGTTGAAAAACCTGACGAAAAACGCGCCACCGAGTTCGTCAAAAGTGGCGGCTACTACTGGAACAGCGGCATGTTCCTGTTCCGCGCCAGCCGCTTCCTCGAAGAGCTGAAAAAGCACGACCCCGACATCTACGACACCTGCCTGCTGACCCTGGAGCGCAGCCTGGAAGACGGCGACAGCATCAGCATCGACGAGGCCACCTTCGCCTGCTGCCCGGACAACTCCATCGACTACGCGGTGATGGAAAAGACCCAGCGCGCCTGCGTGGTGCCGCTGAGTGCGGGCTGGAGCGACGTGGGCTGCTGGTCGTCGCTGTGGGACGTGCACGAGAAGGACACCAACGGCAACGTGACCAAGGGCGACGTGGTGGTGCAGGACAGCCACAACTGCATGATCCACGGCAACGGCAAGCTGGTATCGGTGATCGGCCTGGAGAACATCGTGGTGGTCGAGACCAAGGACGCCATGATGATCGCGCACAAGGACAAGGTTCAGGGGGTCAAGCAGATGGTCAACACCCTGGACGCCCAGGGCCGCAACGAAACCCAGAACCACTGCGAGGTGTACCGCCCGTGGGGCTCGTATGACTCGGTGGACATGGGCGGGCGCTTCCAGGTCAAGCACATCACGGTAAAACCCGGCGCCAGCCTGTCGCTGCAGATGCACCACCACCGTGCCGAGCACTGGATCGTGGTGTCGGGCACGGCCGAGGTGACGTGCGACGAGAACGTGTTCCTGCTGTGCGAGAACCAGTCCACGTACATCCCGATCGCCTCGGTGCACCGCCTGCGCAACCCGGGCAAGATCCCGCTGGAGATCATCGAGGTGCAGTCGGGCAGCTACCTGGGCGAGGACGACATCGAGCGTTTCGAGGACATCTACGGGCGCTCCACGCCAGTGGAGCGCGGGGTGTCGATCAAGACCATCGCACAGTGATCTGAAGCCCGGAAGGCCCTTTCGCGGGTCAAGCCCGCTCCCACAACGGTCGCCATCGAACCTGTGGGAGCGGGCTTGACCCGCGATGCTTTTATCAGGGTAGGATGATCCTTCATCCGCACCCAAGGCGCCCTCCATGTTCATCGGTATCCTGCTCATCCTCACCTGGCTGGTCCTGCTGCTGCGCTACCCGGCCAAGGCCTTGCCGATCTCCATGGCCGCGCTGCTCGGCCTGGGCCTGGTGGGCCTGTGGGTGGTGTGGCTGGACAACCGCGAGGCCAGCCAGCTGGCCCGCCTGGAACTGCGCCTGGACTACGCCCCCGACGCCTGCCCGGCCGACCGGCCGCTGCGCGTACAGATAAAGAACGCCAACCGCGTGCCGCTGGTCGAGCTGCGCTGGCGCGTGGCCGCCTACGCCCCCGGCGACACCGTCAACCTGGCCGAGAACACCTACGCCGCACCGCGCTACCGCGGCCCCGGCGACCTGCAGCCCGAGGCCAGCTGGCACGACTGCCTGCCCCTGCCCCCCCTGCGCTCAGGCTACCGCCCGCAAACCCTGGAGTTTCGTGCCGAGCACCTGCAGGGTGGCTTTGCCAACTAGTATTTTTGTCAGTTACCTGAAACACGCCAGCCGGGGTTGAATGGAGCGCACCGGCATCCTTGCAGGAGGCACCACCATGTCACTCAGGCCCGTGACCCGCCTCGACCAGCTCCAGGCGCTGCTCGACGATTGCACACGCCAACGCCCGGCCATGGTCATGGTGGGCTCGGCCAGTTGCCCGCCTTGCCGCACGATGCATCCCGATGTTGCACGGCTTGGCAGTCAACATCCTCAGGTCGACTTCCACTATTTCAACGTCGACCTGTTCGAGGATCACCCGCAAGAACCGGCCCTGACCCTCCTGTTCCAGAGCCTGTCGCTGCACTATCTGCCTTCACATATCCTGTTGCCCGTCGCCGGCCCCAACCTCGTGGTGTGCGCCACGAGCATCACCCGGCTGATCGAAGCCCTGACCGAACACCACATTCTGAGGAGAGCCCCCTTCCATGCCCGTCGTCCTGATCACCGGTTGCTCCAGCGGCATCGGCCGCGCCCTCGCCGACAGCTTCAAGTCCGCCGGCTACGACGTGTGGGCGACCGCGCGCAAGGCCGATGACGTCGCCACGCTGATCAAGGCCGGCTTCAGCAGCCGCCAGCTGGACGTCAACGACGAGGACGCCCTGGTGCGCCTGGCCGACGCCATCGAAACGGCCCATGGCGGCCTCGACATCCTGATCAACAACGCCGGCTACGGCGCGATGGGGCCGCTGCTGGACGGCGGTGTCGAGGCGATGCAGCGCCAGTTCGAGACCAACGTGTTCGCACTGATCGGTGTGACCCGTGCACTGTTCCCCTTGCTGCGACGCAATCGCGGCCTGGTGGTGAACATCGGCAGCGTGTCGGGTGTGCTGGTCACCCCGTTCGCCGGCGCCTATTGCGCATCCAAGGCGGCGGTGCATGCGCTCAGCGATGCGCTGCGCCTGGAACTGGCGCCGTTCGGCATCGGCGTGATGGAAGTGCAGCCCGGCGCCATCGCCTCAAGCTTCGCCAGCAATGCCGGGCGCGAGGCCGAGCAGGTGCTGGCGCAAGACTCGCCGTGGTGGCCATTGCGCGAGCAGGTGCGCGCCCGCGCCCGCGCCTCGCAGGACAGACCGACCCCCGCCAGCGCGTTCGCCCAGGGCCTGCTCAAGGCCGTACAGCAGCGTACCCCGCCCGACCTGCTGCGCCTGGGCAACGGCAGCCGCGCCTTGCCGCTGCTGGCCGGCGTGCTGCCCAAACGGCTGCTGGAAAAGGTGCTGAAGAAACGTTTCGGCCTCGACCGCAGCCTGTGATCTGCCCGGTTTGCGGGGGCCTGCGGCGGCGATAGCTGACCCTATCGCTAACTATAAAGTGCACACCAGAGCATTTTCCAAAGCGTCTCCAAGGCCAAGAATCGCCCTCGTACTGGATCGGCTGCATTGCCACAGCGGCGGCGCGCTCCAGGCAATCAGGGAGAAATCTCCAAGGTCGGAGCACCGCTGCCTGCTGGCAGCCTTTCTCACAAATGCAATCAGGCCCTTTCTGGAGACATTCGTGAAACACCTTAACCTTCCGCGCAAGATCCCCACCCAGGCCCGCTCGCGGATGATGGTCGAAACCATCCTCACCTCCACCGCCAAGGTGGTGGTCAAGCATGGCTACCAGGGCACCAACACCAACCTGGTGGCCCAGCGCGCCGGGGTCAGCGTGGGCTCGGTCTATCAGTACTTCCCGAACAAGGATGCATTGATCGCGGCGTTGCATGAGCGCCATGCGCAGGCCATGAACCGGGTGATTCTGGAGGTCGCCGGCGCACACGAGGTGGCCGACCTGCCGGCCCACCTCAGGCTGCTGGTGCAAGCCCTGCTGCACCTGCACCAGCAGGAACCGGAGCTGCACCGGCTGCTCGACACCGACCTGGCCAACCTGAGCCGCAGCGTCGACGACCTGCAGCACAAGGCCCGCATCACCCTGTCCATCGAGCGCCTGCTGGACCGCTGGCGGGCCACGCTGGCTCACAGCAACCTGCACCTGGCCGCCTGGCTGGCGGCCCAGGTGATCACCTCGATGGTCAAGGCCTACATCCTCGACTCGCCGCAGATGAGCCAGGCGCAGATCGAGGATGCGATCAGCAGCTCGCTGATCGGGCTGTTGTGCCTCCCGCCGGCCATGCCGCTGGCCACCGCCCGCGCCCGCGCGCAGCCGCACAGCTCAGCGGCGTAGCGCCTGACGCGCCTGCAACTGCTCGTAACGCTCCAGCAAGCGCAGCGCCTGCAGGTAGCTGGGCACTTCCACCACCAGGCCATCGACTTCGGCACGCACGTTGCCGCCCTGGGCAGCCGCCTCGAACGCCGCCACCTGCCGGCGCGCCAGTTCGGCGTCCGCGTCAGCGGGGGTGAGGTAGCGATTGGCGACCGCCACGTGCGCCGGGTTGACCACACCCTTGGCCTGGTAGCCGATGGAGCGGGCGAACTGCATGTCGGCTTCGGCACCCTGCGCGTCGGCAAAGGTGTAGGGCGAGTCGATGGCCAGCACCCCCGCCGCCGCGCATTCGAGCAGAAAGCGCGAGCGCGGGTAATACAGCTCGGTGCCGGCGCGGCTGCGCCCGGCGCCCAGGTCGGCCACCATGTCCTCGGTGGCCACCAGCATCGCCTTGATACGCGGGCTGGCGGCGGCGATCTCGATGGCGCGCACCACGCCCAGCGCGGTCTCGATGTTCGGCACGATCAACGTGCTGCCGGCAGCGATGCCATGGCGCCCCTCAAGCTCGGTGATCAACTGGTCCAGCTCGATCATCTGCTCGCGGCGCTCGACCTTGGACATCATCACCACCTGCGGGCGGCCAGCCATCACTGCCGCCAGGTCCTCGTGGCCACAGGTTTCAAACGGGTTGATGCGCACCGCACTGACCCGCCCGCAGGCGCGCCAGCGCTGCAGGATATCCACCGCCAGTGCACGCGCCTCGGGGCGTCGCGCCGGTGGGGTGAAGTCCTCCAGCTCCTGCACCAGCACGTCGCCATCGCCGTCGAGTGCCGCCAGCAACGCGCGCTCGTCGGCGCCGGGAATGAAGAAAAAGGTGCGGCAAAGCGCCAGTGGGTTGTCCTTGGAAACTGCCATGGTTGACGTCCTGTACAGAGAAGAAAAGGAAGAAAAGAAAGCGCCTCAGAGCATCGCCAGGCCGCCGTCCACGGCGATGGTGGTGCCGCTGACGAACGAGGCCTTGCCCGACAGCAGCCAGGCGATCACCTCGGCGGCTTCCTCGGCACGGCCCTCGCGGCGCAAGGCGGTCATGCCGTGCAGCTGTTCGAGCTTGCCGGCGACGCGCGTGGTGTCATCGAGCATCGGCGTGCGGATCACCGCCGGGGCGATGCAATTGACGGTCAGCCCGCGCGGGCCCAGTTCGCGCGCCAGGCCCTTGCTCAGGGTGATTACCGCGCCCTTGCTGGTGGCGTAGCCGAGCGTGCCGGCCAGGCCACCGCCGCGAATGCCGGCGACGCTGGCCACGGTGCAGATATGCCCGCCGGCGCGCATCAAGGGCACGCTGTGCTGCACCACGCTGAAGGTGGCAAGCAGGTTGACCTCCAGCAACTGGCGCAGGCGCGCCACGCTCAGGTCGTCGAATGCCGTGGTGTCGACCACCCCGGCGCAGGTGGCCAGGCCATCGATGCGCCCGTGCCACCGGGCGATTTCGGCGAACACCGCGGCCACTGCCTGTTCATCGCACAGGTCCAGGGCGAACGGCCGATGGCCTGGGCCCAGCGCATGCAGGGTGCGATCCAGGCCGCCTTCGTCACGGTCCAGGCACGCCACCTGAAAACCCTCCCGTGCCAGCTGCAGGGCGGTCGCCGCGCCAATACCGCTGGCCGCACCGGTGACCACCGCCACCCTGTCTTGATTGGTCATGAACACTGCACTCCCTGAATGGCGATACAGGGCCGCTACAACAACGGCGCCTGAGTGGCGGCCATGCTAAAAGAATGCCTGACGAACAACTACTCGCATTAAAAACCCCACACACAAAAGCCGTGCCCGTGTACCCGCCGTGGATTGCTCGCATTGCCGGGAATATTAAATATTCATGACCAAAGTTCGTTGTCGGCGGCGAAATGCGAGCAATTCAACGCCACCCTCAAGGCCGCCCCTACAAACGAACCATGGCGTACAACCAGCAGCCAGCAACCCCACGGCAGACAAGCGCTGCAGCGCGAAAGCGAGTTTCACGCAAACAAACGCGAGTAGCCTTGCAAGTTCAACTTGCCTAGCATTTGAAACAACTTGAAACCCACTTTCAAGGGACCGAACAAGTTGCCGAGAAGTTTCAAGAACATTCCGCCAACTTCAAACAGAACAAACAAAAGGAAGTGCACCATGAGCCAGAAAGGCTTTGAGACCGTCATTGAAATCAAATACCGCGACACCGACTCGATGGGCCATGTAAGCAGCCCCATCTATTATGACTACATGCAACATGCCTATCTCTGCTACATGCACCACCTGCTGCAACTGCCAAAGAGCGAAAAACTGCCGCACATCATGGTGCGCAGCGAGTGCGACTACCTCAAGCAGGCCATGTACGGCGAAACCCTGGTGGTCAGCAGCGCCGTGGTGAAATTCGGCACCAAGAGTTTCGAGATCGAGCACACCATGCGCCGCCAGGACGATACCCACGAGGTGGTGGCCAGGGCCAAGTCGTACCACGTGATGTTCGACTACGACAAACAGGCCACCGTGCCTGTGCCCCAGGCATTCAAGGATCAGGTCCTGGCTTTCCAGGAAGGCTGAGCCGGCGCTCAGGGACGAACCGTTCGCCGACGCTCAGGCGCCCCGGCGAACCGACTGCAAAGGTACGCTCAATGAAACTCTCCTGGACTCCACAGCAGCTCGCGCTGCTGTCGACCTACCGCGCCATCGGCGTGGAACTGGCCGAGGCGCGGCGCAGCGCCGCCCCCGGTTTCGATCACTACGGCTGGCAACGCCTGTGCGACGCGGGCCTGTGGAAGCTGGTCATCCCGCTCGAATACGGCGGCCTGGGTGAAGACTGGTGGGGCTTCAGTGCCGCGCTGGAAGGCCTGGCCTCGTCGATCCGCACGCCCGAGCTGCTGCTGTCGGTGATTGCCCAGGCCGGCATGGTCCGTGCCCTGATGCTCTACGGCAGCGACGCCCAGAAGGACCGCTACCTGAGCGCGATCCTGGCCGGCGCGCTGAGCGCCACCGGCATCGCCGAACCGGGCACCGGCACCGACGTGCGCAGTATCCACAGCCTGCTGACCCCGTGCGCGGACGGCTACCGGCTGACCGGCAGCAAGTTCAACATCGCCCATGCACCGGTGGCCGACTTCCTGCTGATCGTGACCCGCCTGGCCACCGACTCCAAGCACAACATCGCCCTGGTGATCATCGACAAGGACACCCCCGGCCTGACCCGTGGCGAGCCGGACGACAAGCTGGGCAACAAGCACCTGCCCACCGGCCCGCTGCACTTCGACAACCTGCCGGTGCCGGCCGAACAGGTACTGGGCGAGCCGGGCCGCGGCCTGCAGCAACTGATCAGGATCATCTCGCTGGGGCGTGCGTACTACGGCCTGGTAGCGGCCAACCTGCCCACGCCGTTCCTGGCCGAGGCCATGCACTACGCGGCCAACCGCCAGAGCTTCAACAGCGCGATCGACACCCACCAGTACGTGCAGAAGCGCCTGGTGGACATCGCCATGGGCATGGAGCGCAACCGCTGGATGGTGTACGCCGCGCTCGACCAGCTGCTGGGCAACGACCCCCAGGCGCTGATGAGCTGCTCGATCGCCAAGCTCGGCGCCGCGCAGGACTTCATCCACAGCGCCATCAGCCTGCTCAAGCTGTACGGCAGCCTGGGCTACCACGAAGGCGACATCGCCACCCTGGTCAAGGACGCGCTGGGCTTTGCCAGCGTGGGCGGCACCGAAGAGATGCACCAGAAGAACATCTTCAACCAGCTGCTGCGCCTGACCCAGGCCGGCTGACCCCGCAGCGCCCGCCCCTGCCACCTGCGCGCCCGGCCCCACCCGGCGCGCGGGCATGGCAGCGCGAGCGTGGGCGCCCTTGACCACTCCCCTTCCTGGTAGAGAACAGACCCGATGCCGATCGAATCGACTTTACTGCACGCAAGCCCTGTCGCCGCCCTGGCCCCGGTGCCCTTCGCCCAACCGTTCGATGACCGCCTGGAACAGGCCGGCCTCGACGAGTTGCGCCAGCACCAATTGCTGCGCCTGCGCCAGACCCTGCTGCATGCCTATACCCATGTGGCCTGGTACCGCGAGCAGTTCCATGCACTGGACGTGCACCCCTACGACCTCAAGCACCTCGACGACCTGGCGCACTTCCCGCTGACCAGCAAGGCACAGTTGCGCGACCACTATCCCTTCGGCCTGTTCGCCGTGCCGATGGACCAGGTGCTGCGCCTGCATGCCTCCAGCGGCACCACCGGCCAGCCCACCGTGGTCGGCTACACGCGCAACGATATCGACGTGTGGGCCTCGCTGGTGGCGCGCTCGATCCGCGCTGCGGGCGGGCGGCGCGGCGACCGCATCCATATCGCCTATGGCTACGGCCTGTTCACCGGCGGCCTGGGCGCACACTACGGCGCCGAGAAACTCGGCTGCACGGTGATCCCGATGTCGGGCGGGCAGACCGCACGCCAGGTGCAGCTGCTCAAGGACTTCCAGCCGGACATCATCATGGTGACGCCGTCCTACATGCTCAACATCGCCGAAGAGATCGAACGCCAGGGCATCGACCCGCAGTCGCTGTCGCTGCGCGCCGGGATCTTCGGCGCCGAGCCGTGGGGCGGACAGATGCGCGGCGAGCTGGAACAGCGCCTGGGCATCAAGGCCCTGGACATCTACGGCCTGTCGGAAGTGATGGGCCCGGGGGTGGCCATGGAGCACCTCGACACCCAGGACGGCCCGACACTCTGGGAAGACCACTTCTACCCCGAGATCATCGACCCGGTCACCGGCGCGGTGCTGCCCGACGGGCAGTTCGGCGAACTGGTGCTGACCACCCTGAGCAAGGAAGCGCTGCCGATGGTGCGCTACCGCACCCGCGACCTCACCCGCCTGTTGCCCGGCAACGGTCGCGCCATGCGCCGCATCGACCGCATCACCGGGCGCAGCGACGACATGCTGATCATCCGCGGGGTCAACGTGTTTCCCAGCCAGATCGAGGAGCAACTGCTCAAGCTGCTGATGTTCAGCCCGGTGTACCAGCTGCATGTCAGCCGCCAGGGTAACCTCGACGTGCTGGCCGTACACGTCGAGCTGCGCCCGGAACACAGCGGCCTGAGCGCCCAGCAGCAACAGGCCGCCTGCCAGCAGCTGAGCCACCAGATCAAGGTGCACGTGGGCATCAGCACCCACATCCAGCTGCACCCGTGCCACACCCTCAAGCGTTCCGAAGGCAAGGCCGGCAACGTCATCGACCTGCGCCGCCAGCCCTAGCGGCGCACCCTCTCTCAAGGATCACGAGGCTCCCCTACTCATGGACATGACCATTGGCGATTTTCTGCTGCGCCGCCTTCAGGAATTCGGCATCCGCCACCTGTTCGGCGTGCCCGGCGACTACAACCTGACCCTGCTCGAACAGGTCGAGGCGCTGCCCACGCTCGACTTCATCGGCAACTGCAACGAACTCAACGCGGCCTACGCGGCCGACGGCTACGCCCGCACCCAGGGCTTCGGCGCGGTGCTGACCACCTACGGGGTGGGCGACCTCAGTGCACTCAACGGCATCGCCGGCGCCTATGCCGAGCGGGTGCCGGTGATCATGGTGTCGGGCATGCCGCCGCTGCACGCGATCATCGACCGGGCCCTGATGCACCACACCCTGGGCGACGGCAACTACGACAACATCATGGTGACCCTGCGCCAGTTCACCGTGGCCCAGGCGCGCATCACCGTGGAAAACGCCGCCATGGAAATCGACCGCGTATTGCAGACCTGCTACCGCGAACGCCGCCCGGTGTACCTGCAACTGCCCAGCGACCTGGCCACCCTGCCGATCGAGGTGCCCGACACGCCGCTGCAACTGAGCGAGCCGCGCAGCGAGCCGGGGCAACTGCAAGCGGTGGTACGGGCGCTGGTGGCACGCCTGGATGCCGCCAGCTCGCCGGTGCTGCTGGTGGACATGGACGTGGCGCGCTTTGGCCTGGTGCCCCAGGTGCTCGAGCTGATCGAGCGCTTCGACCTGCCCTTCGCCTGCCTGCCGCCGGCCAAGGCCATGCTGCCCGAGTCGCACCCGCTGTTCCTCGGCACCTACGCCGGTGCCGGCTCCGCGCCCGGCGTGCGTGCGGCACTGGAGCAATCCGACTGCGTGATCAGCCTTGGCGCACGCTTCACCGACACCAGCACCGCGCTGTTCTCCCACAGCTTCATGGACGGCGCGCTGATCCAGCTGCATGCCTACGCGGCCTCGATCGCCAGGCAGCACTACACCGCCGTGAGCCTGGGCCAGGTGCTCCAGGCGCTGGGCCAACAGGCGCTGGCACGCGAGCGCCGCGCCCAGCGCATCCCGCCGTTCAGTGCCAGCCCGGCGTTCGCCGCGCTGTCGGGCAAGCCGCTGAGCCAGCTGCGCTTCTGGCAGCGCATCGGCCACCTGATCGAAGCCGACGACCTGGTCATCGCCGAAAGCGGTACCTCGTCGGCGGGCATCAGCGGCCTGCGCCTGCCGACCGGGGCAACCTGCATCACCCAGCCGATCTGGGGCTCGATCGGCTACACCCTGCCCGCGCTGCTGGGCAGCCTGCTGGCCGCACCGACACGCCGCCAACTGCTGTTCATCGGCGACGGCTCGTTGCAGATGACCGTGCAGGAGCTGTCGACGATTCTGGCGCACAACCTCAAGCCGGTGATCTTCCTGATCAACAACGATGGCTACACCATCGAACGGCTGATCCTGGGCGAGCATGCCAGCTACAACGACGTGAACCCCTGGCGCTATGCGCAACTGGCCAGCGTGCTGGACACCCGCGAGCGCTCGCGCAGCTTCACCGTGCACACCGAGGACCAGCTCGAAGATGCGCTGGCCCAGGCCGCACAGGCCGACACGCTGGTGTTCATCGAAGTGGTGATGGAACGCATGGACGCGCCCGAATCGCTCAAGCGCTTTGCCCGGCTGTTCGCCGAGTTCGACTACGGGCTGCAACCGGCCAGCCTGCCGGCGATTGCCGGCTGAAGGCCGCGCCCGGGCGAGTCGCTCGCCCGGGCGCGGCAGGGTGCATCAGGCGATGGAACGAACCACGCCGCCATCCACGCGCAGGGCTGCGCCGGTGGTGGCGCTGGCCTGGCGCGAGGCCAGGTAGACCACCATGTTGGCGACCTCCTCGACCGTGGCCAGGCGCTTGATGACCGAGCTGGGGCGGTGCTCGGCAATGAACCGGGCCTCCAGCGTCTCGATGTCCACCCCCTGCTCCCTGGCCATCTGGCTGAAGTAGCCGCCCACGCCTTCGGAGCGGGTCGGGCCCGGCAGCACCGCATTGACGGTCACGCCGGTACCGGCCAGGGTCTCGGCCAGCCCGCGGGAAATTGCCAGCAGAGCGGTCTTGGTGGTGCCGTAGTGCACCATCTCGGTCGGGATCTGCAGCGCCGATTCACTCGACAGGAACAGCACCCGGCCCCACTCGCGCGTGGCCATGCCCTTGGCGTAATGGCGCGACAGGCGCACCGCGCTCATCACGTTGACCTCGAAGAAGCGCTGCCAGTCCTCGTCGCTGATCTCGAAGAAGCCCTTGGGCTCGAAGATGCCCAGGTTGTTGACCAGGATGTCGGTTTCCGGCTCCTTGGCAAACAGGATGTCCGCCCCCTCGGCCGTGCCCAGGTCGGCCGCAATGCCCTTGACCTTGGCCCCGGGCAACTTGCGCTGGATCTGTTCGACGGCGCGCGTGACACGGGCCTTGGTGCGCCCGTTGACCACCACCTCGGCACCGGCCTCGGCCAGCCCGTGGGCAATGGCAAAGCCGATACCGGCGGTGGAGCCGCTGACGATCGCACGCTTGCCGTGCAAGGAAATATTCATACCTGCGTCCTTTTCTGGATGACATGTGAACCCCGGCGCGGCGCCGGCCGTGCCGGGGCACGGCCGGCGCAGGCCTCATGGGTGCTTTGACCGCTGCCCTCGATCGAGTTCAGCGCTGGCCTGGGCCGGTGGGGCAAATGACTGCCAGCCCCCACCCAGGGATTTGTACAGGCCGACCATGGCCAGCGACACCGCCGCCGAGCTTTCGACCCACTGCTCCTGGTTGGCCAGCAAGGCGCTCTGCACGGTCAGCACGTTGAGGAAGTCGACCGCGCCCTCCACGTACTGGTTGCGCGCGGTGTCCAGCGCCACCCGGCTCTGGCGCACCGCTTCGTCGAGCAGGTCGCGGCGCAGCTGGCTGGCGTTGTACAGGCGCAGCACATCGTCGATCTCGTGCCAGGCGCGCAGCACCACCTGCTGGTACTGCACAGCCGCTTCCTGCTGCTGCGCCTCGCGCAGCTTGAGCACGCCGGTCAGGCGCCCGCCTTCGAAGATCGGCAGGCTCAACTGCGGGCCGATGGCAAACCGGCGCGAACTCCAGTTGCCGAAGTCCGACAGTTGCAGCGACTGGAACCCCGCGCTGCCCGACAGGCGGATGCTCGGATAGAAGCTGGCCTTGGCCACCCCGATGCTGGCCGTGGCGGCGTGCAGTTGCGCCTGCGCCTGGCGGATGTCGGGGCGCCGCTCGGCCAGTTCCGAGGGCAGGCCCATGGCAAAGCGCTGCGCGGTCTGCGGCATCGGTGCCGGTTGCAGCAGTTCGCTCTGCAGGCTGCGTGGCGGTTCGGCCAGCAGCAGGCTCAGGGCGTTGATCAGTTGCGCCTGGCGGTCTTCCAGGGTGGGCAGGCGCGCCTCGATGGACGCCACCTGCGCCTTGGCCTGGGCCACGTCGAGGTTGGTCGCCACGCCATCGTTCAGGCGCATCTGCGACAGGCGCAGGCTGTGGCGCGACACGTCGAGGTTCTCGCGGATCACCGCCAGGGTGCTCTGCACCGCACGCAGCTGGATATAGTCGTGGGCGGTCTCGGCCAGCAACGACAGCAGCACGCCCTGGCGGTCGTTTTCGGCCACCTCGACGCTGGCGTCGGCGGCCTCCACCTCACGCCGCACCCGGCCCCACAGGTCCAGTTCCCAGGCAGCGGTGAAGTCGCCCTGCCACAGGTTGAAGGCCGACTTGCCGTTCTTGCCGGACGGGTCGTTGAGGCCATCCTCGCTGTTGCGGGCGCGGCTGTAGTTGCCGTTCAGGTCGACCGACGGGTACTGCTCGGAGGCAATGCTGCTGCGCACCGCGCGGCTCTGCATCAGCCGGGCGGTGGCCACCTGCAGGTCCAGGTTGCGTTCGACCGCGCGCTGCACCAGTGACGACAGCTGCGCATCGTTGAACTGCTCCCACCAG
Source organism: Pseudomonas sp. MF6396 (assembly GCF_002018915.1). Taxonomy (NCBI): domain Bacteria; kingdom Pseudomonadati; phylum Pseudomonadota; class Gammaproteobacteria; order Pseudomonadales; family Pseudomonadaceae; genus Pseudomonas; species Pseudomonas sp. MF6396. The sequence goes on along the minus strand of NZ_MVOK01000001.1, from coordinate 92,235 downwards.
CGCGCCTGCAGCGGTGTCGCCTCGGGCTGGCTGGGGCCGGCCTTCTCCTGCAGGGTCGGCCAGGCCGACGGCGCGGTGGAGCGCGGCGCTTCGAAATCGGGGCCCAGGCTGCAGGCGCCGAGGGTCAGCGTGGCGCCCAGCAGCAAGGGCGAAGTAGCCTGTGCGAAGTTCATCGAGCGCTGACCTCGTTGCCGGCCTGGGCCCTGGCCGGGCTCTGGGTATCGATTCTGGCGATCACCGACATGCCCACGCGCAGGCGGCTGAGCAATGGCTGGTCGGCGTCGAGCACGATCTTCACCGGGATGCGCTGCACCACCTTGGTGAAGTTGCCGGTGGCGTTGTCCGGCTTGACTGCGGCAAAGGTCAGGCCGGTGGCCGGGGCCACGCTCTGCACATGGCCGCGCAGCTGTTCACCGGCAAAGGTATCCACGCTCACCAGCACTGCCTGGCCTGGCTGCACGTGGGTCAGCTGGGTTTCCTGGAAGTTGCCGACCACGTAGGCCTGCGCCAGCGGCACCACCGAGAGCAGCCGTGCGCCCGGGTTGACGTAGGCGCCCACGCGCACGGCGCGCTCGCCGACCATGCCGTCGATGGGTGCGACGATCTGCGTGTAGGACAGGTCCAGGCGGGCACGGTCCAGCGCGGCCTCGGCATGCTTGAGGCCGCCCTGGGCCGCCTCCACCTGCGCGGTGAGAATGTCCACCTGTTTGCGTGCCGCGGCCAGCGCCGCACGGGTGTTGGCCAGGCGTGCCTGGGCCTGGTCGACCCGGCTGCGCGCCTGCTGGGCGTTCTGCACGGTGCCGGCGCCCTGCTCGGCCAGGCGGGTGTGACGGGTCAGTTCATGGTTGGCGAACGCCAGCGCCGCCTCGTCGGCAGCCACCGTGGCCTGGGCCTGGGCAATCAGCGAAGCCTGGCGTTCGAGGGTGGCGCGGGCGTTCTGGTACTGCGCGCGGGACATCAGCAACTGCGCGTCGGCGGCGGCCAGCGCCGCCTGGAAGTCGCGGTCGTCGATCTGCGCCAGCACCTGGCCGGCCTTGACCTGCTGGTTGTCCTCGACGTGGACCGCCTTGATGAAGCCCGACACCTTGGGCGCCACCACGGTGTAGTCGGCCGTGACGTACGCATCGTTGGTGGACTGCGTGCCGCCGCTGCCGAACAGCGCGGGCAGCGCCACATAGGCCAGGCCGGCGACGACGATCACCGCCACGGCGATCAGGGTGAGTCTGGAAGTTTTACTTGAGGTCATGTCTTTCTCTCTCGACGGGACTAGGCCACTGCACGCGGCGGGTAGATCCGGGTAGGCACAAAGGGAATCAGCACGATCAGCGCCAGTGCCAGCAGCGCCATGCACAGGTAAAGGTCGGCCGAGGTCAGCACCACGGCCTGCTCATGGATGCGCCTGGCCAGCCCCGGCGCATCGCTGGCAGCCAGCGGCGAGTTGCCCAGGTTGTCCACCAGCATGTTGGAGTGGAAATGCCGGCGCACCGTGGTCAGGGCCTCCAGCACCCCGGCGGCCACCACCGAAGCCAGGCCCTTGATGGTGTTGAACCAGGCCGAGGCGAACGGGCCGTCCTGCGGGGTCATGCCGCCGGTGGCGAGCATCAGCAGCGGGATCACCGCCATCGGCTGGCCGAAGATCTGGAACAGTTGCAGCACATAGAAGTTTTCGCGCACCCACTGCGAGGTGATCTGCGTGCCGCCCAGGCATGACATGGCGAGCATGCCCAGGCCGATGGCCAGCACCCAGCGGCAGTCCACCGCGCGGATGTTGCACAGCGCCGCGGTCAGCGGCAGCGCCAGCAGTTGCGGCAGCGCCACCAGCAGCATCACCGGGCCGCTGTGCACGGGCCGATAGCCCTGGACCTGGGCCAGGTAGTTGGTGGGGATGATGATCACGGCCGACAGCACCACCAGCACCCCGCCCAGGGTGATCAGGGCGTGGGTCAGGTTGCGGTTGCGCAGCATCTGCAGCTTGAAGAACGGCAATGGGTGCGACCATTCGTTGATCATGAACAGCACCAGCAGCACCACCCCGCCGCCCAGCAGCCAGCAGATCAGCGGCGAGTTGAACCAGCCCATGCGGTCGCCCTGGGACAGGCCGATCACGATCGAGCAGATGGCCGGCAGCCCCAGCAACAGGCCGCGCCAGTCGAACTGCTTGAAGCGCTCCAGGCGCAACGGGTCCTGCGGCAGGCCCCAGGCCACGCAGCCCATGGCCACCAGCGAGGGCAGGATGATCTGCCAGAACGCCCACTGCCAGCCGACATACTCGGTCCACATGCCCGCCAGCGGCAGGCCCAGGCTTGGCCCGAAGGTCGCGGTCAGGGCGTAGCCGGCCAGGCCGTAGAGCTTGATGCCGGGGGGCAGAAAGCGCAGCGCCACGCTCATCAGCATCGGCGGCAGCGCGCCCCCGGCAAGGCCTTGCAGGGTGCGCAGCAGCATCAGGCTTTCGAGGTTGGGTGCAAACGGGCAGAGCAGCCCCAGTACGGCAAAGGCGCCGATGGCACACAGGGTGAAGCGGCGCAGCGAGAAGGTCACCGAGCACCAGGGCGCAAAGGCCATGGCCGACACCGAGGTGGCCGAGTACAGCGCCACCAGCCAGGCCCCTTCGTCGGCGCCGATGTGCATCCCGCCACGGATGTCGGCCAGGGCCATCTTGGTGACCATCTCGTTGAGGCCGGCGCACAGCACCGCCAGCAGCACGCCGACCAGGCCCACCACGATACGCAGGCCGAAGGCAGCCGGGGCGGCCGGTTTGGCAGGCGCCGCAGCGGGCGCCGGGGTGGCCCCCAAGGGCGCCTGGGCCGCCAGCGACGTCATGGCCGGCCCCCGCCCACAGGCGCTGAAGCACGGCAGAAAAAAGGCACACACATGGCAGGAGGACTCCGGGTAGTTAAGTACCCGGCAAGTCTATGGAGGCCAATAGATGACGAAAACTGACATATTCGCAGTTTATTGCTGCGTCAAACGCAATCCACAAAAGCCATCGATAACGCGTGCCTGCCCCGGGCTCAGGCGTAGTGCCTGGAGCAGCATTCCTTGAGGGTCTGGCGCAACCAGCGGTGGGCGGGGTCGTTGTCGAAGCGCGGGTGCCAGGCCTGCATGATGGTCACCGCCTCCAGCGCCATCGGGATGCGGAACGAGCGCAGCGGCAGGCCGAGCCGGGCCACGCTCATCAGCACGTGCTCGGGCAGCGCCAGCAGCAACTCGGAGTCGGGCAGCGAGAACATCGCCGAATGAAAGCTCGGGGTGATCAGCGCCACGCGCCGCTGCAGGCCCATGCCGGCCAGCGCCGCATCGAGCGGGCCGGCGGCGCGGCCACGGCGCGACACGCTGATCTGCTCGTAGCCGGCGAAGCGCTCGGGGGTGATCTCGTCATCGAAGATCGGGTGATCGACCCGCGCCAGGCCGACGAAGGTGGTGGAGAACAGGCTCTGCACCTTGATCTCGGGGCCGAGGTTGCGCGTGGCACTGATGTACAGGTCCAGGCGCCCGTCGCGCAGTGCGGCGTCCTCGTCGCCGCCCTCGCCTTCGGGCACGAAGCGCAGCACCGTGTGCGGCGCCTGTTCGCGCATGGTTTCCAGCAGGGGCGCGGCAAAGGGCGCGATGAACACATCGTTGGCGCGCAGGTTGAAGGCCCGTTCCAGGCTCTGCAGGTCGACCTCGTCACTGGAACTGAACACCTGGTTGGCCTGCTCCACCACGCTGCGCACCTGACTGCGCAGGGCCATGGCCTTGGGCGTGGGCACCAGGCCGCGGCCGGCGCGCACCAGAATCGGGTCACCCACCGCATGGCGAATGCGCGTCAGGGTACGGCTCATGGCCGCGGGGCTCAGGTTCATCCGCCGCGCCGCGCCGACCACACTGCCTTCATCGAGCAGCGCATCCAGCGCGACCAGCAAATTCATATCTGGAAAGTGCATGGCAAGCATCCATTCATTGCTTCGTTGAGTCCGGGGCAAAGCTTAACAGTTTCCGCCGCGCTCACAGCCCCTGCATGTGGCGCAACTAGTCATTGCACGCTGCACCATTTACCGCGCCGCATGCTTTTTCAAGAATGCTGCTCTTTGCACAGTGAGTGGACCCTGCCCCATGTACAGCGTCGTTTTGATCGCCATCGATGGCTCGCCACGCAGCCACGGCATCCTGGAAACCGTCAGCACGTTCTGCGAGCAGACCCGTCATCGCCTGCATGTGCTGCTGGCGGTCGACCGTGCCTACGCGCTGCCCGAACAGGACGGCCACATCAGCCCGCAGGACGAAACCGAATACCCGGCGGCCAGCCATGAACAGCAGGTGGCCGACATGAGCATGCTGCAGGCGGTGACCCACCTGCGCGAACGCGGCTTCCAGACCGAAGGCAACCTGGTCAATGGCGACCCGGTGTCGAGCATCGTCGCCGAGGCCAAGCGCCTGGGCAGCGACCTGATCGTGATGGGCCACCGCCACCTGTCGCGGCTGGACCGCATGTTCGACCCCTCGATCAGCAGCAAAGTCATCGACAAGGCCGGTTGCCCGGTACTGGTCGATGCGCGTCATCTCTGACGCCCCCTTGCACTCACCCCTTGAACGAGACTACACGGATGAAACTCGATTACCTGCTGCTGGAACAGATTGACGCGGTGGCGCTGATTCGCCTCAACCGGCCGCTGTCGCTCAATGCCCTGTGCGCCGAACTGGCGGCGGAGCTGGCCGGCGTGCTCGACCGCCTGGAACAGGACCGCAGCGTGCGCGCCGTGGTGCTGACCGGCACCGACACGGTGTTCGCCGCCGGGGCCGACATCATGGCCATGCGCAACCGCAACTACATCGACGTGTACACCAGCGACTTCGTGACCGTGGACTGGGAGCGCCTGGCCAGCTTTCGCAAACCGGTGATCGCCGCGGTGGCCGGCTACGCACTGGGCGGTGGCTGCGAGATGGCGCTGATGTGCGACTTCATCATCGCCGCCGAGAGCGCGCGCTTCGGCCAGCCGGAAATCAAGCTGGGGACCATCCCCGGTGCCGGCGGCAGCCAGCGCCTGGCGCACTTCATCGGCAAGGCCAAGGCCATGGACATGGTGCTCACCGGGCGCACCCTGGACGCCCACGAAGCCGAGCGCTGCGGCCTGGTGAGCCGGGTGGTGAGCGACGCGGCGCTGCTCAACGAAGCCTTGCGTGTCGCGGCGCGGATCGCCGGCTACTCCGGGCCGGTAGCGATGATGGCCAAGGAGGCGGTGAACGGCGCCTTCGAAACCACCTTGAGCGAAGGCGTACGCCAGGAGCGCCGGCTGTTTCATTCCACCTTCGCCATCGAAGACCAGAAGGAAGGCATGGCCGCCTTCGCCGAGAAGCGCGAGCCGCAGTTCATGCACCGCTGAACGTTCGCCATGGCAGCGGCACGCGCTCAATCGCGCGGCTTGACCACCACCGTGCAGGTGGTGCCCGCTGCCAGCAGGAAGCCTTCGGGCACCTCGTCGATGTGAATGCGCACCGGTACCCGCTGGGCCAGGCGCACCCAGTTGAAGGTGGGGTTGACGTCGGCGATCAGCTCGCGGCTTTCAGGGTTGTCGCGGTCATAGATGCCGCGCGAGATGCTCTCCACATGCCCCTTGAGAACCTCGCCGCTCATCATCTGCAGGTCGGCCTGATCGCCTACCTTCACGTGCGGCAGCTTGGTCTCCTCGAAGAAGCCGTAGACCCAGAACGAGTCCTTGTCGACCACCGCCATCTTCGGCTCACCGGTGCGCGCATAGTCGCCGCGGTGCACGTTGAGGTTGGTCACGTAGCCGTCCACCGTGGCCAGGATGCGCGTGCGCTTGAGGTCCAGCTCTGCCGCCGCCAGCTGCGCCTGGGCCTGCTGGTAGTCAGCCAGGGCCGAGTTGGCGATGTTGCTGGCGTCGTCGCGGTTCTCCCTCGAGATCACCAGGTTGTCCATGTCGGCACGCCGGTGCGCATTGACCTTGCGCATCTCCCAGGTGGCCTTGCGCGAGGCTACCAGCGCCTGCGCCTGCCTGACCGCCACCTCGTAGTGCTCGGGGTCGATCTGGATCAGCAGGTCGCCCTTCTTCACCAGCTGGTTGTCGCGCACCGGCACGTCCACCACATAGCCGGGCACGTCGGCGGCCACGTTGATGATGTCGGCGCGTACCCGCCCGTCACGGGTCCAGGGCGTGTTCATGTACTGCACCCACAATTGCCGGCCGATCGCCACGGCAGCTGCCAGTACCAGCAAGGTGGCGATCAGGCTGAAAAACTTTTTCATCGACTAGGGTCTCAACGGTAGACGGTCAGCGCCATGGCGCCAAAGAGGCAAATGAACAGGCACAGGCGCAGCAGCGCCGGGTGCCAGAAAAAACGGTAGCCGTCATGCCCGGCAATGAACCGGTCCAGCCCCCAGGCAAGCCCTGCGGCGAACAGGAACATCAAGGTCATGGTCGGCATGTACAGGCCGTGGAAGGCGATTTCACGGGGCATCGGGCAGTCCTTGCGTCGCGGGCAGGTGGGCCAGCGGCGATTGTGGGTCGAGCAGCGAGGTACGGATGAAGTGCAGGTAGCTCTGCACCCGGCGCAGGGCCGAGGTGTCGAAGTGCCGGGCGAAAGGTTCGTCGGTGGCCTGCACGCGGCTGATCGCATGGTCCACTGCCACCAGCGCACGCTCGTGATTGCTGGCGGTGGGCTGCAGGAACAGCCGCGCCAGCGCCCGGCCCATCACGCGGATGGCCTGGCGCCAGGGCTGGGACTCGGCATAGCACGGGTGCACCGGGAGTATCGCCTGTTCCTTGCGCAGCTCGATGATCGCGTGGCCCACCTCCAGCACCACGAACATCCAGCGCAGCAGCTTGCTCTGCACCTGGGGCTGGCCCACGGCCAGGCCATAGGCCTGGTGCAGCAGGTCACGGGTGCGGCTCTCGAACGCCGATCCCAGCCCGCGCAGGCGCCCGCTGATGGCGAACAGCACCTGGCCGCGCAGGTCCTGCTCCAGGCGACTCCACAGCCAGCGGCTGTTGGGCGGCAGGATGATCGCCCCGGCCGCCGCGCACACCAGCATGCCGATGACCATGGCGATGTAGTCGTTGACGAAGGTGTAGGGGTTGTACACGGTGAGGTTGTCGGGCACCGAGCCGGTCGAGAAGAAGATCAGCAGGCCCAGGCCATAACCGGCGTAGGCCGGGCGCGAGGCCAGGAACGCGCCCACCACGAACACCGGCGCCAGCACCATGCACAGCAGCGGGAAGCCGTCGATCCAGGGGAACACGAAGAAGGTTTCGAAGAACCCCACCAGCGCGCCGAACAGGGTGCCGCAGGCCATCTGGAACGACATGCGCTTGGGGTTGGGGGTGGCCGCCGACAGGCCCACGGTGGCCGCCGCGATCAGGGTCATCATGGCCCCGCTGGGCCACGCCGTGGCCAGCCAGAAGCTGCCCAGCACCAGCAGAATGAACGCGGCCCGCACGCCGGCAGCCAGCGACACCAGCCAGTTGGTCTGGGCCACGTAGGGTTCGTCCCATTGCTCACGGGCGTGGCTGTGCTCGGCCAGCGAGGCGTGGGTCTGGGCATAGCTGTGCAGGTCGTCGACGAAGCGGTACAGCAGTTCGTAGGCGGTGTGAAAGTCGAGCAGGTCGGCGTCGCTGGGCGCGGTGTCGAGGTAGGCGGCGCGCAGGCTGCGTACCCGCTCGGGCAGGTCATCCTTGTAGGCGGCCAGTTGCTCGGCCAGGCGTGCGGCATCGGCGTGGGTCAGCGAGCGCCCGGCATAGCCGTCGAGCAGGTTGGCCAGGGCATCGAGGCCCGGCTCGATGGCCGTGACGATCTGCAGCGGGCCGCGCTGGCGCAGGCGCTCGAGCAGTTGGTGCAGGGCGTTGAAGCGCGTGGTGATGGCCATGAACTCGCTGTTCATGCGGCCCAGGCGGCCGTTGCGCCGGCGCATGTGCGGGTCTTCGAAGGCGGTCACGCTGCGCAGGCTTTCCAGGCCCACCGCCTCGGCGATGAAGCGCACGTTGCTGCTTTCGAAACGGTCGCGCTGGCTGTCGCCGCGCAGGCCTTCGGCGACGAAGCCGGCGAACACGCCAAAGCGCTGGTACAGGGCGTTGCGCATCGAGGCACTGGCCGACTGCGGCAGGATCGCGGCGCTGACCAGGGTCGACACCAGGATGCCCAGGGAGATCTCCAGCACCCGCCACACTGCCGCCATGAATGCACCGTCGGGGTGCTGCAGGGCCGGCAGGCCGACCATGGCCGCGGTGTAGCCGGCCAGCACGAAGCCATAGGCGCGAAAGTTGCGGTAGCGCATCGCCCCCGCCGAGCAGATGCCCACCCAGATCGCCAGGCTGGGCAGGAACAGCTCGGTGTTCTGCGGGAAGATCGCGATCAGCGCGACCATCACCGACGAACCGGCCAGAGTGCCGAGCAGGCGGTAGAAGCTCTTGGCGAACACGTGGCCGCTCTGCAGCTGCATCACGATGAACACGGTGATCATCGCGGTGCGCGGCTGCGGCAGCTCCAGGCGCATGGCCAGCCACAGGGTGAGAAACGCCGCGCTCAGCACCTTGAAGATGTACACCCAGGTGACGCCGTCGCTGCGCGCCCATTCGAAGAAGCCGCGACGCCATTCAAGTGATGCCAGCCAGCGAAACGGCAGGGTCATGGCGCTCATTTGTCGAACACCGCCAGGGTGCGCGGGGTGGCCGGTGCGGCCTGCTTATCCGGCGTCGGCACATCGTTGCCGGCGCCCAGCCCACCGCCCAGGGCGGTGACCAGTTCGGCATGCGCGGTCAGGCGCGCGGCCTGCACCTGCTGCTGGATCTGCTGCTGGCGAAACAGCAGGGTCTGCGCATTGAGCACGTTGAGGTAGTCGGTGAGGCCGCGCTGGAACGCGATCATGGCGATGTCGTAGGTCTTCTGCGCCGAGGCCACCGACTCGGCGGCAAAGTGCTGCTGCTCGTCCATCGAGTGGCGGCGGATCAACTGGTCGGACACCCCCTTGAGGGCCTCGACCACGGTCTGGTTGTAGCGCGCCACGGCGATGTCGTAGCCGGCCGAGGCCACGCCCAGTTGCGAGCGCAGGCGGCCACCGTCGAACACCGGCAGGCTGATGGCCGGGCCGACGTTGTAGTTGAACTTGCGCCCGGTGAGAAACTCCAGCGCACCGCCGCCGGTGGCCATGAAGCCGAGCCCGCCGACCAGGTCGACGTTGGGGAAGAAGCCGGCATGCGCCACATCGATACCGCGCGCCTGGGCCGCCACCTGCCAGCGGCTGGCAACCACGTCGGGACGCTGACCCACCAGCTCGGCAGGCAGCGCCGACGGCAGCTTGAGCGCGGTGGCCAACGAGAGATTCGGCCGCTGCAACTGCGCGCCCTCGCCCGGGCCCTTGCCGGCCAGCGCGGCCAGCTGGTTGCGCGCCAGGGCGATTTCTTCATCGAGGCTGTCGAGCTGGCGATGGGTTTCGGGCAGCGGCGTCTGCGCCTGGCTGACCTCGAAATGGGTGCCGATGCCGCCGGCCAGGCGCCGTTCGGCCAGGGCCAGGATCTGCTCCTGCTGGGCCAGCTCGGCCTTGACGATGTCGCGCTGGGCAAAGTGCAGCGACAGCTGGATGTACACCTTGACGATGTTGTTCTGCAGTTCGAGCTGCGCCTGTCGCGCCTGGGCCACGCTCATGTGGGCCATGTCCACGGCCTGCTCGCTGGCATTGCGCTCGCGGCCCCACAGGTCCAGCGCATAGCTCAGGCCCAGGGTGGCATTGTTGTCCCAGGTGTTGGCACCGGACAGCGCGCCGGGGCCATAGAACTGGTCTTCGGGCCAGTTGTGGCGCTTGAGGCTGGACTGGCCGTTGACCTGCAGTTTTTCGTCGGCCTCGATCACCCCGGCCATGGCCCTGGCTTCACGCACGCGGGCAGCGGCCATGGCCATGGTCGGGCTGCCCTGGAGCGCCAGGGCGATCCAACGCGCCAGTTGTGGGTCGCCATAGGCTTGCCACCATTGCTGGTCGGGCCAGTGGGCATCCTGCGCGGCTGCTCGGATGGCCGCGTCGGTGGTCAGGGTATTGGCTTGCAGCGTCTTGCTTTGCGGGGCGATGCCCCAGGTTCCGATACAGCCGCTCAAGGTCAAGCTAAAGGCACAGACACTGAGCGCATTCAGCGCTCTGATGATGCGACGCGGCACAGCTGCGAGTTCCCGACTAGTAAGGTGGATGACGCTAGGTGACGCAATTCTAGGGGGCCGCCGCACTGGCGATAAGCGTGCTTTACTGCGAATCTTTGTTACGAAAACCGCGATAATCCGGCTTTAGTCTGAAGACTGCTTTGGTTACTTCATGTCACAATTCTGTCGTCTTCCTTGAGAGCGCCCCATGGACACCCTGCAAAACATGCGTGCTTTCAGTTGCGTCGCGCAAGTCGGCAGTTTCACCGCCGCTGCCGTGCAACTGGATACGACCACCGCGAACGTGTCGCGGGCGGTTTCCAATCTTGAAGCGCACCTGCAAACCCGCCTGCTCAACCGCACCACCCGGCGCATCGCACTGACCGAAGCGGGCAAGCGCTACCTGATGCGCTGCGAGCAGATCCTCACCTACGTGGAGGAAGCCGAGGCCGAGGCCAGCGACGCGCATGCGCGCCCGGCCGGGCAACTGAAGGTGCACTCGATGACCGGCGTGGGCCAGCATTTCGTCATCGACGCCATCGCCCGCTACCGCGAAACCCACCCCGACGTGACCTTCGACCTGACCATGGCCAACCGCGTGCCCGACCTGCTGGACGAGGGCTACGACGTGTCCATCGTGCTCGCCAGCGAGCTGCCGGACTCGGGTTTCGTGTCGCAGCGCCTGGGCATCACCTACAGCATCGTGTGCGCCTCGCCCGAATACGTGAAGCGCCACGGCGTGGCGCACAAGCCGGCCGACCTGCTCAAGCACGCCTGCCTGCGCATGGTGAGCCCGGTGATCCCGCTGGAAAAATGGCTGTTCGACGGCCCCGAGGGCCAGGAGGTGGTGAACATCACCCAGGCGCCCTTCCAGGTGAACTCGGCCGATGCCATGAAGGCGGCGATCCGCAGCGGCATGGGCGTGGGCGTGCTGCCGATCTACTCGGCCATCGACGGCCTGCGCGACGGCAGCCTGGTACGGGTGATGCCCGAGTACCGCCTGCAGGAGCTGAACCTGTACGCGATCTACCCTTCGCGCCAGTACCTGGATGCGAAGATCAAGACCTGGGTCGAGTACCTGCGCAACTCGCTGCCGGAGATCCTCGCGGCCCACGAGGCCGACCTCAAGACCCACGAGCTGCTCATCGCCACCTGAAATCTTGCTGCACAGGGGCGGCGGAGAATGATAGCGTGCTACCCATTCTCCCCTGCCCGCAGCGAGTTCGCCGATGAAAAAGACCGTACTGGCCTTCAGCCGCATCACCGCCCCGATGGTCGAGCGTCTGCAGCAAGACTTCAACGTGATCGTGCCCAACCCCAAGCTGGGCGACATCAATGCCCAGTTCAACGAAGCGCTGCCCCAGGCCCACGGCCTGATCGGGGTGGGGCGCAAGCTGGGCGAAGCGCAGCTGCACAACGCTGAGCAGCTGCAGGTGGTATCGAGCGTGTCGGTGGGTTACGACAACTACGACCTGGCCTACTTCAACCAGCGCGGCATCGCCCTGACCAACACCCCTGACGTCCTCACCGAAAGCACCGCCGACCTCGGCTTTGCGCTGATCATGAGCGCGGCGCGGCGGGTGGCCGAGCTGGACGCCTGGACCAAGGCCAGCGAATGGAAAGCCACCGTGGGCCCGGCACACTTTGGCAGCGACGTGCATGGCAAGACGCTGGGCATCGTCGGGCTGGGCAACATCGGCGCGGCGATTGCGCGGCGTGGCCGGTTCGGCTTCAACATGCCGGTGATCTACAGCGGCAACAGCCGCAAGACCGCGCTGGAGCAGGAACTGGGCGCGCAGTACCGCAGCCTGGATCAACTGCTGGCCGAAGCCGACTTCGTGTGCCTGGTGGTGCCGCTGGGGGCCAACACCAGGCACCTGATTGGCGAGCGCGAACTGAAGCTGATGAAGCCCAGTGCGTTTCTGGTCAACGTGTCGCGAGGGCCGGTGGTGGATGAGGCGGCGCTGGTGGCGGCGTTGCAGCAGGGCACGATTCGCGGTGCAGGGCTGGATGTGTACGAGAAAGAGCCGCTGAGCGAGTCGCCGCTGTTCCAGCTGGCCAATGCGGTGACCTTGCCGCATGTGGGCTCGGCCACGGCCGAAACCCGCGAGGCGATGGCCAACCGTGCCATCGACAACCTGCGCGCGGCACTGCTGGGCGAGCGCCCGCGCGACCTGGTGAACCCGCAGGTGTGGAAGTAAGGCTGCCATTCGCCCGCAAGGCGGGCTCCTGCAAGGGTTACGCGGCCCTGGTAGGCGCCGGCCTTGCCGGCGAAGGCGTCACCACCCGCCCCTTCCGGAACACCAGCACATTGCCCAGCATCACCAGCACCAGCCCGCCCAGCGCCGGCGCTGTCCACTGGTACCCCTCGTAGAACGCCGACACGTTCAGCGCCACCAGCGGGAACAGCACCGTGCAGTACGCCGCACGCTCCGGCCCCATGCGCCCCACCAGCGTCAGGTACGCGGTAAAGCCGATCACCGACCCCGGGATCACCAGGTACAGCAGCGACCCCACATACCGCACATTCCATTCCATCGCGAACGGTATGCCGCTGACCACGCAGTACAGCGCCAGCATTCCGGCCCCGTAGAGCATGCCCCAGGCATTGGTGGTCATCGGCCGCAAGCCGGCCTTCTGCTGCAGGCTCGAGAGCATGTTGCCCGCCGAGAAACACAGCGTACCCAGCAACGCCAGGCCCAGGCCGATCAGGGTTTCGCGGCTGGCCGCATGCCCGGCCAGCTCCGGCCAGAACAGCAGCCCCAACCCGCCCAGCCCCAGCGCCCCACCCGCCAGCACGTTGGCCGCCACCTGCTGCCCGAAGAACACCCGCGCATTGAGTGCGTTCCACAGCGTGGCGGTAGAGAACACCACCGCGATAAGGCCGCTGGGAATCCACTGGCTGGCCGTCAGAAAGCACATGAAGTTCACGCAGAACAGGCACAGCCCCTGGGCCAGGCAGATCAGGTGCCCGCGCCGGTTCATCACCTGCAGGCGCCGCCCGATCAACAGCACGGCAAACAGCACCAGCGCCGCCAGGGCAAAGCGATAAACGATGGACACCGGGATGGCCACCACCCCCAGTTGCAGTTTCAGGGCGATCCAGGTGGTGCCCCAGATCAGCACGGTCAGCAGGTACAACGACAGGTTCATGGCATGCACTCCTCACGACAGCCTGCAGTGTCCGGCGCGGGCCGCCCCGTGCGCTTGCACAAACTTGCGGTTTTTTGCTGGGCGGGGCTGTCAGGCCCGGTGGCCGCGAGTAGGATGGCCGACAGAGGTAGACCCCATGACGCCGCTGGACCAGTTGCAAGTCTTTCAAGCCATGCACGCCTCGCCCAATGCCCGCCTGGAACACAGTGCGCAGCTCGGCGACGAGCTGGTCGCAGCCCTGTGGAACAACCGCCACGACGCCCGCGACTACGAAGCGCCCAGCCACCACACGCTGTCGTGCTATATCGCCGGCGGCACCGGCACCTTTCGCCGGGATCGCCCCGCCGCCAAGGGCGGGCCCGGCAAGCTGTGCATCCTGCCGGCCGAGCACGCCTCGAACTGGGTGATCAATGGCAGCATCCGCCTGGCGCACCTGTACATCAGCCAGGCGCAGTTCGCCCTGGCCTGCACCCGCCTGCTGGACCGCGAACCGCGCGAGGTGCAACTGCACGAAGCGACCTTCATCGACGATCCGGAGCAGGCGCTGCGCTTTGGCCGGCTGATCGAGCTGAACTGGGACGAGCCCGGCGAGCGCCTGCTGACCAGCAGCCTGGCCCACGAGATTCTCGACCATGCGGTGCTCAACCAGGTGGGGCTGCGTCGGGGGCTGCGCCTGAAGGGCGGGTTGGCGACGCATCAGCGCCGGCACCTGGCCGACTACATCGAGGCGCACCTGGAGCAGGCGATCAGCCTGGGTGAGCTGGCGTTGCTGTGCAACCTGTCGCACTACCACTTTGCACGGATGTTCCGCGCAAGCTTCGGCCTGCCGCCGCACCAGTACCTGCTGGCGCGGCGCCTGGCCCGGGCACGCCAGTTGCTGCGCTGTGGCGACGGGGCGTTGGGCGAGGTGGCATTGGCGTGCGGGTTTGCCAGTGCCAGCCATTTCAGCAATCGCTTCAGGCAGGTGGTGGGGGCCACGCCGGGGGATTATCGGTTGGCCATGCGCCGCTGATCGCGGGTCAAGCCCGCTCCCACAGGGCCCCCACCGCCCTCACGGTGGGTGTTCTTCCTGTGCTCTCAGAACTCCAGGGTGCTCGACAGGCTCACCTGCCGCGAATCCCCCACTGCCACGAAGTAGCGGTTCACCGCCGAGCTGTAGTAGGTCTTGTCGAACAGGTTCTTCACGTTCAGCTGAAAGCGCACCTTGTGCTCATCCAGCCGGGTTTCATAACTGGCGAACGCATCCGCCACGGTGTACGCCGGCAGGTCGAAATCGTTCTCCGCGTTGCCGGCCCGCTCGCCCACATAGCGCGCCCCGGCGCCGACCCGCAGGCGATCACCACCGAACAGGCTGCCCACGTCATACACCGCCGACAACGACCCGGTATGCCGCGCCACGTTCTGCAGGCGGTTGCCCTTGAGCTTGGGGTCCTGGGACACTTGGGCGTCGGTGAAGGCATAGCTGCCGATCAGGCTCCAGCGCTCGCTCACCTGCCCGGTGAGGTCCATCTCCAGGCCGCGCGACTTCACTTCGCCGGCGCTGCTGTACAGGGTGTCGCCGGTGGCCGTGTCGAAATTGGCCACCAGCACGTTCTGCTTGGTGATGTCGAACAACGCCACGCTGCCGGTGATCGCCCCCGGCAGGTCGAGCTTGGCGCCCAACTCCCACGACTTGCCCTCTTCGGGGGCAATCGAGGAATCCAGCACCAGGCCACCGGTCATCGGCGCGATGCTGGAGTTGGGCTTGAACGACTCGGTGTAGCTGCCATAGAACGACAGCGTGTCGTCGACCTTGTACACCAGCCCCGCACGCGGCACCCAGGCCTGGCCGCTGTTGTCGGTATTGGCCTTGAACGGCCGGCCGCGACCGGCGTACTGGTCGAACTGCTGATAGCGCGCACCGGCCACCAGAATCCAGTGCTCGTCGAGGTGGATCGAGTCCTGGAAGAACAACGCGTTGCTGCGCAGCTTGTCGGTCTGGTCGCTGTCGCTGTCGCGCACGGCGGTGCCGGGCTGGACCTGGCCGTACACCGGGTTCAGGTAATCGAAGGTGTTGCGGGCGCCGCGAATCAGGTCGGCACGAAACACCTTGCGGTACTCGTCATCCACCCCCACCAGCACGTCGTGCTGCATGCCTGCCAGTTGCAGCTTGCCGTCCAGGCTGACGGTGGCGAAGCGGTCGCTGCTCAGGGCGCCACGGGTGCCGTCCAGGTTGCGCGTGAGGGTGCCCTTGGCAGGGTCAACCGCAGTGACGCGCACCTGGCTGGCATCGTAGGTTTCGCGGTTGAAGCTGTAGCCGAAGTGGAGTTTCCAGTCATCGGCAAGCTGATGGTCGACCTCCAGGCGGTACAGGTCCGAGCGCCCTTCCATGTTGTTGAAGGGCTCGTCCAGCCGACGTGTGCTGGGGATGTTCAGCGGGTGGTTGGTGCGTGGGTCGATGGCCGTGCCGCGGTCGAACGGGTACAGGAACTCGCGGTGCTCATAGGCCAGCTGCACCTGGGTATCTTCACCGAACCAGGCCAGCGACGGCGCCACCAGCGTCTCGCGGTGGGTGCCGAAGTTGCGCCAGTAGTCTTCGTCCTCGTGGTCGAGCACCAGGCGGTAGGCGAAGTTGCTGTCGCCCAGCGCGCCGGTACTGTCGAGCCCGCCACCGCTGCCGTTCTTGCCGCTGCCAAAGCTGGAACCGCGCAGGTTCACGGCGTTGTAGCGCTGCAGTTGCGGGCGCTTGCTGACCACGTTGATCACCCCGCCCGGGTCCTGGATGCCGTACAGCAGCGAGGCCGGGCCCTTGAGCACTTCGACCCGCTCGGTGCTGGCATTGAGGCTGCGCCCCTGCACCAGCGGCATGCCGTCACGCATGATCGAGCCGTCGCGGTTGTCGCCGAAGCCGCGCTTCATCACGGTGTCGGCGGTGGCGCCGAAGTTGTTGCCCTGGGTGATGCCGCTGACGTTGCTCAGCGCATCGTCGAGGTTGCGCGGCGCCTGGTCGGCGAGCACCTGGGCCGGCACCACGTTGATGGCCTGGGGGATCTCCAGGTTCGGCACCTGGCTGCGCATGATCGCGCTGGTGGCCGGCGGCTGGTAGCTGCCGACGCTGTCCTGCTGGGACGAGACCGTGGTGGGCTCGAGGTTGAGTGCACCGGCCTGGGCCAGCGGTTCGACGGTGAGGGTGCGCGCATTCACGCGGCGGTAGGTGAAGCCGCTGTTGCCCAGCAGGCGCTGCAGGGCCTGCTCGGCACTGAACGTGCCCGTCAGGGCCGGCGCGGCAAGGCCGGGCAGCTCGACGGTGTAGACCACGCTCAACCCGGTCACCCGGCTGAAGTCGTTGAGCGCCTGGGGCAAGGGTTTGCTGGGCTGGGCAAAGCGGTACACCTGCTCGACCTGCTGCGCTGCCACCGCCTGGCTCACGCCCGCCCCCAGCGGCCGCCACGCTGCCGCCCCAAGCCCGATTGAAACGCAACGCACCAACGATGCTTTTGCCCTGAACTTCATGCCGTCGACCTGTGAGTGAACCTGTTTCATGCGAATGAATCGCACTTTCAATCACTACACGATTGCCGCACGTACTTACCTCACCGGGCCGTGAAAATATTTTTCAGCGCAGCAGCGTGACCCGCCCGAGCAGGGTCTTGCGCTGGAAGCCGGCCACCGCCCCCAGGGCGTCCAGCGCCGCCAGCGGGTCGGCGGCGGGGAAGCTGCCGCTGACCTTGCGCGCCGCCAGGGCGTCGTCCAGCAGCACGATGCGCCCGGGGTAATGCCGGGCCAGGTCGTCGACCACCTGCGCCAGCGGCGCCTGGTAGTAGTTGAGCCAGCCCTGGCGCCAGGCCAGGCGGTTCTCGCTGTCCACGCCCTGCACTGCACCGGCCAGGCCCTGGGCGTACTCCACCTGCTGGCCGGCCGTGAGCACCTGCTGCGCCTGCCCCGGCGCCGGCGTGACCCCGACCTTGCCCGACAGCACGGTAACGGTGGTGCCCTGGGGCTGGCGACGCACCTCGAACCGGGTACCCATCACCCGCACCTCGCCGCCATCGGCCTGCACGGTGAACGGCGCACCGGTATGCGTGACCTCGAAGAACACCGCGCCGCGCCGCACCTGCACGCGACGCTGCCCACCGCTGAAGTCCACGTCGATGGCGCTGTCGGCATCCAGCAGCAGGTGCGACCGGTCGGCCAGGGTCACGGCCTTGAGCTCGCCCACCGCGGCCACGTAATCGGCGCCCAGGTCATCGACCCAGTTGGCCGGGTGCCAGCCCGCCCCCATCGCCACGCCCAGTACTACGCTGGCAGCCAGTGCCAACCCGGCCACACGGGCCGGCCAACGGCGCCGAGGCCGGTCCATCGCGCGCAGGTAGGCCTCCAGTGCCGGGGCGTCTTCGGCGGCCAGGCGTGCTGCAGGCGCGGCGGTCTGCTGCCACAGCGCCTGGGCCTGGCGCCAGGCCTGCGGGTGCGCAGGGTCGGCCAGCAACCAGCGCTTGAACGCGGCGCCCTCGGCACGCGCGGGCTGCTGGTTGATCTGGCCGAGCCAGGCGAGCGCGGCCTGCTGCTGTTCGGCGGTAGGTGGGGCTGGAGCGTTCATCGCGGGGCATTCCCTGGCTTGCGGGGCACGGCAGGCTCGGCGGCGATACTCGCCTTGCAGGCCTCGAGGGCACGCATCATATGTTTTTCCACGGCGCTTTGGGACAGGCCCATGGCCCGCGCAATGTCGGCATAGGTGCGGCCATGGATACGGTTGAGCAGGAAGATCTGGCGGGTGCGCTCGGGCAGCTCGCGCAGGGCAGCCTCGATCCGACGCAGGTCGCTGTCGGCCTCCAGCGCGGCCTCGGGCTCGCTGGCATGGTTGTCTTGATGCGGCGCCAGCAGGCTGTCGCTGACCCGCTCGCGGGCGCCTTGGCTGCGCAGGTGGTCGATGGCGATATTGCCGGCGCAGCGCAGCAGGTAGGTGTCCAGCGCCTCGACCTCGACCTGCGGGCGACGCCAGAAGCGCAGGAACAGTTCCTGCACCAGGTCGGCGGCGGTGGCCCGACAGCCCACGCGGCGGCTGACCAGGCGCTCCATGCGCGCACGCTGCGCCACGAACACCTGCACGAAACGTGCGCGGCCCGGGGCGTCGTCGTGGCTGTCGAGCGGCTCGCTCATCGTTTCAGTACGGCGCCAGCAGTGCCAGCGGCGCCAGCACCAGGCTGGCCGCGGCCAGGCCCAGCAGCAGGCGCGGGGCGTAGGGAAGGACGAACACCCACGCGCACAAGCCGCCCATCACTACCGCGCTCAGCTCCACCAGGCCCATGGCCCAGCCGCTGTGACGCACCGCCAGCCCCAGTGCCACGGCGATCAGCAACCAGCCGCCCATGCGCAGGCCACGCAGGCGGCGGGGCGTGGGCTTGTGCCCCAGCAGGTCGGTGTAATGGCGCTCCATGGCCAGGCACAACGCCGCCACTGCGGCAAAACCGAACAATGCGATGGCCAGCATCACTGCACCTCGCTTTCGATCAGCGGTGCGACCCTGGGCGTGCGTGCCGCGCGCTTGGGCGCCAACACCTGCGGGCGCAGCATCTTGCGCGCCATCCAGGCCAGCAGCAGGCCACAGCCCAGCGCCGTGAGGTCGAACCCGGCAATCATCCAGTCGCCCTGGGCGATCGCAGGCAGCAGGCCGGTGCCGGTGGTCAGGGCGTTGAGCACCGGCAAGGCGGCGAACAGTACCGCGCCCAGCAGCAGTTGCTCGCCCCAGGCGCGGCGCCCGGGGCGCAACAGTGCGTGCAGCAGGGCCAGGCCCCAGACGGCAAAGAAGCTGTCGACCTCAAGATCGGCACGTCCTTCAAGGGCCACCGGCAACAGGCGGTTGGCCCAGAAGAACGCCGCCACGGCGAGGATCAGCCCGCTCATGCTGGCGATGTTGAGCACCTCGACCAGACGCAACTCGAAGGGCTGGGTGCCGCTCTTGGCGTGCTTGAGCTGGCGCTTGCCCAGCCACATCACCAGCCCCGTGCCGATCACGGCAGTGCCGGCCAGGCCGAACACGAAGTACAGCCAGCGCAGCGTCGGGCCGGCGAAGTGGCCCATGTGCAGGCCGTACATGCCGGCGGCAATCACCAACGGTGTGCTCTGCTCGCCCGGGGCCTTGAGCGGGGTGCCCTGCACGCCGTCGAACAGCCAGCCGGTGCCGCGGTTCTGGGCGATGCCCTCGTTGCTGGCACGCACCAGGCGCACCCGTGCGTTGAGGTCACCGGGGTTCTGCACCTCGACCCAGCTGATCTCGCTGCCGGGCGCCTGCTGGCGCGCCTGGGCATACAGCTGCGCCAACGGCACCAGCGGTGCCGGGGTGCCCGCCGGCTTGACCGGCTCGTCGCGCGAAAACAGCTCGTTGTAATAGGCCTGGAGGTTGTCGCCATACATCGTGCTGATGCTGGCCGGCATCACCATGGCCATGAAGATCACCAGGCTGCTGTAGCTGATCATCAGGTGGAACGGCAGCACCAGCACGCCGATCGCGTTGTGGCCGTCGAGCCAGGAACGCTGGCCCTTGCCGGGGCGGAAGGTGAAGAACTCCTTGAAGATCTTCTTGTGGGTGATGATGCCGGTGACCAGCCCCACCAGCATCATCAGCGCGCAGAAGGTCGACAGCCAGCGGCCCCACGGGTAGGGCATCTGCAACTGGAAGTGGAAGCGGTAGAAGAACTCGCCGCCGCTGCTGTCGCGCGGGTGCAGTTGATTGCCGGTGGCGGGGTCGAGGATCTTTTCGTTGAAATCGCGCCGGCCAGCGCCGGGTGCACGCCAGCCCACGCGCAGGGTCGGGTCGCGCGCTTCGGGCAACTGGATGAACCAACTGCCGGCATCGGCGGCGTTGGTTTGCAGGTAGCGCTGCGCCAGGCTCAGGCTGGCGGTGGTGTCGAGGGTGCGGTACGGGATCTCCGGCTGGGTCCAGTGGCTGATTTCGCTCTTGAAGTACGACAGCGTGCCGGTGAGGAAGATCGCGAACAGCAGCCAGCCGAAGATCAGCCCGGCCCAGGTGTGCAGCCAGGCCATGGCCTGGCGAAAGCCTTCTTTCATGGGGTTTGCATCCAGTAGGCCAGGCCGTTGATGGCGGCCAGCGCGGCGCCGGGCAGCAGCACCCCGAGCCAGGCATGCCAGGCGCTGCGACAGGCGAAGCACCAGAGGATCGCCACCAGGTAGAACAGAAACGACAGCATCATGCCGGTGACGACCGCGTCGGCCTTGGGCATGGGCAGCAACAGGGTGATGCACACGCTGGCCATGGCCGCCAGCAGGTAACCGCCGAGCAGCGCCGCGAGGCTGCGCGAGGTCACGGTCAGGCGATAACTGAAGGGCAGCCCGGCGGCTTTGCTTTTCATGACAGCGGGTCCAGTGTGAGGAGGGGCGTAATATTAATGATTAATATTCGCAGATGCAAAGACACCGCTTCAAACGGCCCTGAAGAAGCAGATCGGTGGTATGGCCGCTTGCAGCGGGTGGCTTGAAGCCTGTGGCGTCAAATCCTACAATGCGAACAATTCTTATTCTTTTGCGCATCCCCCGGCGCCGGAGTTGTCACGGTGCCCAGTGCCCAGCCCGCCCCTGCTTCGCTCGAAGGCCTCTACAGCGCCCATCACAACTGGCTCACCGGCTGGCTGCGACAGCGCCTGGGCTGCCCGCACAGCGCCGCCGACCTGGCCCAGGACACCTTCATGCGCCTGCTGTAGGCGCGCGAAACACCAACGCTCAACGAACCTCGCGCCTTCCTCACCACGGTGGCCAAGCGCGTGCTGTTCAACCACTACCGCCGCCAGGACCTGGAACGCGCCTACTACCAGGCACTGGCCCAGCTACCCGAAGCGGTGGCGCCTTGCGAAGAACATCGCGCGATCATCCTGGAAACCCTGATCGAACTCGACCGGCTGCTCGACGGCCTGCCCGTGGTGGTCAAGCGCGCCTTCCTGATGGCCCAGGTCGACGGCCTGGGCTACGCCGACATCGCCCGGGAGCTGGGCATTTCGCTGGCCACCGTGAAGCGCCATCTGAACAAGGCGGCCATGCGCTGCTACTTCGCCCTGTGAACGCCCAGGAATTCTCGCCAAAGGTGGCAGAACAGGCGGTGCACTGGCTGATCGAACTGCAGGGCGGTGCCCTCGACAGCCGCCAGCAACTGGCCATGGAGCGCTGGCTGCAGGCCAGCGAAGAACATCGTCGCGCCTGGGAACACATACAGCGGGTCAATCAGCGCCTGCGCGGGCTGTCTTCGCCACTGGCGCACGCCGCCCTGCAGGCGCCACGCTCGGCCAGCCGGCGGCGCGCGCTCAAGGCGCTGTTGCTGCTCGGGGTGGGCGGCGCCTGCGGGCTGGCCCTGCAGCAGCACAACCCGCTGCCGCCCCTGCTGGCCGACTACCGCAGCCCGCTGGGCCAGCGCCGCCAGATGCGCCTGGACGACGGCACGCACCTGCACCTGAACACCGCCAGCGCCGCCGACGTGCGCCTGGACCGCGAACAGCGGCTGATCCACCTGCTCGAAGGCGAACTGCTGCTCAATGTGGCCGACGACCCCCGCCCCCTGCGCGTGGTGACCGGCAACGGCCTGCTGCAGTTGTCGAGCGGGCGCTTCAACGTGCGACAGTGGGCCGACCACAGCCAGGTGGCGGTGCTGCAGGGCCGGGCGATGCTTGCCGGGCATGCGCTTGAAGCCGGGCAGCAGGCGCGTTTCGACGGGCCACGCTGGGGCGCCACCCATGCGGTGGATGCCAACACCGGCGCCTGGGTCGACGGCATGCTGGTGGCTGCGCATACGCGCCTGGGGGACTTCATCGACGATCTGGCCCGCTACCGTCGCGGCCAGCTCACGTGCGATCCGGCGGTGGCCGACCTGCTGCTGTCGGGCAGCTACCCGCTGGCCGACAGCGAACGCATCCTGGACCTGCTGGAGGTGTCGCTGCCGGTGCGCGTGCGGCGCTTCACCCGCTACTGGGTCACGGTAGAAGCCCGCGCCTGAGATTATTTTCAGAACCTTGAGCCGTTTTTTCATCTCGCGTGACAGAGAAGGCAGAACCCTTTGCCCCGACCTTCTCAAGGACCCTTTGCATGCCGCTTCGCCTAAGCCCCCTCGCCCATGCCCTGCTGCTGGGCGCCAGCCTCACCTTCGGCGCCGTTGCGCCCCTGCACGCCGCCCAGGCACGCACCTACCACATCGCCCCGATGTCGCTGGAAGACGCCCTGAACCAGTTCGGGCGTGAAAGCGGCGTGCTGATCTCGTTCGGCTCGCAGGTGCCCCAGGGCGTGAAAAGCCGTGGGCTGGAAGGCGAGTATTCCACTGCACAGGGCCTGGCCGCGCTGCTTGAAGGCACCGGCCTGCAGGCCCGCGCCGAAGGCGACAACGCCTACAGCCTGCAACCGCTGGCCCCGGCCGCCGGCGCGCCGCTGGAGCTGGGCAGCTCCAGCGTGGTCGGCGACTGGCTGGGTGAAGCCACCCAGGACAACGTGTTCGAACACCCCGGCGCACGGGACGTGATCCGCCGTGAAGAGTTCGAACGCACCGGCGCCAGCAGCGCACGGGAAGTGCTCAACCGCATACCCGGGGTGAATGCGCCGGAAAACAACGGCACCGGCAGCCACGACATGGCGCTGAACTTCGGCATTCGCGGGCTCAACCCGCGCCTGGCCTCGCGCTCAACGGTGCTGATGGACGGCATTCCGGTGCCGTTTGCGCCCTATGGCCAGCCACAGCTGTCGTTCGCGCCGATCAGCCTGGGCAACATGGACGCGGTGGACGTGGTACGCGGCGGCGGCGCCGTGCGCTACGGGCCGCAGAACGTGGGCGGCATCGTCAACTTCGTGACCCGCGCGATCCCCGACGAACCCACGCTGAAGGCCGGCCTGCAGACCCAGACCAGCCCCTCCTCCAGCCACGACGGTTTCAAGAGCAGCGCCAACCTGCTGGCCGGCGGCACCGCCGACAACGGTCTGGGCGGCGCGATCCTGTATTCGGGCACCCGCGGTGGCGACTGGCGCGAGCACAGCGACACGCAGATCGACGACCTGATCCTCAAGGGCAAGCTGCAACTGGACGAGGCCAACAGCCTGCATGCAATGGCGCAGTACTACGAGGGCGAGGCGCAGATGCCCGGCGGCCTCAACGTGGTCGACTACGACGCCGACCCGTATCAGTCGACCCGCCTGCAGGACAAGTTCTGGGGCCGGCGCACGATGTTCAACGCCGGTTACGACTACAAGGAAGGCGAGCGCCAGTTCAGCGTCAACAGCTTCTTCACCAAGACCCTGCGCAGTGGCTACCTGGTGCAGAACAGGTCGATCTCGCTGTCGCCGCGCGAGTACTGGGTGCGCGGCATCGAAACCCGTTTCACCCAGGGCTTTGCGCTGGGCGACAGCCACCACGAGGTGGGCCTTGGCTACCGCTACATCAACGAGGCCGGGCACGAGCTGCGCTACATGGAGAGCGTCAGCGCCGGCCAGTTGCCGACCACCTCCAGCCCCAACGACCGCGACACCCGTGGCGGCACCGATGCCCATGCGCTGTTTCTGGATGACCGCATCGACATCGGCCAGTGGACCATCACCCCGGGTATCCGCTACGAGATGATCAAGTCGCAGCAGAGCAACAAGCTCAAGGGCCTGGAATACAAGGGCGACTACAACACCGCTTTGCCGGCGCTGAACGTGATGTACCACCTGAGCGACAGCTGGAACCTCTACGCCAACACCGAGGGTTCGTTCGGCAGCGTGCAGTACAGCCAGATGCCCAACCGCGTGAACCAGGGTGAAGTGAAGCCCGAGAAGGCCCGCACCTGGGAGCTGGGCACGCGCTACGACAACGGCAACCTGCAGGCCGAGGCCGGGCTGTTCCTGATCAATTTCGACAACCAGTACGAAAGCAACCAGACCACCGACGACGTGATCGCCCGTGGTGAAACCCGCCACCAGGGCCTGGAAACGAGCGTGAAGTACGCGCTGGACGGCCTCACGCCGGCGCTGGCCGGGTTCGATGTGTACGCCAGCTATGCCTTCGTTGACGCGACCATCCGCGAAGATGGGCCGAACAAGGGCAATCGTGTGCCGTTCTCCTCCAGGCACAAGGGTACGCTGGGGCTGGGTTACACCGATGGGCCGTGGAAGCTGAACCTGGACAGCACCTACCAGAGCAGCCAGTTCGCCGACAACGCCAACACCTCGGCCCAAAGCGCAGACGGCGCGGCCGGGCGCATCCCGGGCTACATGCTCTTCAGCAGCCGCGCCGGCTATGACTTCGGGCCGCAGCTGTCGAACCTGAACGTGGCGGTGGGGGTGAAGAACATCTTCAACCACCAGTACTTCACGCGCTCGTTCGACGACAACAACAAGGGCAAGTATGTGGGTGAGCCACGGACGGTCTATCTGCAGACATCGGTCGCTTTCTGATCGGTAGCGCCTGCTTCGCCGGCAAGGCCGGCTCCTACAGGAGCGCACCTTGCCGGGGGGCCGCGCATTGACTCAGGACACCCCCAGACAACCTTTCACCTGTTTAATTGCCACAAAATATTTTTCTTCTTCAAGCACTTGAAAAGTTCTGCCAACTGCCTGACCTTGTAGTCAAGAGGCGATGATTTCCACAGGCCGCAATGGCCCGCATCGTTCTCTTGCGAGCTAGCTGAATAAGGGATTGAACTATGCAAATCCAAGTCAACAGCGACAACCATATCCAAAGCAGTGCCCGTCTCGAAGAGTGGGTACGCACTACGGTAGAAAGCACGCTCGAACGCTACGAAGAAGACCTCACCCGCATCGAAGTCCACCTGCGCGATGAGAACGGCGACAAGCCAGGCCCCCACGACATGCGCTGCCAGATGGAGGCACGCCCCAAAGGCCATCAACCGATTTCCGTCAGCCACAAGGCCGATAGCCTGGAGCAGGCCATCGAAGGCGCCGCGACCAAACTCGAGCATTCCCTCGAGCACCTGTTCGGCAAACTGCGCGGCAAACGTGGCGTGACCCAGAAGGTCGCAACCGCCCCGGCAGCCGATGCCCTGCTGCAGGAAGAATTCCTGGAGAACGAGCAAGCCCTGCAGGCCCGTCAGGCCTGACAGCCTAGGCAATGAAAGAAGGCGAGCCACGGCTCGCCTTTTTTATTGACCACTCGGCACCTGCCTCGCAACGCCACCTGAACCAACCTGGCAAGGGCCCGGTCAATCAGAACATGTCTTTGCCAGGTACAGCCCCATGATCAACCCCTTCCAACAGATCAACGCTGCATTTGCCGACACCTACCGGGTCAACCTGAGTATCGAGCGGCTCGATGGCAGCATCATGCTGACCCTGTCCGACGATCAGGGCGTGGTGGCCAAGCGCCTGATCAGCCCGGCCCAGCGCAATGACCCCAAGCGCCTGGCGCGCCTGATCGAGAGCGTGCGCTTTGGCATTGCCATCGAGCAGGGCCACAGCGCCATGGAGATTCTGGCCAGCATGACCCGCGACGGTGCACGCACCCCGGGCCTGCGCGCCGCCAGCGAGCGCCGCGCGGGGGCGTGAGCCAAGGCTACTTGGCCTCTTCGATTTCCTTGCCGCTGGCGTCGATGGCCTTGGTGGAGGGGTAGCGCGACGAGGCGTAGCGCACCACCAGGATCGAGAACGACAGCAGCAGGATCCCGCCGCACACATACAGCAGGCCCACGTCGGGGGCCTTGTGGTGCGACACGTCGCCGATCAGCAGGCGCGTAAGCGCGGTGATCGCCACGTACAGCAGGAAGCGGATGGGCATGTGGTTGGTCTTGAAGTAGATCCCCACCATCGCCCCCAGCTCCAGGTAGATGAACAGCAGCAGGATGTCATCGACGCTCACCCCACCCTTGCCGATCATCTCGATGAATGCCGACACCGCTGCATAGGCGGTGATGGCACCGATGCCGAACAGTGCCAGGTAATGAAAGGCCTCCACGCACAGGTTGCCCAGCGAATCCGCCGAGCCATGCAGGCCCTTGCGCACTTTTTCAGCCCATTTGATGTTCACGATGCGAATTCCTTGGAAACGACGAAGGGAGGATGCGCCACCCAGGTGACGCTTTGCCTGCATGCAGTAAAAAGGCCAGCGGCACAGCTTGAGAAGGCGACCGATTGCCGCAAGACACCCGCCACCCCACCATTGCGAGCAAATTGGGCTATAAAAATGCCACTACCCAAACGTGGTGGTTTGCCTTATGCTTTTACCTGTATAAAAACACAGTACTCGTACACATCAATTATCGAAAGGCATGTGAGGTGATGAATGGCCGTCGAAGTGGTATACCGCAGCAGCCGCGATCTGGAGCGCTTGTTCATGGATAAAGCTGAAGCAGACCGTCACGACAAGATGCTCGAGCTGGCCGAACTGCTCGCCGAGGTACTGCTGAAGGCCGTGCCGTCGCTGAGCGAACAGCAGGTCGAGGAAGCGGGTATCTACATGGCGAAGAACCGCGATGTGTTCGCCAAGGCCTTCAAGAGCCAGCCCGACGCGTTGTCCGAGCTGCTTGCCGAGCAGCCCGCCGAGTAGGCATCAGGCGTTGTACACCAGCTTCTCGGCCAGTTGCTGGGCCACGCGGGCCGGCGAACTCTTCTCGGCCTGGGCGTGGGCGAAGACCTCGGTCAGCCGCGTGGGGATGCGCGCCAGGTGCGCGGTGATGGTGCCAAGGTCCTGGCCCTGGTGGGTCAGCGCCACGTAGATCAGCCCGCCGGAATTGATGATGTAGTCCGGGGCATACAGAATGCCGCGGGTTTCGAGCTGGTCGGCGACCTGAAGGTGGGTCAGCTGGTTGTTCGCCGAGCCGGCCACCGCGGCACAGCGCAGCTGCATGACGCTCTGGCTGTTGAGCACCGGGCCCAGCCCGCACGGCGCGAAGATGTCGCAAGGCGTGCTGACCAGCGCTTCGCTGGCCACCGGCAGCGCATTCAACTGCTCCATGGCCAGTTGCACCCGCCCCGGGTCATGGTCGCTGACCAGCAGTACCGCCCCCGCCGCATGCAACTGCTCGGCCAGGGCAAACCCGACATTCCCCAACCCCTGCACAGCCACGCGCAACCCTTCCAGGTTGTCGGTGCCCAGGCGCGCCATCGCCGTGGCGCGGATGCCGGCGAACACGCCCATGGCCGAATGCGGCGAAGGGTCGCCGGCGGTGGTGGTACTGGTGACGTGCCGGGTGCTCTGGGCGATGCAGTCCATGTCCAGGGTCGAGGTGCCGCTATCGGTCGCGGTGATGTAGCGCCCCTCCAGGCTGTCGACGAAGCGCCCGAAGGCCTCGAACAGCGCGGCGCGGTTTTCCACATGGGGGTTGCGGATGATCACCGCCTTGCCACCGCCCAGCGGCAGGCCCGCCAGGGCAGCCTTGTAGCTCATGCCCTGGGCCAGGCGAATGGCATCGGTCATTGCGGTGTCGTCGTCCGGGTAAGGCAGATAGCGACAACCGCCCATGGCCGGGCCCAGCCGCTGGTTGTGAATGGCGATCACCGCCTTGAGGCCCGTGGCCGGGTCGACGCACAGGTGCAGTGAGTGGGTGCGCGTGCTTTGCATGAGAGCGAACATTGCCCAGCCCTCGTGAGTCAGTGCTCCCACCAGTATAGGCGGCGCGAAGGCACACGTTGCGGCACTGGACGAACGCCCCTGCCGGCGCTACAACAGAAGCTTGAGCGGAGACTGCCATGACCCCACGCCAAGCCTGCCTGGCCTGCCTGGAACGCAACCCCGCCGCCCTGTTCGAGGCGGCGCTGTGGATCGCTGCCGAACACGATGCCAGCGTGCAGCCGGCCCAGGTGCTGGGCGAATTGCAGCTCGTGCAGCAGCAGGTCAGCCAGAGCCTGCCCATGCTGCCGGTGAGCGAACTGGCGCAGCCGTTGCTGCGGGCGCTCAGCGCGGCGGGCTTCCAGCAGGACGAATATCACCCATTGCGCCCGCAGGCGGCGCTGCTGAACAAGGTGCTGCAACGTCGTCGCGGGCAACCGCTGGCACTGGCGATCCTCACGCTGGAGCTGGCCCGCGGGCTGTCGATACCACTGGAGGGGGTGAATTTTCCGGGGCATTTCCTGTTGCGCGTGCCGGGGGCCGATCACCTGCTGGACCCCTGCGGCGGGCGCCGGTTGTACCCGGCCGATTGTCGCGAGTTGCTCAGCCGCCAGTTCGGCCCGCAGTTGCCGTTGAGCGCCGAGCATCTGGTGACGGCCAGCGCACAGCAGATGCTGCAACGACTGTCGCGCAACCTGCGTCAGTTGCATGCGAGCAATGATGATGACCTGGCGGCGCTGAAGGATGCCGAGCGGGTGTTGTTGCTGGGCTCGGCCAGCGCCAGCGATTACCTGGCGCGGGCGACCCTGTATCAGCGGCTGGATTGCCCGCAGGCAGAGCGGTTTGATCTGGAGCATGCGCTGATGCTCACGGATGACCCGATCCAGCGGTTGCGCCTGACCGAGCGGCTGAGCCACCTGCCGCCGCCGACGCCTTCGGTGCACTGAAAGCTTCGCCGGCCAGGCCGGCTCCTACACGGGCCGCGCAGCGCCTGCAGGAGCCGGCCTGGCCGGCGAATGGGCCATCAGGGGGTATCCGGCTGACGCGAAGGATGCGCCTGCACGAACGCATCATGCTCACCGGCCAGCGCCACCACCCGGCGAATCCGTGGCCAGCCCGACAGGTCCACATTGAACCGTTCGGCCGCATACACCTGCGGGATCAGGTACACATCCGCCAGCCCCGGCTCATCGCCGAAACAGAACCCCGCCTCGCCGATCATCTGCTCCACCGCCGCCAGCCCCTGGGTGATCCAGTGGCCGATCCAGGCGTTCACCTGGGTGTCGTCATGCCCCAACTCACGCAGCTGGTTGAGCACGCTGACATTGTGCAGCGGGTGGATGTCGCAACCGATCAACGCCGCCACGGCGCGCGCCTGCGCCCGCGCCACCGGCGACTGCGGCAACAGCGCAGGCTGTGGATAAACCTCCTCCAGGTACTCGATGATGGCCGGCGACTGCACCAGCAGCTCGCCCGAGTCGATACGCAGCGCCGGGATGCGCCCCTGGGGGTTCAGCCCCAGGAACTCGGCCTCGCGCTGCGCGCCCTTGAGCAGATTGACCGGCAGCGACTGGTAATCCAGCTGCTTGAGCGCCAGCGCAATGCGCACGCGGTACGACGAGGTAGAACGGTAGTAGGTATACAGTTCCATGCTCGTACCCTCTCAATGTGCCGACAGGATCTTGCCGCGGCACTCGCCAAAACCGATCGACGCCACGCCATCACGCTTGCAGCGCGCGCGCAGGATGATCTCGTCGCCGTCTTCGAGGAACCTGCGCACCTCGCCACTGGCCAGTTCGATCGGCACCTTGCCGCCCTCGGTAATCTCCAGCAGGCTGCCGAACTGGCCAGGCTTGGCGCCCGACAGGGTGCCCGAACCGAACAGGTCGCCTGGCTGCAACTGGCAGCCGTTGACACTGTGGTGCGCAACCATCTGCGCCACGGTCCAGTACATGCTCAGGGTGTTGCTCAGGGTCAGGCGATGCGCCGGCAGGTTCTGCTCGCGCATGCGCTCGGTCAGCAGCAGCACTTCCAGCTCGATGTCGAACGCGCCACCCGCCTGGTCACGCGGGTCGAGCAGGTACGCCAGCGGCTGCGGATCGCCTTCGGGGCGTGCCGGCTGGGCGCAGCGGAACGGCTCCAGCGCCTCGGCGGTGACCACCCAGGGCGACACGGTGGAGATGAAGCTCTTGGACAGGAACGGGCCCAGCGGCTGGTATTCCCAGGCCTGGATGTCGCGGGCCGACCAGTCGTTGAGCAGGCAGTAGCCGGCCACGTGTTCGCCTGCCTGCGCTACCGGGATGGCATCGCCCATGGCATTGCCCTGGCCGATCCAGATGCCCAGCTCCAGTTCGTAGTCCAGCCGCGCGCACGGGCCGAAGCTCGGCTCGGTTTGCCCGGCGGGCAGGGTCTGGCCGTTGGGCCGACGGACATCGGTACCCGACGGGCGAATGGTCGAGGCACGGCCGTGGTAGCCGATCGGCACATACTTGTAGTTGGGCAGCAGCGGGTTGTCGGGGCGGAACAGCTTGCCGACGTTCTTGGCGTGCTCGATGCCTACATAGAAGTCGGTGTAGTCGCCGATGCGCGCCGGCAGGTGCAGTTGGCACTCGGCGGCCGGGTACAGGGCCGGCTTCAGCGCAGCCTGGTGCGGGCTGTCGGCACCCAGCAGTTCGAGCAGGCGCTCGCGCAGGGCCACGCGGGCCTCACGGCCCAGGGCGAAATAGGCGTTCAGCGCACCACCACGGGTGGCCTGCACCGCATTGCGGGCCTGGCCGTCGAACAGCCCGGCGGCCAGCACCGCGTCGAGGTCCAGAATCGCGTCACCGATGGCCACACCGCAGCGACGCTCGTCGCTGCCACGGCTGAAGATACCCAGCGGCAGGTTCTGCAGCGGGAAATCGCTATGCCCGTTGGCGTGCTCGACCCAACTGCGGGCAATGGCGGACTGGTTCATGGTTATCTCCGATTCGGGGTGAAGGTGCTCGGCAAGGTGGCCCAGCACGTGTCGTAGTCGGCCTGCAGTTGCGGGCATTCAAGCGCATGGCGGGTCGGGCGCAGCACCTGGCTGGTCTCGAACATGAACGCCATGGTGTTGTCGATCTTGCTCGGCGCAAGGTCGGCGGCAATCGCCCTGGCGCAGGTTTCGGCGTCCGGGCCGTGGGCGCTCATGCAGCTGTGCAGCAAGGCGCCGCCGGGCAGGAAGCCTTCGGCCTTGGCGTCGTACTCGCCCTTGATCAACCCCATGAACTCGTTCATCAGGTTGCGGTGGAACCACGGTGGACGGAAGGTGTTCTCGGCCACCATCCAGCGCGGCGGGAAAATCACGAAATCGATGTTGGCCATGCCCGGTACGCTGGTAGGCGAAGTGAGCACGGTGAAGATCGACGGGTCGGGATGGTCGAAGCTGACCGTGCCGATGGTGTTGAAACGGCGCAGGTCGTATTTGTACGGCACGTTGTTGCCGTGCCAGGCCACCACGTCCAGCGGCGAGTGCTGCAGTTCGCAGCCCCACAGCTCGCCGAGGAACTTCTGTACCAGCGGCACCGGGCCCTGCTGCTCTTCGTAGTGGGCCACCGGCGCGAGGAAGTCGCGCGGGTTGGCCAGGCCGTTGCTGCCCAGCGGGCCCAGGTCCGGAATGCGCAGCGGCGCGCCGTGGTTCTCGGCAATGTAGCCACGCGCCTGACTGTCGAGCAGCTCGACGCGAAACTTCAGGCCACGGGGCAGCACGGCGATTTCCAGCGGCTCCACGTCCAGCACGCCCAGCTCGGTGACGAGGCGCAGGCGGCCCTGCTCGGGGACCAGCAGCAGTTCGCCATCGGCGTTGAAGAACACCCGCTCCATGGAACGGTTGGCGCGGTAGTTGTAGATGCTGATGCCGGCCGGCTTTTGCGCCGCCGAGTTGGCCGCCATGGCTACCCAGCCGTCGATGAAGTCGGTGGGCTCGGCCGGGATGTCCAGCGGGCTCCAGCGCAGCCGGTTGGGGGTTACCGGGCCCAGCGGGCCGCCGCTCAACTGGCGCTCGAGGCGTTCGAATGCCGGGTGCAGTGCCGATGGCCGGATACGGTACAGCCAGGTACGCCGCTGCTCGCTGCGCGCCATGGTGAATGCGGTGCCGGAAAACAGCTCGGCATACAGGCCATACGGGGCTTTTTGCGGGGAGTTCTGGCCAACCGGCAGGGCGCCGGGCAATGCCTCGCTGGCAAATTCGTTGCCGAAGCCGCTCTGGTAAGCGAGGGCGGGAGTGGAATCGACGTTCATCGAGCCTCCAGTCAGGTAGCGTTATTATTATCGTAAACTGATTACGCATAACGTAATTTGATACCTGTAACCCGTCAAGCTATAAAGACGCCCACCTGTCAACACGGACCCCTTTCCCATGAGCAAAACCAGCACCGCCGACAGCAACGGCAAACAGAAGGTCCGCTCGGCGGAGGTCGGTACCGACATTCTCAAGGCGCTGGCCCAGCTCTCGCCGGCCACCTCGCTGTCGCGCCTGGCCGAGCATGTACAGATGCCCGCGAGCAAGGTGCATCGCTACCTGCAGGCCCTGATCGCCAGCGGCTTTGCCGAGCAGAACCCGGCCACCAACCACTACGGGCTGGGCCGTGAAGCCCTGCGCGTGGGCCTGGCCGCGCTGGGCGGGATGGACGTGCTGAAAGTGGCGGCCATGCCGTTGTCACAGCTGCGTGACGCGCTCAATGAAAGCTGCTTTATCGCGGTGTGGGGCAACCAGGGCGCAACGGTGGTGAACATCGAACCTGCGGTGCGCGCCGTGACGGTGGTGACGCAGATCGGCTCGGTGCTGCCGTTGCTCAGTTCGTCCACCGGGCTGGTGTTCGGGGCCTACCTGCCCCAGCGCGAGACCATCGAGTTGCGCGACCAGGAACTGCTTGCCCTGGGCCAGGACGCCGCAGACTACGAAGCGCTGTTTGCGCAGATCCGCGCACGCGGCCTGCACCATGTGCATGGCCTGCTGATGCCGGGGGTGGATGCGCTGTCGGCACCGGTGTTCAACGCCATGGGCAACATCGCTGCCGTGCTGACCGTGGTGGGCCCGACCTCGATTTTCCATGCCGATGAACAGGGCCCGGCGGCGCAGCAGCTGCAGGCGGCGGCGCAGGCAATCAGCTGGCGCATGGGCTATGAACCACAGTGACCTGTTTTGGTGCACTGTTACCCACTTTGCAACAGTGAATGTCCGAAACGTCTATTTTTTTCGGTAGGGGGGCTGGCTATGCTGGCCGGGCTTGCAGCGAAACGCGGTTTCGCCAGGCGCTGGGCCGATGGTTTGGCGGTTAATGTCAGGTTAATCCTCTCCCCCTAGAGTAACCACCTGACACGTTGAACCCTCCCCCTTCAGGTTCACCGACGTTGATTTTGAAGCTCCTTGATCTACGTCTTGCTTGGCCGCTGCTTTTGCAGCGGCCTTTTTTATTTGTGCTGCCCGGTTCAGCCTGCGTGCCTGTGCAGATTGGCCATCATCTGCTGCAACGCCTCGAGGCTGTCCTGCGGGTGCACCGCGCCCTCGAAATCGCCGATGGCATCCCAACTTGCGGCGATGTCTTCCACGCTCATGCCCTGGCGCGGGTCGAAGCCCACCCCCAGGCTGCGTTCCCAGCGCACCTTGCCCACCCAGCCGCCACCGACCTCGTACAGCCCGCCGGTGTCCTGGCAGCGATCACTGCCCAGGTACACCACCAGCGGGCTGATCAGCTCGGGCTTGAGCTGTTCGAACACCTGCGGCGGAATCAGCCCCTCGGTCATGCGCGTGCCACCGGTGGGGGCGATGGCATTGACCAGGATGCCGTGCTTGCGCCCCTCGAGCGCCAGGGTGCGGGTCAGCCCGTACAGGCCCAGCTTGGCCATGCCGTAGTTGGCCTGGCCGAAATTGCCGTAGATGCCCGAGGTGGACGAGGTGAAGATCACCCGCCCCGCGTTCTGCTCGCGCAGGTGCGGCCAGGCGGCGCGGGTGAGCTTGTAGGCACCCTCCACATGCACGCGGTACACCTGGTCCCAGTCGCTGTCCTCCATCTTGTGAAAGGTCTTGTCCCGCAGGATGCCGGCGTTGTTGACCAGCACATCCACGCGGCCGAAGGTGTCCAGCGCCTGCTGGACGATACGCTCGCCATCGGTGACCGAGTCATGGCTGGCCACCGCCGTGCCGCCCGCCTCGCGAATCTCGGCCACCACGCGGTCGGCCGCCGATGCGCTGGCGCCTTCACCATGGGTGGAGCCTCCCAGGTCGTTGACCACCACGTGGGCACCATGACGGGCGAACAGCAGCGCATGGGCACGCCCGAGGCCCCCGCCAGCGCCGGTCACAATCACTACTTTTTCATCCAGGCGAATCGACTCGGTCATCTCGGCACTCCGTTAACTGCAAGGAATATGGCAGCCAGTGTCAGCCAGCGCCCGGCCCCGGACAATCAACCGGGCGGACGCTGAATGGCAGGCAATAAGGCAGCGGGATGATCAGGACCAGGCGACCTTGTGCGCCAGGCTTGGCAGAGGTTGCTGCCGAAATGCCAGGTAGTGGCGCAGCACCTGTACCGGTGCCTCGGTGTGCGGATAATGGCCGATGCCCTGCAGGGTCACGGTGTCGGGTTGGGGCACCAGTTCGCAGTAGCGCGCCACCACATGCGCGCCCGATACCGGGTCGGCGGCGCCATTGATAAGGCGCAGCGGTACGCCTGACTGCTGCAAGGCCGCCACCCAGCGCTCGCGCCAGGTGACGCGCTCGGGTACATAGGCTGCCAGCTTGTGCAGGATGCGATTGCCGCGGTTGGAGGCGATCAGGCTCCAGCAGTCATCCAGCACGCTTTCACTGGGGCGTGTGCTGCGGCCATAGAGGTGGGTGACATTCCTGACCAGGTCGTCGCGCCCGAACGAGCGCGCCACCAGCCAGCCAAGCCGGCTGAGCAGGAGCTTGTGCACCAGCAACGCACGGTGGCACTCCGGGAACAGGCCGGCGTTGAGAAACGCGCAACTGGCCACCTGGGCCGCCCCCTCGTGGTGACGGGCCAGCAGTTCCTGGGCCACCGTGGCGCCATAGTCATGGGCCAGCAGGTGCACCGGCTCCTGAACCTGCAGGTGTTCGAGCAGGGCCTGCTGTACGTCTGCCTGTTCCAGCAGGCTGTAGGTGTGGTGCAACGGCTTGGACGAGTCACCGAAGCCGAGCATGTCGCAGGCGATCACGCGAAAGCGCTGGGCCAGGGGTTGCCACAGGTAGTGCCAGTCCCAGCTGGCGGTGGGGAAGCCGTGCAGCAGAAGCAGGGGCTCGCCCTGCCCTGCGCTCCAGTAGCGAATCGATTGCTGGCGAAACGTGAAACTGCGACCACGGGTACGCCAGACACTCAAGGGAATCTCGGCGAGGGGCATCACGCAGGTCCTGGTTCGGGGCTGCAACTTCCTGGGGGCAGCGCGTTGTCGGGCAAAGGGTTGGCGGCGGTCATTGCAATCACCTCGGCACATGGGTGTGCTCTGCTGCCGGTCAGTCTAGAGGCGCGACTCGATAGCGGGTGTTGCATTGCCAGCCAGCTTATTGGCCCACCGGGTCAGGGCAGTAAATAGTTACAGCAGGTGACGTAACAGTGGCGCCATGAACAGGTTGAAAATGCCCGTCAGCACCATCACCAGCCCGGCCACAGAGCCTTCTTCACCGCCCACCTCATGGGCTCGGCTGACCCCGGCGCCGTGCGCCCCCACCCCGAACAGCGCCCCGCGTGCCAGCGGCGTGCGCAAGGGCAGGTACTTGAGCAGTACCCCGCCCATCAGGGCACCGAGCACCCCGGTGAACATCACGAACACCGCGGTGAGTTCCGGCACACCGCCCAGGTCGTGGGCCAGCGGCATGGCAAAGGGTGTGGTGATCGAGCGTGGCAGCAGCGACAGGCTCACCTGATTGTCCAGCGACAACGCATGGGCCAGGGCCCACGAACTACCGATGGACGCCGCACTGCCCACCAGCATGCCCAGCGACAGGGCCGGCCAGTGGCGTGCCAGCAGCGCCCGCTGCTGCCAGATAGGCACCGCAAAGGCCACGGTGACCGGGCCCAGCACCGACATCAGCCAGTGCGTGTTGCGCGCATACTCGGCGTAACCGGTGTGCAATGGCACCGCCACCGCCAGCAGCACCACCGGGACCAGGATCAGCGGCGACAGCAGGTAGCGCCCGGTACGTCGGTACAGCCAGCGGCTGCCCAGGTAGGCCAGCAGAGTCAGCGCCAGCCAGAACAGCGACATCGGCTCAAGCGTCATGGCGCAGCCTCCAGCGGCACGCCCACTCCACCGTGAAGGCAGTGGCGAGCATCACCAGCAGCGTGCTTGCACCGATCACCAGCAGAATGCGCCAGCCTTCGCTGCGCAGCAGCGGGCCGTAGTCGAGCAGGCTCATCAGCGCCGGAATGAAGAACAGCAGCATCTCTGCCATCAGCAGGGTGGCGCCGGTCTGCAGGGTTGCCGGCTTGACCCGCCCGGTGGCGAATACCAGCAGCAACAGCGCCATGCCCACCACACCGCCCGGGATCGGCCAGTGCAGCCAGGCCGACAGCTGGCAACCGAGCAGGTACAGCACGAGCAGCACGCCCAGTTCGGCGAGCAGGCGCGAAAATTTCTTGAATGAAACGGCAGTCATCGAAGGGGTCCTCTGAGGTCTGCAGTTTAAAATCCCGCTGCCCATGCAAAAAGCGAATTGTTAGACTGGCCTCCATTCCATAATGGAATTCAGGCAATGGAATTCAAGCAACTACGCAGTTTTGTCGAAGTGGTTCATCGCGGCGGCTTCACCCAGGCCGCGCAGACCCTGCATATCAGCCAGTCGGCCGTGAGCAAGCAGGTGGCGCAGCTGGAGCACGACCTGGGCATGGCCCTGCTCGATCGCCATGGCTCGCAGTTGCACCTGACCGACGCCGGCAAGATCGTGCTGGCCCGCGGCGAGACCATGCTGCGGCTGCGCCAGGAACTGCACAACGAACTCGACGACCTTGGCCAGCTGGCGCGGGGCGAGTTGCGCCTGGGGCTGCCGCTGCTGGGCAGCGACGCGCTGTTTGCCGGGTTGTTCGCCGAGTACCGGCGGCGCTACCCGAACATCACCGTGCAACTGCTCGAAGGCGGCAGCCTGAACGTGGAGCACGCCGTGCGCAGCGGCGAGCTGGAGCTGGGCGGCAGCCTCACGCCCACCACACCGGGCTTCGAGTGCCAGCCCTTCTGCAACGAACCGTTGGATGCACTGCTGCCGGTAGCCCACCCACTGGCCACTGCCGGCAGCATCAACCTGGGGCAACTGGCCGACACGCCGTTTCTGCTGTACCAGCGCAGCTTCGTGCTCAATGATCGCCTGCTGGCGGCCTGCCAGGCCTATGGCTTTACCCCGAAGGAAGGCGGACGCAGCGGCCAGGCGGATTTTCTGGCGGCACTGGTGGCGGCAGGCCAGGGCGTGGTGTTGCTGCCACGGGTGGTGGCGCGGGGCCTGGAACGGCCGGGGGTGGTGCGTGTGACCTTGAGCGAGCCCAGCGACCTGCGCTGGGACATCGCCTTCATCTGGCGCCAGGGCGCCTACCTGTCACGGGCGGCGCAGGCCTGGCTGGCGCTGCTGCGCGAGCGCCCGCAACCGCTGTGATCAGCCGCGCAGCCTGGCGATGAACTCGGCCAGCCAGGGCTCTGCATCGGTTTCGGGAGTGACGGTTTCACTGGCGTCCAGACGCAGCATCGGCTGCACTTCGTCGAGGCCCAGTTCGGCGAACAGCTCGCGCAATTGCTCGCCGCCGCCGCAGTAGGTGTCGCCATAGCAGGAGTCGCCCAGGCCGATCACCGCACCGGGCAAGCCGCGCCAGGCACCTGGCAGCACATCGCGGATCTCGCTGTACAGCGGCACCAGGTTATCGGGCAGCTCGCCCATGCCGGTGGTGGACGTGATCGCCAGAAAGGCCTGCGGAGCAAACCCCTGAACGTCCTGCAGGTTGGCACGGTTGGCCAGCAGGGTCTCGAAACCCGCCGCCTGGAGCAGCGAGGCGGCATGGCGTGCAACTTCCTCGGCAGTGCCGTAGACCGAGCCGGAAAGAATGGCAACTTTCATAACTAATCCCGAAGCTGAGTAAAAGCGTAGGATACTACCACCTGATGCGGGTTCCGGACGCTGGCAATTGGCCCGCATGCAGATGCCGACCGCTCGGCAATCCACTAGAATCCTTCGCCTGGGTGCCCCTTTCACATTCGGTTCGACACGATGATCAACGCCAAGCTGCTGCAACGCATGATTGATGCCTCCAACGACGGGATCGTGGTAGCCGAACAGGAAGGCGACGACGACACCATCCTGATCTATG
This sequence comes from Pseudomonas sp. MF6396, assembly GCF_002018915.1. Classification (NCBI taxonomy): domain Bacteria; kingdom Pseudomonadati; phylum Pseudomonadota; class Gammaproteobacteria; order Pseudomonadales; family Pseudomonadaceae; genus Pseudomonas; species Pseudomonas sp. MF6396. The sequence continues at coordinate 54,138 of NZ_MVOK01000001.1, read as the reverse complement.
TGAACCCGGCCTTCGAACGCCTGACCGGCTACGCGGCCAACGACATTCTGTACCGCGACTGCCGCTTCCTGCAGGGCGAGCCGCGCGACGATGCGGCCCGGGCACGCATCCGCGACGCCATCCGCAGCGGCCAGCCATGCCGGGAAGTGCTGCTCAACTACCGCAAGGACGGCACGCCGTTCTGGAACGAGCTGTCGATCACCCCGGTGTTCAACGAGGCCGACCAGCTCAAGTACTTCATCGGTATCCAGAAGGACGTGAGCCGCCAGGTGGCCGCCGAGCAGCGGGTGCTGGAACTGGAGCAGGAACTGGCCCGGGCGTACGCCCTGCTCGACGCGCAGAAACCCGACGGACGGTCTTAACAAATCCAGCGAATCGTTGTCCATCACCCACGAAGAAATGATTCCCGATTGAAATTGCCGAGTTCGCCCATGCAATCAGATGCCCTCCTGACCCAGGATGAGCTGGATTTCATTCAGACCATGCACCGTTCGCCACAGCTGAACCTGACGGACGTCACCTCCAGCCTGCGCCTTGATGGCGGCAGCGAGGTGCAGCAACTGTTGACCCGGCTGGTGGCCCAGGAGCAGGTGACCCTGCAGGCGAATTTCGAGAACCAGCAGATGAGCTTTCCGCTGCAGCTGGTGGAAGACGAGTTCCATGCGGTGAGCCTGCAACTGGGCGCACCGAGCATCTATGAAGACGGGCCGATGATGCGCCCCTGGCGCCTCACGCTGGAGCCGCCGGTTGCGCTGGACGACGAGCTGGGCCTGAGCACCGACCTCAAGGTGTGCGAGATGTCATTTCGCGGTGTGCTGGTGCAGGTACCGCGCAATCGCAAGCCGCCCAAGACCTTCAACCTGTGGTTCAGCCCCGAGGCCGACGCGCCGATCAACCTGCAGGGCACCTTGCAGCGCAAGACGGCCGACGGGCTGGCGGCGTATCGGCTGAGCCAGCACCAGCCCCAAGAGATCGAGCGGTTGCGCCAGTACATCCTGCGCCAGCACCGGTTGGCGCATCCCGAATTGCATCCGGATTAACACCGCAGCGCGGCTTTCGCCGGCAAGGCCGGCCCCTGCAGGGTTGCAACTGCCTGCAGGAGCCGGCCTTGCCGGCGAAGGGGTTTCAGGTATCCAGGTGCTCTGCCAGGTACTGCTGCAGGCGCCGACGCATCAAGCGCCCCTCACTGCCCAGGCACGCCACCTGCGAGCGCATCAGCGCATCCTGGGCCAGCTCCGCCGCCTCCCCCGCGAACAGCAACGGGCAATCCAGGCCCTGGGCCAGGCGCATCAAGCGCTTGGGCAGCTCGGCCGTCGGTGAATGGTTGGAGAACAGCACCAGTGCCTGCGGCGCCATGCGCTCGCACACCAGGCTCAGTTCCTCCAGCGGCTGCCCCACGGCCAACACCCTGATCACCACCTCGCTGCTGCCCAGCATCAGGGCCGCCACCAGCAACTCAAGCTCGCGGCAGTGCCCCGGCATCGCCGCCAGCACCACGCTTACCTCCTGCTGTTCGCGGGCCAGTTGCAGGCGCTGCAAGGCCCGGGCACGCAGGAAGCCATCGAGAAACAGCCACTCGCTCTGCGCACCGAATGCCTCGCCGGCCGCGCACAGGTCGTGCCATACCGGCATCAGGATGTCCTGGAACACCACCACCAGCGGATAGCTGGCGAAGACCTGCCCGTACACCTGCTCCAGGCGCCTCTCGTCGAATGCCTTGACGGCCTGGCGCAGCTGCACCTGCCACTGCTTCCAGTCCGCCTGGGTGCCGGGCGCCTGGGCCGAGGGGGCCTGCTGCTGGGTCGCCTGGTTGCGCGCAAGGATCTTGCCGACCTTGCTCACCGCCACGCCGCGCTCGATCCAGCCCAGAATGCTGCGCACGTCATCGATGTCGGCCTGGGAATACAGGCGGTGCCCACTTTCGGTGCGTACCGGCTGGATCAGCCCATAACGGCGCTCCCAGGCACGCAGGGTGACCGGGTTGATGCCGGTCAGGCGCGCCACTTCACGGATGGGGAAAAGCTCCTCCTGGCGGTGGGGAGCATCAGGGAGGGAAGCCGAATCAGGCTCGATCATCGCCGTAAAGACCGTGATTGCGTAGTGAAAGGCAATTCTACTCCCCTTGTACCAGCCCGCCGCAAGCACCATGCGCCGGGCAGCCGACACATCAGCACTGACGAGTCAGCTTATTTGCGGAATAATCCTTGCTTGTTCCCACACGAACACTCGAACGCCACCCACCACCCCGGGCAGCGTTGCATGGCCGTGGCTACCCGCCGCGCCGGTTTTTACCAGGAGATACACGATGTCTACCCCTCCGGTTACCTTGATGGTGGCGCGCCGCGTTGCCGAGGGTCGCTACGAAGACCTGATCGCCTGGCTGCGTGAAGGCGAACAGCTGGCTACCGACTTTCCCGGCTATTTGGGTTCCGGCGTACTGGCCCCACCGCCCAACGACGACGAATTCCAGATCATCTTCCGCTTCGCCGACGAGAAAACCCTGCATGCCTGGGAGTTTTCTGCCTCGCGCAGCGCCTGGCTGGCCCGCGGCAACGGCCTGTTCCAGCAGCCCCACGAGCACCGGGTCAGCGGCATCGACGGCTGGTTCGGCCCGGCCCTGGCACAACGTCCACCGCGCTGGAAACAGGCCGTGGCCATCTGGCTGGCGTTCTTTCCGGTGTCGCTGGCCTTCAACCTGCTGTTCGGCCACTGGCTGGGCGAGCTCGGCCTGGTGCCACGGGTACTGCTGAGCACCCTGGCCCTGACCCCGCTGATGGTCTACCTGTTCATCCCACTGTCGACCCACCTGCTGGCCAGCTGGCTGCACCCCAAGCCTGCCCCGCAGAGCGTTGCCGCGCCGCCCGTGGGCACCCGCTGACGCAGCGCCCCGGGGCGTGCAACGGCGGCGAGTTCGGGTATGCTGGGGCCTACCCAAGCGAATATCTGAAGTTGACCGCCCATTACATGAACAGCCCAATTCTTGTTACCGGGGCCAGCCAGCGAGTCGGGCTCGCGCTGGCCATCAAACTGGCGCAGGCCGGCCACACGGTCGTCAGCGCCAGCCGCAGCATCAGCGCGCAGGCGCCCCACCCGAACATCGTGCAGTTCCAGGCCGACCTGTGCCTGGAGCAGGACCGCCTGGCCCTGATCGACCACCTGCGCAGCCGCTATGACGGCCTGCGGGCGATCATCCACAACGCCTCGCTGTGGCTCGACGATGACCTGGCCAACCTGAACACCATGTTCAAGTTGCACGTGGAAGCGCCGTACCACCTGAACCTGGCACTGGGTGAGCAACTGCTCAAGCTGGACAAGTCGGACATCATCCACATCTGCGACGAAACCTCCTCGCGCGGCAGCAAGAGCCATATCGGCTATGCCGCCACCAAGGCGGCGTTGCAGAACATGGTGCTGTCGTTCGCCGAGAAGTACGCCCCCAGCGTGCGCGTCAACGCCATCCTGCCCGGCCTGCTGATCTTCAAGGAAGACGGCGACGAGCAGTACCGCCAGCAGGCGCTGAAGAAGGCCCTGCTTGAATTCGAACCCGGTGCCCAGCCGCTGATCGAGGCCGTGATGTTCCTGCTCGACAGCCAGTACAGCACCGGCAGCAACGTGGTCATCAACGGTGGCCGCCATTTGAAGAACCGCATCGCGGCCGGATGAGCCGCTGCACCGTGAAGGGAACCCCCATGGACCCGCAACAGCAACTCGAACTCGAAGCGGCGGCCTTTCGCCGCCTGGTAGCGCACCTGCGCGAGCGCACCGATGTGCAGAACATCGACCTGATGAACCTGTCCGGCTTCTGCCGCAACTGCCTGTCCAAGTGGTACAAGGCCGCCGCCGACGAGCGCCAGATCGACCTTAGCCTGGATGACGCACGCGAAGTGGTCTACGGCATGCCCTACGCCGAGTGGAAAACCCAATACCAGAAAGAAGCCAGCGCCGAACAGCAAGCGGCGTTCGCCAAAGGAAAACCTCATGACTGACCTGAACACCCTGCGCAGCCAACTCGACAGTGGCGAACATGTATTCGCCGACACGCTGGCGTTCATCGCCCAGGGCTACACCTACCAGCCACAGGCCTTCACCAATGGCGGTGTGGAAAACGCCGCCGGGCAGAACGAAGGGTCGTGCAAGACCCTGGGCCTGGCACTGCTCGAAGGCCTGAGCGACCAGCACGCGCTGCTGGCGTTCGGCGAGCACTACCGCTCAGTGCTGGCCACCCCCGAGGGCAGCGACCACGCCAATATCCGTGCGCTGATGCAGCACGGCCTGGCCGGCGTGACGTTCGCCGGCGCGCCGCTGCAACGCAAGGGCTGACGCCACACCGCTGCACAAGAACGGCCCACCTGGGCCGTTTTTCATGCCTGGGGTTCGATCACCTGCCCGGGCACCTGCGCCGGCAGTTGTGCACTGCGCAGCCAGCCCAGGGCTATGGGCCACAGCTGCGCCTGAAAGCGGCTGTGAAAGAACGCGAAATGACCGACCCCCTTGGCAGCGACCTGCTGTGCGGCGATACGCAGGTGCGTGCACGCGCTGGCGGTAAAGTAGCCCAGCAGGCGCTCGATGGCCGGCACCGTACCGAACGGGTCGTCGGTCAGGCTGATCGCCAGGATACTGGCCTGCACCTGGCCAAAGCCCAACGCCCCCAGCGTGCGACCGCTGGGCCGCTGTTCATAGGTGGCGGCGGGTGTCACCCAGTCGCGCACCACGCCGGCCGGGGTGTCCTCCATCCAGCCCAGGCGCTTGCCGGGAAAGTAGCCGAACACGCGGGTCAGCAGCGGCATTGCCAGGTGCCATTTGCACAGCAGTTGCCAGCGGCTGCCCGGGGCATAGTCACGCCAGTAGGCGAACTGAGCGCCCACCGTGCCCACCCGCCGGATGCTCGCCGCCGACGCCGCCAGGCCCACCGCGCAACCGCCGAAACTGTGCCCGACCACATCGATGGGCTGCCCAGGGAACTCGCGCCGGGCGCGCTGGAGCATCGCCTCGAAATCAAGCCGGCCCCAGTCCGACCAGCTGGCCTGAAAACCCCGCAAGGCGGCAGGGCGCGATTCGCCGATGCCGCGGTAGTCGTAGGTGATCACGTCGGCGCCATGGGCGAACAGGTAGTCGGCAAAACGCGAGTAGAACCGGCAGCGCACCGAAGTGGCGGCGTTGATGATGACCACCGCCCGCGTGGGGTCCGCCGTGCCATGGCGCCAGGTGAAGCCGCCCAGGCTGAAGCCGTCTGCCGCCTCTTCGCGAAACGGCTGGGCAACGCTGGGCGCCTGGGTGGTGAGGGGGTGATTCATCGGTGCCGGCTCCTTCAGGGCCCTTCGCAGCGCAGCATCGGCCAGCGGGTGGGCCAGCCCTTGTGGGTGATGCGCGAGGCGTAGACCGTCTGTTTCTGGCTAACGTAACGCGCGGTGCGGCGCAGTACCAGCCCGAACAGGTCATTCAGCCCCAGGGGCGCAGCGACTTATCATTGTGGGTTCGGCCACCGGCAGGTTGCGCGGGCGCTGGCCGCCGATCACCGGCGCGCCGGCCCGCGCCCGCCTCAGGCAAGCTCGGTATAGCGCGCCGCCACCTCGGCCTGGCGGATGTCAGAGATCAGGGTGTGACGGGCCGCCTGGAAGGCCGTCCAGCGGGCGGCGTCATGCAACGGCGGGATGGTCACCCCCTCGCGGCGATCGAACCCCACCAGCGCCGCATCCACCAGGTGGTCCACCTCCATCACCTGCGTCAGGGTGTTGATGTCGATGCCCGAGCGCTCCCATATCTCGGTACGCGTGGCCGCAGGCAACACCGCCTGCACGTATACGCCGCTGGGCGAGAGCTCCAGGCTCAGCCCCTGCGACAGGAACTGCACGAACGCCTTGGTGGCGCCATACACCGTCATGCCCAGCTCCGGTGCCAGCCCTACCACCGAGCCGATATTGACGATGGCCCCCTCCCCGGCCTGCGCCAACCGTGGCGCGATGGCATGGGCCAGGCGCGCCAGCGCGAGGGTGTTGAGCGTGATGATGCGCGTGACGCTGTCGGCGCTCTGCTCGACGAAGGCCCCCGACTGCGCCGCCCCGGCGTTGTTGATGAGGACGCCGATGCGGGCATCTTCGCGCAGGCGGGTTTCGACCCTGGCAAGGTCTTGGGCCAGGGTCAGGTCGGCCTGCAACACCTCGACGACCACGCCATGAGCCTGGGCCAGGCGGCTGGCCAGCCCGTCAAGGCGATGCCTGTCGCGGGCTACCAGCACCAGGTCATGGCCACGACGGGCAAAACGCTCGGCGTAGGTAGCGCCGATACCGGAAGAAGCACCAGTGATGAGAACAGTGGCAAGGGTAGTCATGGGGTTGCGCTCTCGATGGGTGGGTAACGAGCCGCTATGATGATGACCATAATCTTAATCGTCAACGGTTTTGATGATGGTTGACATCAATGTATAGTGGGCCCCTGATTGACGGCACACGCAGCGAGGAATCTGCACATGAGGGTCACCAAGGCACAGGCGCAAGCCAATCGCACGCACATCGTCGAAACCGCGTCCGAACTGTTTCGCGAGCGCGGCTATGACGGGGTGGGCGTGGCAGACCTGATGGCGGCGGCAGGGTTTACCCACGGCGGCTTCTACAAGCACTTCGGCTCCAAGGCCGACCTGATGGCCGAGGCTGCTGCCTGCGGGCTGGCCAAGACTGCCAGCGCCGAAGAAGCGCTGGACGTGGCGCAATTTTTCCAGCGTTACCTGTCGCGCGAACACCGCGATGCACGCAGCACCGGCTGCACCATGGCCGCCCTGTGTGGCGACGCGGCGCGCCAGCCGGCCGCAATCAAGGCGACCTTTGCCGACGGCCTGGAGGGCCTGCTCAAGCGGGCCGAGCACGCAGGTGTCGAAAACGGCGATCAAGACCCGCACACCGCACGCGCCAGGATGATCGAGCGCTTTGCCCAGGCGGTGGGCGCGATCATGCTGTCGCGCGCCTGCCCGGACGATGCGCCATTGGCCGACGAAATCATCGAGGTGTGCCGCAAGGCCATCGTTGCCCCGCTCGCCGACTGAGGTGCCCGCCCCGCAGTTGTCTTAAAACTGCAACTTTTTGGTCATAGTATGGAAGCTGTTCCCGCTGCAGCCCTGTTGCAGCGGGCCTTTGACAAGGACTCGAAACTCAATGCGCCGTGTCGTATTCAATCAGAAAGGGGGCGTGGGCAAGACCAGCATCGCCTGCAACCTTGCCGCCGTCAGCGCCACCGAAGGGTATCGGACACTGCTGGTGGACCTCGACCCCCAGGCCAACACCACCCACTACCTCACCGGCCTGCTCGGCGACGCCATCCCGGCCGGCATCAGCGACTTCTTCAAGCAGACCCTCTCCAGCGCACCGGGCAGCAAGCGCGGGCGCGTGTGCATCACCCCCACCCGCTACGACAACCTCGACCTGGTGACCGCCAGCCCCGACCTGGCCGACCTGCAGCCCAAGCTGGAGAGCAAGTTCAAGATCAACAAGCTGCGCAAGCTGCTGGTTGAACTGTCCGAAGACTACGAGCGCATCTACATCGACACCCCGCCGTCGCTGAACTTCTACACCTTCAGCGCGCTGGTGGCCGCCGACCGCCTGCTGATTCCGTTCGATTGCGACAGCTTTTCGCGCCAGGCGCTGTACAGCGTGATCGAACAGGTGGAAGAACTGCGCCAGGACCACAACGAGTCACTGCAGGTGGAAGGCGTGGTGGCCAACCAGTTCGTCGCGCGCACCGCGCTGCACCAGAGCCTGGTTGATGAACTGCTGGCCGAGGGCCTGCCGGTGCTGCCGGTGTACCTGAGCAGCTCGGTGAAGATGCGCGAATCCCACGAGCTGTCGGTACCGCTGGTGCACATGGCACCGCGGCACAAGCTGTCGCGCGAATTCGTCGACCTGCTGGGGGCGCTGGAGCGGGCTGCCTGAGGGCTGCCCGCCGGTTGCGCCCTGGCGTCAGATCGACGCCTGGCGCATGCGATCGGACAACGCCTGCGCCGTTTCCTTGCGCTCGGAGTAGCGGTCCACCAGGTGCGCCTGGCTGTCGCGCAGCAGCAGCGTGAACTTGACCAGTTCTTCCATCACATCCACCACCCGGTCGTAATACGGCGAGGGCTTCATGCGGCCCTGCTCGTCGAACTCCATGTACGCCTTGGGCACGGACGACTGGTTGGGGATGGTGAACATGCGCATCCAGCGCCCCAGCACGCGCAGCTGATTGACCACGTTGAACGACTGCGAACCGCCCCACACCTGCATCACGGCCAGGGTCTTGCCCTGGGTGGGGCGAATGGCGCCGAGGGCCAGCGGCACCCAGTCGATCTGCGCCTTGAACACCGCCGACATCGCGCCGTGCCGTTCAGGCGAACACCACACCTGGCCTTCGGACCACAGCACCAGCTCGCGCAGTTCCTGAACCTTGGGGTGCTCCACCGGTACGTCGTCCGGCAGTGGCAGGCCGCTGGGGTCGAAGATGCGCGTCTGGGCGCCAAAATGCTGGAGCAGGCGCGCGGCCTCCCCGGTCAGCAAGCGGCTGAAGGAACGCTCGCGGGTGGAACCGTACAGCAACAGAATGCGCGGCTTTCGCTCGCCGGCCTGCAGGGCGGTAGGCAGGCCTTCGAACAGGCTCGGGTCGAGGTTGGGCAGGTCGTGGTGCATGGGGCCTCCGGGTCAGAGCGTGGCAATGCGGTCGAGTTCACGCTTGAGCGCGTGGGCATCGAGCTGGCTGAATGGCAGCGCGAAAAACGCCCGGCAGCGACGCTCGATACGCGCCAGTGCATGGTGAAAGTTCGCCTCCACCTCGTCGTCGGTGCCGGGTTGTTCGGAAGGGTCGGCCAGGCCCCAGTGGGCCTTGAGCGCCGGGCCGAAAAACACCGGGCACGCCTCGCCTGCGGCCTTGTCGCACACGGTGATGACGATATCCGGCGGGTTGGCCGCGAAGGCCTTGTTGCCCTTGCTGCTCAGGCCCGCGGTGCTGATGCCGGCCTGCTGCAGGGTCAGCAGGCTGCGCGGCAACACCTGCCCCCTGGGGAAGCTGCCGGCGCTCAACGCCTCGAAGCCCGCCGGGGCGAGGTGATTGAACATCGCTTCGCAGAGGATGCTGCGGCAGCTGTTGGCCGTGCACATGAACAGAACTCGCATGGTGGTGTACTCCCTTTGGCAGGCAGAATGGTCAAAGGCTCAGGCGCAGGGCCAGGGCCGAAAGCGTGATCAACAGCACAGGCACCGTCAGCAGCAGGCCGACCTTGAAGTAGTAGCCCCAGGTGATGCGCGTACCCTTGCGCGCCAGCACATGCAGCCAGAGCAATGTGGCCAGGCTGCCGATGGGAGTGATCTTGGGGCCCAGGTCGCAGCCGATGACGTTGGCGTAGACCATCGCCTCGCGCACCACACCCTGTGCTTCGCTGGCGTGGATCGAAAGCGCGCCGATCAGCACGCTGGGCAGGTTGTTCATCACCGAGGACAGCACCGCGGCAAGCAGCCCGGTGCCCAGAGACGCGCCCCACACGCCATAGGCGGCAAGACGGTCCAGCAACTGGGTGAGCAAGTCGGTAAGGCCGGCGTTTTTCAGGCCGTACACCACCAGGTACATACCCAGCGAAAACACCACGATCTGCCAGGGCGCATCGCGCAGCACGCGCCGGGTGGAGATCACATGCCCGCGCGCAGCGACAATGAACAGCACCACTGCACAGGCCGCCGCCACGGCGCTGATCGGGATGCCCAGCGGCTCGAGCAGGAACAGGCCCACCAGCAGCGCCACCAGCACGCCCCCGCCCACGCGGAAGGTGGCGCGGTCGCGGATCACCAGCACCGGCGCCTTCAGTGCCTGTACCTCGTACACAGCCGGTATGTCGCGGCGAAAGTACAGAAACAGCACCAGCAAGGTGGCCGCCACACTCACCAGGTTCACCGGCACCATCACCGATGCGTATTCGCCAAAGCCCAGGCCGAAGTAATCGGCCGAGACGATGTTCACCAGGTTGGAGACCACCAGCGGCAGGCTGGCAGTGTCGGCAATGAAGCCTGCGGCCATGACGAACGCCAGGGTCGCAGCCGGGGAGAAACGCAGCGCCAGCAGCATCGACATGACGATAGGGGTAAGGATCAGCGCCGCGCCATCGTTGGCGAACAGCGCCGAGACCGCAGCGCCCAGCAGCACGATGAAGGCAAACAGCCGGCGCCCGTTGCCGCGCGCCCAGCGGGCCACGTGCAGGGCTGCCCATTCGAAGAAGCCGGCCTCGTCGAGCAGCAGGCTGATGACGATGATCGCGATGAAGGTGGCGGTGGCGTTCCACACAATCGCCCACACCGTGGGGATGTCGTGCAGCGACACCGCGCCCAGCGCCAGGGCCAGCAGTGCGCCGAGGCTGGCGCTCCAGCCGACGCCCAGGCCGCGGGGTTGCCAGATGACCAGGGTCAGGGTGAGCAGGAAAACAGCGATGGCAGTCAGCATCGGGGCGCTCCTGGCTCAGCAGCAGGCAGCAGCACGAACGGGGCGACCGTCCATGTTGTGCAAGCGTGTGGTGTTGTCCTTGAGCCAGTCGGCATTGGCGCGCAGCGTCACCTGCAGCAGGTCGTGCACCCAGCCGGGCAGTTGCGGGTTGAGACGGTAATACACCCACTGCCCCTGGCGACGGTCGAGCAGCAGGCCGCTGGTACGCAACTGCGCCAGGTGACGGCTGATCTTGGGCTGGCTGTCGCCCAGGGCGCACATCAGCTCGCACACGCACAGCTCGCCCTGCTCTGCGATCAGCAGTGCAGCGCGAGCGCGGGTTTCGTCGGCCAGGCTCTTGAACAGCTCGGGTGGGGTAATCATTGTGGGCGGCCCTTACATATGGATAACCAAATATACGGATATCCATATGTTATCTGCAACCGGATTTTTCAGCGCCTGCCATCAACCTCCCCAGCGCGTCACCCGCCGTTGGGGGCCGGTTTTTCGCGCAAGGCCGTGTGGTAGATCTGCGCCGAATCGAGCACGGGCTGGGTGGCACCATGGCGGGCGATCGACAGCATTGCCTGGCCGATGACCTCGGTGCTCAGCACCTTTTCGGGCAACAGCGCACGCGCCAGGCTCAGCAGCGGGCCGGTGAGCCGGTAGAACACGCGGTACGCGCGGGTTCTGGAGATGGCCCCATGCAACGGCTGAATCACCGCCGGGCGCAGGATGTGCACACGCCTGAACGGCAGGCGCAGCAGGCTGTTCTCCGTCATGCCGCGCACCCGCGCCCACATCGTCGAGCTGGTTTCACTGCTGTCGGCGCCCGCCCCGGAGACGTAGATGAAGGTGGCATGCGGGTTGAGCTCGCACACGCGCTGGGCCACCGCCAGGGTCAGGCGGTAGGTCATGTGGGTGTACTGCGCCTGGGTCATGCCCGCCGCCGAAACGCCCAGGCAGAAGAAACACGCATCCACATCGCGCAGGTCGTCGTCGAGCAGCGTGGACGGGTTATCGGCGAAGGCCGGCCTGACCACCTGCCGGAGCTTGGGGTGCTGGGCGTTCAGGCGTGAGCGCCCGATCAAGCGAACGGACTCCACATCCTGCGCCGCCAGGCATTCGCGCAGCACCCCGCTGCCGATCATGCCGGATGCACCAAAGATCACTATGTTCATGGCGTAGGCTGGCCTCGCTCAGTTTGAAGGGTGCGCCGGCTTCATGCCGACGGCCATTGCGGCGGTGCCGTGCCGAAATCGGCCGCGAGGCTGACCGGCTTCCAGCGCTGCATCGCTTCGCTGCGGGCGGCCTCTTCCACCTCGACCACATACAAGGCGTCCGACCCCAACAGTAGACGCGACGGCAGCCCTTCACGAGCGGCCAGCGCCACGATCAGCTGCGCAATGCGCTCGGGGTCGCCCACTTCGTTGCCCACGTAGGACTCGATCAAGGCCTTGAACGCGGCCATCGACGCCATGTAGTCCGGGGCCAGCTCGGTGAGCGTGCTGCGGGCCTGATGGCCCCAGTCGGTACGCATGCCGCCGGGCTCCAGGGTGCACACCTGGATGCCGAACGGCGCGACCTCCTTGCCGACCACGTCACTGAACCCGCCCACGGCCCATTTGGCCGCCTGATAGGCCGACAGGCCCGGGCTTGCGATGCGACCGCCGGCCGATGACACCTGAAAGATATGGCCGCGGCCCTGGGCGCGCATCACCGGGATGGCCGCACGGGTGAGGTTGACCACGCCGAACAGATTGGTCTCGACCTCGGCTCGAAAATCATCGGTGGGGATGTGCTCGAACGGCTGGATATGGCCGAAGCCCGCGTTGTTGACCAGCACATCCAGCCGGCCAAAACGGCGCACGGCCTCGGCCACGGCGTGCCTTGCCTGCTGTTCGTCGGTCACGTCCAGTTCGAACGTGGCCAGGTTGGCGCCGTACTGCGCCTGCAGCTCGACGAAGCGTGTGATGTCGCGTGCAGTGGCCAGCACCTTGGCGCCGCTGTGCAGCGCCGCCTCCAGAATGGCGCGCCCCAGGCCTCGGGACGCACCGGTAATCAACCAGACTTCAGACATGATCATTCAACCTTTTCAAAGCGCCGACGCGGCGCATGGGCAACGTAAAAGAGGGGCTGCTCACTCGGGCCGAAAGCCGGCCTTGCCTTCCAGCATCACCGACTCGGCAAGCGCCTTCTGTGCCTGAATGTCCGCCAGGCTGCGGGCATAGCCGGCCTCCAGCGCCGCATAGGCATCCCCGCCGAGCACGGTGCGCAGCGGCGGCTTGTGCAGCTGGCTGAGGGTGTAGATGGCGTCGGCCATTTTCAGCGGGTCGCCCGAGGCGGTGTCTTCGCCATGCTGTTCGATCCACCCGCGCAGGTTGCCGACCGCACTGCCCTTGTAGGCGTCGAGCTGCTCGGTCCAGCGGATGTTGGCCACGAAGCCGGTCTTGATCGAACCTGGCTCGATGATCAGGGTGTTGATGCCGAACTCGGCCAGCTCTTGCGCCACCGCTTCGGCGAAGCCTTCCAGACCGTACTTGGCCGCGTGATACAGCGAGCCGCCCGGGTAGGCGGTACGGCCGCCGACACTGCTGACATGGATGAAGGTACCGCGCTGCTGTGCGCGCATCGCCGCCATGAAGGCGCGGGTGACCTGTATCGGCGCCATCAGGTTGAGCGCGATCTGCTGCTCGACTTCGGCGTCGGTCATCTCTTCCATCGCACCGATCACCGCCCCGCCCGCGTTGTTGACCACCACCTCCACATCGGGATGGCGGGCAGCAACGGCGCGTACCTGTTCGCGGTCGGTCACGTCGAGCGCTTCCACATGAAGGCGCTTTGGATACGCCTGTTGCAACGCCTGCATCGCCTCGACCCGACGCACTGCGGCGACCACGGTATGCCCCTGGGCCAGCGCCTTTTCGGTAAGGGCCAGGCCCAGGCCACCCGAAGCACCGGTAATGAACCACTTTTGAACAGCCATGAAGATACTCCTGTTACAAATTGTGAGTGATTAATCACTCAGTTAAAAGGCAAGGCTTTTACGCCGTAATGGCGCGCCACAGCATATGGAAGCCCAGCTGGCGGTGGCCGTCGGCCTCCTCCGGGGACTTCTCGATGTGTTCGATGGTGGTGGTGGCGATACTCTCGATCACGGAAGAAATGAAGCTGATCGGGGCATCGATCAGAACCCCGTCCTCTACCCCGCCCTCCATCGTCCTGGACACGGCCTGGAACGGCTGCGCGCCCAGTGCGCGGGTGTCTGCGGTTACCTGCCCCGACGCCGACAGCCGTGCCAGCACCACGCGCTCCAGGGCATTGTTCAGGCCCCAGCTGACATAGCGATTGAAGATGTACTCCATGCGCTGGCGGTAGTCGGCCTGGGCCGGGAAGTCCGACATCATGGCCGTCACCAGGCTTTGCTTGAGGTGCAGGTAGAGCTCCTGGAACAGCACCTCCTTGCTGCTGAAGTAGGTGAACAAGGTGCCGTCGGCAACCCCGGCGCGCCGCGCGATGCTCGACGTGCTGGCCATCACGCCCAGCTCGGCGACTGCCTGCATCGCCGACAACAGCAAGGCTTCACGTTTTTCGGGGCTGAGGGGACGTGCCATGGAGGGAGGTTCGCTTAAGAAGACTGAGTAATCAGTCAACTATATTCCTGACCCTTGGGCGAATGCAAGGGGTGGATGGCGCGACGGTGCCGAACGGCAAGCCCCCCGGCATCGCGCCGGGGGGTTGATAGCCGTTATCCGGCGCTACTCGAACAGGTTCACGATGGCGTCCGACAACGTACTCCGCTGCCGCGACCACGAGCTTGTGAAGTGATAGATATCGTTGGTCTGGACGTAGTGCTTCACGAACTGGAAGTGATAGTCGGCGGCAATCTGGAACAGGTACAGATCGCTTTGGATATTCACGTAGTTGGTGCCGAAGCGATGGATCTCGGTACTGATCTGGACCATGCCATCCAGAACCGCATGGGTATCGGGCTCCAGGTCCACATTGATTTCCGAACTTGGCTTTTCGGTAAGAATGCGCTTCCAGGCGAGCTCCGAACTCTTTCTTCCCGAGGTGCCCTTGGTAAGGTCGCAGGGGGCCTCGATGGCCTGGCGGGCTTTGCTCATTTCGTCTTTGATGCGGTCATCCAACTGCAACTTCCTGCCTGTTTTTACCTGGCAAAACAAACTGGTCAACTCGAGCCAGGCGGATTCATATTCCTTGGGGTTATCGCGCTCGACCATCTGCTTGGGGTTGGACCAGCAAGGCTTGTACCTGAACTTGGCGAAACTGTAGTCGGGGAAGTGCCCGAGCCAGCCGTGGCCCAGATAACTGGTACCGCTGGGGGCCGCTTCGAAGTTGGGGTTCGCGAACGGCACGCCCTTAGTGTCGGATGACTTCAGGACTTTCCTGTTCCAGTTTTTCGACGAGCCGTCCATGTAGTAGATGGCCTGTGGGCCGTAGCCCATCTTGGACCATTCCCAGGAGTCCGGGTCGTAGTCCGCATCCCAGTAGGTGTTCATCACGTTGTCGAGGCCGCAGTGGTCCTGGTGGGCCCAGGTGTCGGCGATCACATGCGCCCTGACCCCCAGCAGGATCAGCCTGAACCTGCGCAGCACGTCTGCGCGATTGTCCTTCAGCACCTCTGCCCCGCCGATGGCCAGGCTGATGATCTTCTCCAGCCGGTCGTCATCGGTGGCGCAGAGCACGGCATCTTGAACAAGCCTGCGCGAGAGTGCGCTTTGCGGCCGGTTGAGCATCTTGCCGTATTGCAGATCCTTCACCTTGCTGGCGTTGTACTTTCTCAGTATCTGCTCGCCGCCGAAGGTGTCGCGCTTGATGAACTTGGGCAGGTAGTTGGCCACTTCGGCGCCATGGGTTTCTTCTCGGCTGGGCGTGCCGGCCGGGTCGTTGTAGTTGCCGGGGATGAAGTGGTACGAGCACCACAGGCCATCTTCAGGCTCCCCCATCGTGCCCAGCAGCCCGCCCTGGTAGGTGTAGCGAGGGTTGTCCATCTTGGCGACGACGTTGTACTTGGCAGATTTTTGGGTGTCGCTGACCAGGCTCCAGTAAGAGGCATAGGTGCTCTCGCTGAAGAAGTCGATGAAGTTGGCTGCCTTGGCAATAAGGGTTGCATCGTCCTTGTTGAAGCCGCCGCACAGTGCTGAGTGGTAAGTACCGTAGAAGTGAAAATCCTGATCCATGCCGCTTTCCCCTAAACAGTTTTTGTTTAACAAAAAAAGACCGCAAGGGTTTATAGGCACAGCTTTAAATAGTGTCAAATGGCCATTAGTCAATGATAATTGTTATTTTTACTTCGTGTATTAACGTTGGGAAACTGCGGTTTGATGGGCATGGCGATATAGAGCGGTTCTATTTAAATTCATGGCCAATGGAGCCAGTCTGCGCTCAGTAATCAGTCGTCAGGCTTGAGCAACTTTCCACACTGCTCACTGGCCAACTGGCTGATGATCCGGATGGCCTGATGAATACCCGCCGTGTTGCGAAAGCTCAGCTGCGGGTTGTGCTCGCACTCCAGCACCTCGTCATGCTGGACGAGCGCTTCACCGAGTAGTTCGAGGGTCCAGGCGTAGCGTTGGATGGTGGACAAGCGTTCTTGGTCGGTCATGGGGATACCTGCTTCACAGCTTGCGGGATAGGGAGGGGGAAGAAGCTCGGTATAGGCCATCAGGCAATGCGCGGATGGGTCGTAAATACCGTGGTCATATAGGCATCATAACGGGACGATTCTTTCCATGGCAAGAATCTCCGCAACCCTCGATACCGATGGCAGTCTGAAAAAGCTCGGCGCAGCGATCCGGGCTCGACGCCTGGCGCTTGCGTTGTCCCAGGAAGCGCTGGCCGACGCGGCAGGCGTGGACCGTTCGCATATGGGGAAAATCGAGCGAGGGGAAAGGAACGTCACGTTCCTCAACATCTTGCGGATAGCAGTTGCGGTGGGGTGCAAGCCTTCGGAGCTGTTGGTTGATGCGAGTCTTTAGAAGTGTGCTTTTGGGAATTGATCAAAGGTTCGATTGATAGGACTTTGATAAGCCGCGCCTAATCTGTGCGCGCGGCATATTCAATGGCGTTCAACCAAACTGTTCTCAGCCGCCCTCACCCGAAATTGGATCTTCAAGTTCAAGCAACTTGCCACACTGCTCACTGGCAAGCCGGCTGATGATCCGGATGGCCTGATGAATACCTGCTGTGTTGCGGAAGCTCAGTTGCGGGTTGTGCTCACACTCCAGCACTTCGTCATGTTGAACGAGCGCTTCACCGAGCAATTCGAGGGTCCAGGCGTAGCGCTGGAGGATAGACAGGCGCTCAAGGTCAATCATGAGGATTTCCGCCCTGTGACTTGTAAGTGGCTTGCGTGAAGATGGAGTAGAAATGGTGCGTGGAATACGCCGCCGGCGTACCAAGGCGGAGAGCGGATGCGAGGATCCTGCTCAGAATGCGGATAGGCATGCATGAGACTCCAAGTTTGATTTTGGAGCTACCACGATCCTTCCTACGGGATTGGGTGGCAGCTGTGCATGGGGTAGGAATACCGGGAAACTTGGAACCCGGCCAGGCCGAAGCCTGCCCACACACAGCCGCCATAACACATCGCAGCGAGCGAAAAAAACGCCAGCCGTTGTGATGGGGGCGCCTAGTGCATGCGCCAAGTTTACCAGCAGGTTCCTACACCTGATCGCAGATTTTTCTGCGACTGGAGGAATTTATGCCTCGTGGGATCGATTCGCAAGCGCTGAGGCGGGCGGAAATTTCCTAGAGTTTTGAAGGAAGGAGGATCAAAAAATTGATTTCCTACAACCTAGATGTATGGCGTCTTCTTGCGGCCAATTTACTTTCCGAACTCCAGCATTAAAGAGACAAAACGAGACAGGCAGAAACAACAAAGCCTGCACTAGGCGGGCTTTTCAGGACGTTTCGTAGACAATCATAGACTTCTGGAAACTGGTCTTTGGTGCGGAGACAGGAGTCGTATCAATTCTCAACCATATGAATTAAATCAGTATTATTCTTCAGGATAGAAGTCTCTATCTCTAAAATTATTCTCAGCCTATTTCCCCCGTGAAATGCCTTGGCGAGATGATGGAAGACGCTGAAGTGTAGTGGTCTAATGATTCCGGACACCCATTTAGGCGAGAATGCTCGCCATAGAGAGGTGTCTGATGACCAAGCAACGTCGTACCTTTACGCCCGAGTTCAAACGCGAAGCTGCCAGCCTGGTGCTCGACCAAGGCTACAGCCACATCGAAGCAGCCCGTTCGCTCGGCTTGCTGGAGTCGGCCCTGCGTCGATGGGTCAACCAGCTCCAGCAAGAGCGAGGCGGTGGCACTCCGACCAGCAAGGCGCTGACGCCCGAGCAGCAAAAAATCCAGGAATTAGAAGCCCGAATCAATCGGCTGGAACGGGAAAAATCGATCCTAAAAAAGGCCACCGCGCTCTCGATGGCCGAGGAACACGAGCGTTCGCGTTAATCAATCAGCTCCGCTCTGAAGAGCCTGTTGATCTGTTGTGCTCGGTATTTGAAGTCACCCGATCTTGCTACTACGCGCACTGCCGAAAACGTCGAATTCCCGACGTTGAGCGGCTGGTTTTACGCAGCCGAGTGAACGAACTGTTCACCCAAAGCCGCAGCGCGGCGGGCAGCCGAAGCATCATGTTTATGATGCGCGAGGACGGCATAAAAATTGGGCGCGTCAAGGCGCGTAAGCTGATGAGCGAAATGAAGCTAATCAGTAAGCAACCCGGTTCACATGCCTACAAAAAAGCAACGGTCGAGCGACCAGATATTCCGAACGTGCTGGATCGAGCGTTCACCGTATCGGCACCAAACGAAGTTTGGTGCGGTGACATCACCTATGTCTGGGCTCAAGG
This sequence comes from Pseudomonas sp. MF6396, assembly GCF_002018915.1. Classification (NCBI taxonomy): domain Bacteria; kingdom Pseudomonadati; phylum Pseudomonadota; class Gammaproteobacteria; order Pseudomonadales; family Pseudomonadaceae; genus Pseudomonas; species Pseudomonas sp. MF6396. Next base: position 35,823 of record NZ_MVOK01000001.1, on the reverse strand, counting down.
TTGCTGGCACTATTTGGCTGCCGTCATCGATCTATTCGCCCGCCGCGTGGTGGGCTGGGCATTTTCAGCGAAGCCCGATGCCGACCTGGTGATCAAGGCATTGGACATGGCCTATGAACAGCGTGGTCGGCCACAGAGCGTGCTGTTTCACAGCGACCAAGGCAGCCAATACGGCAGCCGAAGCTTCCGTCAGCGGCCGTGGCGTTATCGGTTCAAACAGAATGGGTGCCAACAGTGGGATACATGAGTGCTTCCCTGGCACAGCAGGATATTGGTCGGTTTTTGATGCAGCGCTACAACTGGCAACGGCCACACCAATTCAACGGCGGACTAGCGCCCGCCGTGGTTGAAGAAAAACTTAACGCAGTGTCCGGGGTTAGTTGACCACTACAAACCGACCTCGCGAAAGCGCCCGCCGAACGCTCTCGTAAGAGAAAGCATAAGGGAGTATGCGATCGAGAACGCTGTCCTTGAAAAGTCTCCAGCATATGACTAGGTTAGAACTCCATGACGTCCACCGTCGGTGAACGCTGCCTGCCATAGATAATGGTTCAAAGGACTGACAATGATTGACTTCGCCAGTTTGGCTGGGAAAGCTAAAGAATCTCCCGATTTTGACCTCTTGAAACTGTATGCTTCTCTGGACGTCAAAAGCACTCACACCGAGCCACGCACCACTCAAAAAGAGGCAATGCTGTCCCTCACCGCCAGGCACTCAGAAAAAGATCTTGTCCTTAAAATCAGTACGGGTGCAGGTAAAACTGGTGTGGGGCTGCTGTATCTGGTCGGGCATATGCGGAAGACCCGTCGCCCTGGGGTTTACTTGTGTCCGACACTTCAGCTCGTTGAACAGGTGCTGAGTGAGGCCTCAAAGCTTGGCATCGATGCTCATCACTATCCATCCGGGGAACCCTTTCCTCACCCCGCGTGTGTGAGAGGGGATGCGGTACTCGTCTGTACCTATGAAAAACTGTTCAACGCCAAAAGTACGTTTCAACGTCAAGACGTTAACCTTGTACCCGAAGCCATCGTTTTAGATGACGCCCATGCAGGATCCGAGATCGTCAGAAAGCAGCTCACCCTCCAACTTCATGGCGAACCTTTCATTGCTCTCAAAGAAATACTCAAGTCTCAATGCAAGTCATACCATTCCACCAAATGGTCAGATGTTGAGGCTGCAGACCCACAAGCCTTGTTAGAGGTTCCTCATTGGATATGGTCGGAACTGTGCGATGAAATCCGGCCAGCACTACACAGCTATGCCTCTGAAGACAGGTTTCGATTTGTTTGGCCGTTTCTCGAAAATTTGCTCCCGTTTTGCCGATGTGTCCTTTCAGGTTCCCATGCGGAGATTTCACCTGAAATTCTTCCTGTCGATCAACTGCGCGCTTTTGCAAACGCATCACATCGACTCTTCATGTCTGCGACATTAGCAGACGACTCTCTGCTGGTAAGAGAGCTCGGCGTTATGCCCTCGGCAGCGCTTACAGCGATTTGTCCCCCTTCAGATCAGGGTTTAGGAGAGCGGATGATCTTAGCGCCCGCCTTGATCAGTCCCGAGATGGACAGGGACTACCTGATGACGCTATGCCAATCGCTGTCCCTTAAGCACAACGTCGTTGTGCTCACTTCAAGCGAGGTCAGCGGTAGAGAGTGGGAAAAGTATGGCGCACAGTTCTTTGCTGGTGATCAAGTAAGCACTGCCGTAAAAAGGCTTAAGGATCCCAGTTCAAGCCTCAAATTTGCGGTGTTCGCTCAACGCTATGACGGTGTCGATTTGGCAGATGATGCCTGCAGGATCTTGGTGATCGATAGCGTTCCGTACGGCGAAAGCCTGATCGACAAGAATGATGCGCAGCTCATCTTCAGCCCGGGCGGCGTACGCAACAAAACCGTATATCGCATTGAGCAGGGTATGGGGCGCGCAGTGAGATCTCACGCTGATTACGCGGTGGTTTTATTGGTGGGCCAGGACATGGCGACCTACATCGGTCGGTCAGAAGTCTTAGCTGCAGTAACCCAGGAAACTCGAGCCCAGATCGATCTCTCTGTCGAGTTGGCGGAACTGATGAAAAGCGCTGGTGGGGATGCAAAATCGGCGTTTACGCAAGTGATCCAGCAATGTCTCGGACGCGATCCAGGATGGAAGAGTTTCTATAATTCGCGAATTCGTACAGGAACTAAGGTGGTGGCTGAACCATCGGAAAAACGGATTCAGCTAGCTAGTGCAGAACGGGAAGCATACCGACTCGCTTCCTCAAACAGGGGGATGGAGGCGATTCCTAACATCAGAACGGCACTGAATAATTCAGGGGTGGAGGGAGAAGAGCTTGGCTTGTATCTTCAACGAGTGGCCCGAATTGCTTATGCCATAGACCCTGCAGAATCTATGAAGATTCAACAGGCTGCTCGGCAGTATTGTAAGTCCACCGCATTACCGCCCTCCACCCCGAGAAAGCCAGTTTCTGTTGAAGCAGTTTCTGCTGCTGAACGGTTCTGCCATTGGATCAAAGCTTTCTCAACGCTAAATGCGGCGGTAATAGAGGCAACGAAGATTAGCGGCTCCCTTGATTTCAACCAAAAGTTTCGTGTAGTTGAAAAGTCGGTAATGGAACTGGGGATTGCCTTGGGCGCAGACTCGACGCGCCCCGAGATCGATTTTTCAATCGGTCCGGATGTGATCTGGTTTTGGGGGAATCATCTGTTCGTGATTGAGGTGAAAAGCGAAAATCAGAAAACGTTGCATAAGGGGGATAGCGGCCAGCTACACGACAGCATTCAGTGGGCGAAAGAATGCTATCCCGTTTTCGCTGATCGAATAACGCCGATCACCGTGGCGAAAGTTTCACAAGCGGACCGAGACGCTCACTATCCGGCCAATACTCGAGTATTGCTTGAGTCAGGCTGCAAGGCCCTTGCCCAAGGGCTTAAGCACGCGTGTATGAGGCTTTCAGAGCAGGGCAATCTTTTTGTTACCCCGTTAAACGTCGCTGCAATTATGACGGAGTTCAAAATCTCTCCTGATCAATTCTTGTCTCAGCACACCATACCGATAGGGTGACTTTATTCCGCGTATCCATCAGTCGAGGTGGAAGCGTATTCTGCTCTCAAGGTGCCGTTCATATTCTGTGGACGGCTCGTTCGGCGTGGGCGTTCATAGCGTCTAAGGACGTTTCCATACAAGCGGGTCCTCGCGGCCAAGCGTGCTCATTCCCAGCCTCTTGTGGAGTGTCCGAGCGAGCGGGTGCTGTGGGTCGAAAGCAGTCATCCAATACCAGCAGCTATCGATCTAAAGCTGGTCTTCTCAGTGGGGAGTACAGTCAGCACTGATAGCGGTCGCGAATGACCCGATCAAAATGAGCTCCCACGGATGCGGCTTTCATCAACCCTTGATGCACCTCAGGTGGCACACCGCAAAAGTCATAGCTGCGACCTTGCTTGAACGCAATCTTCATTCTGCGAGTGGCTGCGTCGTAGCCATCTTCTGCTCTCCAGTCCTCGCCCCACGTCATCCCGCCAAGAATGCTGAGTGTTATCAGGGATCAAGGCCCCTGCGAGCTGTGGGGAATGTCCTCTTCGAGGGACGGGCGGCTCCTTACGACCGGGAGCAAGGGCATCTCATGATCTGGCCTCCTGAACACCGTAACCGGTGGGCGGGTGGAGGCTGCACAGGCTGACGAGACCGGCGCCTGAAAACCCTGAGCTGGGTGAACGCAGTAATGCGATGACCGGGGCATGCCTGACTGTCAGTCAGGTGCAGTCCATTCCTTGGTCTGCGGCACCATCATCTGCACAGCTGTTGCTGGTGACATCGGCGTTTGTCACGCCGATTGTCACGAGTGGAGTTGCCGCAAAGCCAAGTGCGATGAGGGCTGCAGCAGTGTTAGAAGCGCCCGTCTCTTTCCAGGAGAAAGAGACGGGCGCAGGTTGACGCAAGATTCGGCCAAGCGGATAGATTGCTGCAGAGCAGCGAAATAGAAAGTGTTGTCTGGCACACGAGGGCCATGATCTGAAGTTGGCATCCATCACCGGGGAGGTGACCGGGCGAGCTGCCGGACGCGAATCGCTATTTGGGGGGAAAAACCACCGCAGGAGCGGCGTGACCTTGAAGGCTCGGGTCACCTGGGGTGCTGTCAACGACAGCCTTTGCACTGTCTTTTCTACGCTCGCAATACGAGAGGGTCAAGCGATGTGCCCCGCATGGTTTTGCGATTGAAAATGGTACTGGGCGTGTGCGGAACACCGAGGCAACCAGTGGCCGATGTGGTGCTTTTGATCTTTTTAGGTAAGGTCCATCCAAACAGGGCGGCTTTGCAGCCCTGTTTGGATGGACCTGCGTGGAAAGCGGATCACCGAAATCTCAAAGGCATACACTCACTCGACTGACCCACGCCTTGCTAAGCGCTGCGCGAACCAGCGTCCCCCCCTTGACCACGTGCAGCTCACGGGCAAGCGTAAGCTGACCAGGTAGCTGTACCGTCAAATGCACCAGCCCCGCATCAGAGTCAGGACATTTTTTAACGGGTAACGAAAACGCCCCCCCCTGCTACAAAGAAAGCCTCGACCCTGGTACGGGTTCGGCTTACTCAAAAGCTACGCTATCAAAATAAATTCTCATATGTAATTTACAAATATAATTTATGTATGTACGGTAGCGCCTATCTCCAGCCAGAAGATGATTCGCGGCCGAGATAACCGCTAACCCATTCCACCAGCGAGATTCAAAGCCATGATCGATCACCTCCACCGCGCCAAAGAAAAGAAGATGGCGTACGTGCTGCACACTGAGTTCAAGTATACGAAGTCCGCTATTGCAACCCTGATGCGAATCAGCCCGCAGCAGATGGGGCAATGGATCAAGGAAGTGCATTATGAGGTCCAAATTCATCGGTTGAACGCTGAGCTGGCGCAAATCAAAAATGAGCTCATCGGCCTGGGTTACACCCCTCAGAAAGCTCTCAACGCTAGTGATTTCGAAGGGTTGTAAGCTATTCCATGGGCGTTTGGCGCCATCCAAGCAGGGCGGCTTTGCAGCCCTGCTTGGATGGCGCCGCATGGAAAGCGAATCACCGAAATTTCAAAGCCGTGCGCTCACTCGACTGCGCCACGCCTTGCTCTAAGGCTAGAGACGTTTGTCCCGGTCTGACTCGCGAACTCATGTGGCGAAATATGCTCCTGCCGGTTCGCTTCGAGGTAACGGCTCCACCAACTCATGATCAATCGCCGCTCCTCCAAGAACTCGGCCTTGTGGATATACGCCGCCCGAACATTGTTGCGCTCCCTGTGGCTCATCTGCCGCTCGATAGCCGTCTCTGACCACAGCCCGGATTCGACCAAGGCACTGCACGCCATGGACCGGAAGCCATGCCCGCAGATTTCGGTCTTTGTGTCATAGCCCATGTTCCGCAGAGCACTGTTGACCGTGTTCTCGGACATTGGCTTCCACGAGCGAGCGTCACTGGTAAACACCAAATCGAAGTACCCCGTGATCGCATGAATCTGTTCGAGCAACGCCACCGCTTGCGGCGACAGCGGGACCAGATGGATGTCGCCCGCCATCTTCGTTCCTCTAGTCGAATACGGGACGCCGTCCAACGCGGGCCGCGTGTCAGGTATCTCCCATATACCTCGCTTCAGGTCGAACTCACTCCAACGTGCGAAGCGCAATTCGCTGGACCGGACAAACACATGCAGGGACAGCATGACGGTCAGCCGAGTGAGCGTACGTCCCTTGTAGTTCTCGATGCGGTCCATCAACTCAGGCAAACGAGAGAGCGGGAGTGCAGGCCGATGCGTAACCCGTGGCGCGCTGATGAAGCCCTCAAGGTCATATGCAGGGTTCACCGTGATCAGCCGCAGCCGCTTCGCCTCACGCATGATGCTTTGCAGGTAGTTTTGTACCCTCAAAGCCACATCGATCGTGCCGCGTTTCTTGATCGCCTCAAGCGGCTGCATGAGGTCGAAAGTATCCAGATCAACGATGGCCCGTGCGCCTAGCAGCGGGAATACGTGAGTCTTCAAACGACTCAGCACAGTCCTCGAATGGCCAGGCGCCCACTTCACGGACATTTCCTTATGCCAGTCCAAGGCAACGCGCTCAAAGGTGTGCCCTCTGACAACCGCCTCGGCCTTGGCCTGCTGCTTGAACGCAATCGGGTCAATGCCTTCAGCCAGCATCCGCTTAGTCTCCAGACGCTTCTGCCGAGCATCTGCGAGACCGATGACAGGATAGTTGCCAAACGAGGTCAGCCCCTCTCGCCCATCCGGTTTCACATACCGGAAGCGCCAGCCTTTGCGGCCATTGGGGTAAACGAGGAGGTAAAGACCGTCGCCGTCGAAAAGCTTGTAGGGGCGGTCTGTAGGTTTTGCCGAGCGGCATGCGCTGTCAGTCAGGGGAGCAGTAGTACGAGCCATAAGGGTAAACCCCTTTATCGAATCGACTTTATCCCAAACGTTACCCCTAAATAGGCTGGCAGCTGTCGGATTCCGACGGAACGCCATAACGAAAAAACCCGCCAGAAGGCGGGTTTTACGGGGGTTCCAAAGATTTTGGTAGCCTTCGCTGGAACCTGAACTGGTGCCGGAGACAGGAATCGAACCTGCGACCTTCGCGTTACGAGTGCGCTGCTCTACCGACTGAGCTACACCGGCGTGGCGACAACGCTACCATTGCCGCCACGCTTTCGCAAATCACTGTTTATCAACAGCTATTGCCCACCACTCGCCTGCACCGCGGTGCACCCGGCCGGGGCCAGGTCGGCCTCGATATCGGTGCTGCACGTCCACCCCGTGGCCGAACGGGCCCAGGTCAGGTGCTTGCCCGCCACCGGCGCCGGCGCATCCACCAGCACGCAGGCAAGGGTGCCCACACCGGTCGCCGCCACGCCCTGCGCACTCAAGGTGCAGTTGGCCGTGGTCGGCTGGCCGCCAAGGGCGACGACATCGGCCACGTCCTTGCCCTGGTTGATCTGCACTTCGAAGGCGGTCTTCAATGCCGACACCTCGGCCAGCGCCGCCGTGGCCTTGGCCCGCGCCTGGTGGTTGGTGTACATGGGCATGGCAATGGTCGCCAGAATGCCGATGATCGCCACCACGATCATCAACTCGATCAATGTAATACCGCGCTGTCCCTTCATGGGCACTCCCCTCGCAAAAACTCACAAATCCCGCCACGGACACCGCCGCAGACCAGCGCGCCAGTAGGCCCGAACAGACACCTTTTGTCACCCTGCGGGTACTTAACCCAGCACCGCGCTCGACTACTCTAGTGGCCACCGGGCGGGATTGCCCGAGCCTATCACCCTGAAGCTGTTACAGGGTTTGTGACTGTCCACCGCTGCATGGAGGTAGCGATGAACCACAAGACAAAAACCTATGCCTGGCAAGGCATCGACCGCTCCGGCACCCACGTGAGCGGGCACAGCAGCGGGCAGAACAGTGCGCTGGTGAAGGCGCTGCTGCGCGGTCGCGGCATACGCCCTACCCAGGTGAGCCCGGCACGCCGATTTACCCTGCAAATGCCCGCTTCGCTCGGCGCCCAGGACATCACCCGCTTCAGCCGCCAGCTGGCAACGTTGTTCAAGGCCGGCGTGCCGCTGCTGCAAGGGCTGGGCATGATCGCCGAAGGCGCCAACAACCCAGCGCTGCGCAGCCTGCTGGGCACCCTCAAAAACGATATCGCCGCCGGCTGCGGCCTGGCCGATGCGCTGCGCAGGCACCCGCGCCAGTTCGACAGCCTGTATTGCAACCTGGTGGCCGTGGGTGAGCAAACCGGCTGCCTGGACAGCCTGCTCGACCAGCTGGCAACGCTGCAGGAGAAACGCCAGGCGCTGCGGGCCCGGCTGAAAAAGGCCATGGCCTACCCCGCGCTGGTGCTGCTGGTGGGGTTGGGGGTGGCGGCGCTGCTGTTGCTCAAGGTGGTGCCGCAGTTTCAAGCCATGTTCGCAGGCTTCGGCGCGCCGTTGCCGGCCTTCACCCAGGGTGTCATCAACCTGGCCGACTGGCTGGGGCAGTATCTGCTGTGGGTGCTTGGGGTAATGCTGGCCACGGGATTTGCCCTGCGCCGCGCCTTCGAGCGTCAGCAGGCGGTGCGTTTATGGGTGTTGCGCCAGGGGCTGCGCATGCCGGTTCTGGGGCCGGTGATGCAGCATGCGGCGCTGGCTCGTTTTGCGCGTACCCTGGCCACTTCGTTCAGTGCCGGCGTACCGCTCACCGAAGCCCTGGGGCCGGTGGCCGCCGCGTGCGGCAATACGCTGTACGAGCAAGCCGTTCTGCGGCTGCGCCAGGCCATCGGCAACGGCCTGTCGATGAGCGCGGCGATGCGCAACGAGCCGCTGTTCCCGTGCCTGGCGGTACAGATGTGCGCCATTGGCGAGACATCCGGCACGCTCGACGATATGCTCGACCGGATCGCCAGCCACCACGAAACGGCCGTCGACGAATGGCTCGACAACCTGGCCAGCCTGCTGGAGCCGATGATCGTGCTGATTCTCGGGCTGGTGGTGGGCAGCCTGGTGGTCGCCATGTACCTGCCGATCTTCCAGCTGGGCGATGTGATCTGACTATGGACCTGTTCGAAACCCTGGCCCGCCAGCCGCTGGCCTACCAATGCGTCGCCCTGTTGCTTGGCCTGATTGTGGGCAGCTTCATCAATGTGCTGGTGCATCGCCTGCCGATGATGCTGGAACGCCAATGGCGCTGCGAGGCCCGCGAAGTGCTGGAGCTGCCCAACCCGGCCGAGCCACGTTTCGACCTGATGCTGCCCCACTCCCACTGCCCGCACTGCCAGCACCGCATCCGCGCATGGGAGAACATACCGGTGCTGAGCTACCTGTGCCTGCGCGGGCGCTGTTCGGCCTGCAAGGCACCGATCAGCCCGCGCTACCCGCTGGTGGAGCTGGCCTGCGCAGGGCTTGGCCTGTTCGCGGCCTGGCATTTCGGCTTCAGCGCCAGCGCGGCGGCGTTCATGCTGTTGAGCTGGGGCCTGCTGGCGATGAGCCTGATCGATATCGAGCACCAGTTGCTGCCCGATGTGCTGGTGCTGCCGCTGCTGTGGCTGGGCCTGATACTCAATGCCTTCGAGGTGTTCGTGCCGCTGGACCAGGCGCTGTGGGGCGCCGTGGCCGGTTACCTGAGCCTGTGGACGGTGTACTGGCTGTTCAAGCTGGTCACCGGCAAGGAGGGCATGGGCTATGGCGATTTCAAGCTGCTGGCCATGCTCGGCGCCTGGGGCGGCTGGCAGATCCTGCCGCTGACGCTGCTGCTGGCCTCGTTGGTGGGCGCGCTGCTGGGCCTGATACTGCTGCGCCTGCGCAACCAGCAGGCGAGCACGCCGATTCCGTTTGGGCCCTATCTGGCCATTGCGGGCTGGATCGCGCTGCTCTGGGGTGGTCAAATGACCACTTCCTATCTGCAATTTGCCGGACTGCAATGACCACACCCGCCTTCACACCCTGGATTCTCGGCCTCACCGGTGGCATCGGCAGTGGCAAGAGCGCCGCGGCGCAACGCTTCATCGAGCTGGGCGTACACCTGGTGGATGCCGACCAGGCCGCACGCTGGGTGGTCGAGCCCGGGCGCCCGGCGCTGGCCAGCCTGGTGGAGCATTTTGGCCCCGGGGTGCTGCAAAGCGACGGGCAACTGGACCGCGCCGCCCTGCGCCAGCTGATCTTCAGCGACCCGGCGCAACGCCGCTGGGTGGAAGCCCTGCTGCACCCGCTGATCGGCCAGGAGATCTTCAGCTACCTGGCCAAGGCCGAGTCGCCCTATGCGGTGTTCGTTTCACCGCTGATGATCGAGTCGGGCCAGTATCAGCGCACCCAGCGCCTGCTGGTGATCGACGCGCCGCAGGCCTTGCAGATCGAACGTACACTGCAGCGCGACCAGACCAGCCCCGAACAGGTGCAGGCCATTCTCAAGGCGCAGACCAGCCGCGAAGAGCGCCTGCGCCATGCCCACGACGTGATCGTCAACGACCGCGACTTGGCCTGGCTGCATTCGGAGGTCGACCGCCTGCATCACTTTTACCTGACTTTGCGTGGAGGCCAAGCATGAGCCAACCCCTGACCGTAGACTGCCCGACCTGTGGCGCCCCTGTTGAATGGAGTGCCACAAATACCTACCGGCCGTTCTGCTCCGACCGCTGCAAGCTGATCGACCTGGGTGCCTGGGCCGCTGAAGAGCACAAGATTCCGGTGGCACCGGATGCCGAAGACGAGCTGTTCTCCGGCGACTTCAACCCGCGCGAACACTAGCCGCGCGGTTCGTCGTCCTTCCACGGGGCCTGCAGGTAGCGGGTCCGGTTGAAGGTTTCCAGCCACTCGGGGCAGAACACCACCAGCGCACTGATTACCATGCCGTTGATGAAGGCCTCGGGGAAGATGATCAGCCACAGGTAGCCGATGAAGTCCGACAGCCATTCGGGCATCACGAAGATACCATCCAGCCACAGCCAGCCAAGGCTGGCCAGCAGGCACAGCAAGGTCGCCAGCGCGGCGGCGAAAAAACCCGAACAGAAGATGTACACGAACAGGTTTTTAGGCTGTGCGCGCTCCACCAGTATGGCCACCCCCTCCGTCACCAGCACCGGCAGGCCAATCAGCAGCAGGCCGTTGACGCCCATCGCCGCCAGGTCCTGACGCCCCAGCGCCACCAGCCCCACCTGCGCCACCAGGCCACCGACGATTGCCAGCGGCCAGTCCAGCAGCAGGGTCACGGCGGTCATGCCGATGAAGTGGTACGACACGCCGGTGTCGAAGTCGCGGCGTACCAGCCACAACGCGAACAGCGCGAAGATGGTGCCGAACAGCAGGTGCTGACGCCGCCGGTCGGTGAACAGCTCGACCCACGGCGCGCGCCACACCGCCCACAGCAGCAGCGGCACGTAGCACAGCCAGCCCAGCAGCAGGCTTTGTTCCGATAACACTTGTGCGCCAATCACGGCTGTCTGCCCCTTGTGTGCATTGCGCCCGACGATGGCTCATTCTACACACCGTTCCACGGCCTGTTGCCGCCATCCACCGGGCCTGGAATGCAGCGTTGTCATGATTTGGGCGCTAAGCTTGTGCCCATGGATGACTCAGACTACCTGCGCCTGCTAACCATTCAGGCCGAACAAGCCAATGCGTTCCTGTCCAATGCCCGCAAATGGGAGCGCGAGCGTTGGGTATGCCAGCGCCTGCTGCAAGGCCTGAACATCCCCTACCGCAGCGAGGACTTCACCGCCGCCGGTCAGGAACCACCGGATGTGCTGTTTCGCGATGCCGCCTTCGAGGTGTTCTTCGTGCTCGACGAAGGGCGCCGGCTCAACGACGAATGGCGCGAAGAACTGCAGCGCCGGCGCAGCGCGTTTTCCCTCGCGCAGCTGGTAAGGCGCGAGGCCCGGCCGCGACGCATCAGTGCGCAGGAGCTGCTGCAGCGCCTGGCGCCCACCCTGCGCAAGAAGTCGCACAACTACCGCGAACGCAACCTGGACCTGGGCGAACTGGACATCATTGCCTTCGCCAGCCTCAAGCGCGAAGTGCTCGACCTCAACAGCCACTTCCCGCCGCCCACAGAATACCTGCGCCAGGGCTGGCGCTCGCTGTCGCTGGTGGGCCCGACCTTCGCCCGGGTGCTGTTCGCCCACCCCGATGCGCCGGATTTTCTGCGCGCCAACCTGGGGCGCAGCATCGTCTTCGACGTGGGGATCAGCCTGTGATCGCCGCCCCCTGCCAAAGCGGGATGGCATAAATGCGGCGCGGGTGATACAAAGCGCAATCATTCGCTGTCACGAGCGCTTCGATCCCCCAGGTAAGCCTTTGGCGACGGACTACAGTGAACACTGTAGCGTTCCCACAGTCACATGCGTCTACCTGACGAGGCCTCCATGACCAGCCGCCTGAACCCCGAAGACCAGCGACGAGTCGATGAATACCTGCGTGCCCCCCAACACCAAGTCGAGCGCAAGCCTTTCAGGCCATGGCTGCTCCTTGCTCTGGTGGTGGGCGTGACGATCAGCCTTGGCCTGTTGAGCCGCCTCCTGAGCCACCTGGTGCTATGAGCTGCCTTGCGCTCGCCCAAACCGCCCGCCCTGCGCGGCCGGCCACTCAGGACCCAACCCAAAATTCCGCAAACCTTATGAGATATCCCCATGACTCACCGTATCGTGATTGTCGGCGGCGGCGCCGGCGGCCTGGAACTGGCGACCCGCCTGGGTAAGACCCTGGGCAAGCGCGGCACTGCCGCGATTACCCTGGTCGACGCCAACCTGACCCACATCTGGAAGCCGCTGCTGCACGAAGTGGCGGCTGGTTCGCTCAATTCCTCCGAAGACGAGCTCAACTACGTGGCCCAGGCCAAGTGGAACCACTTCCAGTTCCAGCTGGGGCGCATGAGCGGCCTGGAGCGTTCGAGCAAGCAGATCCAGCTGGCCGCCACCCTCGACGAGGATGGCCGCGAGCTGCTGCCGGCGCGCACCCTGGCGTATGACACGCTGGTGATCGCGGTAGGCAGCAACACCAACGACTTCGGCACCCTGGGTGCGGCGCAGCATTGCCTGTTCCTCGACACCCGCAAGCAGGCCGAGCGCTTCCACCAGCAGTTGCTCAACCACTACCTGCGCGCCCACGCCGGCGACCTTGCCAGCGAGAAGATCAGCGTGGCGATCGTGGGTGCCGGTGCCACCGGCGTGGAGCTGGCGGCCGAGCTGCACCATGCCGCCCACGAACTGGCAGCCTATGGCCTGGACCGCATCCAGCCCAAGGACATGCAGATCACCCTGATCGAGGCCGGCCCACGGGTGTTGCCGGCGCTGCCCGAGCGCATCAGCGTGCCGGTGCACAAAACCCTGGAGAAACTCGGCGTGACGGTGCTGACCAACGCGTCGGTGAGCGAGGTCACCGCAGACTCGCTCAAGACCGCCAACGGCGAGGTGATCCACGCCAGCCTTAAGGTGTGGGCGGCCGGTATCCGCGCACCGGCGTTCCTCAAGGACATCGACGGGCTGGAAACCAACCGCATCAACCAGTTGGTGGTGCGCCCTACCCTGCAGACCACCCTGGACGATGACATCTTCGCGTTCGGCGACTGCGCCGCCTGCCCGCAGCCGGGCAGCGACCGCAATGTGCCGCCGCGCGCCCAGGCCGCCCACCAGCAGGCCTCGCTGCTGGCCAAAGGGCTCAAGGCGCGCCTGGAAGGCAAGGCGTTGCCCACCTACGCGTACCGCGACTACGGCTCGCTGGTCTCGCTGTCGCGCTTCTCGGCAGTGGGCAACCTGATGGGCAACCTCACCGGCAGCGTGATGCTCGAAGGCTGGCTGGCGCGGATGTTCTATGTGTCGCTGTACCGCATGCACCAGATGGCGCTGTATGGCACCTTCCGCACGCTGATGCTGATGCTCGGCAGCCGTATCGGCCGCGGTACCGAACCCCGCCTCAAGCTGCACTGACGGCTACCCCCGTCCGCCCCGGCGCCCTGCCGGGGCCGGATGGGCGCCAGGCCACTGGCGTGCGGTTGACCCGGGGCGAGTTGTATTTCGACGAGGCGCGGATGCGCGCACTACAGCCCCTTGCAGGAGGTGCTGGGCATAGGCAGTACCGCCAGCTGGCTGCACACGCGCTAAACCCCGCGCAAACGAAAAAGGGCACCTTTTGCAAGGTGCCCTTTTTCTGAAGATGGTCGGGGTAAGGGGATTCGAACTCCTGACATCCTGCTCCCAAAGCAGGCGCGCTACCGGACTGCGCTATACCCCGGTAAAAAAAAGACACCGATTAAGGTGCCTTTTTTAATGGCTGGACGCTAATGGCGTACCAACCTTTTAAGATTCAAACCCAGCGAACCGGATTCAAAAATGGTGGGTCGTGTAGGATTCGAACCTACGACCAATTGGTTAAAAGCCAACTGCTCTACCAACTGAGCTAACGACCCAAATATGGTCGGGGTAAGGGGATTCGAACTCCTGACATCCTGCTCCCAAAGCAGGCGCGCTACCGGACTGCGCTATACCCCGGTTTGAAATTTGGCTCCGCGACCAGGACTCGAACCTGGGACCCAATGATTAACAGTCATTTGCTCTACCGACTGAGCTATCGCGGAACTATCAATTTCAAGTACAACTTGCTGCAATTTCGAAAACTGTATCGCTACCGCTTCGAACTCTTCGACCTTGTGCATCGCTGCGTTCATGTCTCTGAGGCGCGCTATTCTACAATCTTCAAAACCCTTGTCAACCCTTAATTTGCATTCAACACACTGATTTGCAACTTTTTTTCAGATTCCCACTTCTGCCGGAAACCTGCGGGGTGACATACAGCGGGGCGCACTTTACAAGCACTCGAAGCAAAATGCAAAGAAAAAAGGCCTCGAAAATCGAGGCCTTAGCGTAACCCGCCGAAAACTCAGGCAAAGACGATCTCTTCGCCCTCCAGCTTGGCGGTGATGCTGCTGCCCGGCATGAACTGACCCGACAGAATCAGTTGCGCCAGCGGGTTCTCGATCCAGCGCTGGATCGCCCGCTTCAGCGGCCGTGCGCCATACACCGGGTCGTAACCGACCGCGATCAGCTTGTCGAGGGCCTCGGGGCTCAGCTCCAGGCTCAGCTCGCGTTCGGCCAGACGGCTGCGCAGACGCGACAGCTGGATCTGGGTGATACCGGCGATCTGGTCGCGACCCAGAGGCTCGAACACCACCACTTCGTCGATACGGTTGACGAACTCGGGGCGGAAATGCGAACCCACCGCGTCCATCACCGCAGCGCGCTGCGCCTCGCGATCACCCACCAGTTCCTGGATCTGTGCCGACCCCAGGTTGGAGGTCATCACGATCACCGTGTTGCGAAAGTCCACGGTACGGCCATGACTGTCGGTCAGGCGACCGTCTTCAAGCACTTGCAGCAACACGTTGAACACGTCCGGGTGGGCCTTCTCGACCTCGTCCAGCAGCACTACCGCATAGGGTTTGCGCCGCACGGCTTCGGTCAGGTAGCCGCCCTCTTCGTAACCCACGTAGCCTGGCGGTGCACCAATCAGCCGCGCCACGGAATGCTTCTCCATGAACTCGGACATGTCGATACGCACCATGGCCTCTTCGGTGTCGAACAGAAACTCGGCCAGCGCCTTGCACAGCTCGGTTTTACCCACACCGGTAGGGCCCAGGAACAGGAACGAACCACTTGGCCGGTTAGGGTCGGACAGCCCGGCCCGCGAACGACGCACCGCGTTGGCCACGGCCACCACGGCCTCTTCCTGGCCGATCACGCGCTGGTGCAGGAGGCTTTCCATCTTCAGCAGCTTCTCGCGCTCGCCTTCGAGCATCTTGGATACCGGGATACCGGTCCACTTCGACACCACCTCGGCGATCTCTTCCTCGGTCACCTTGTTGCGCAGCAGCTGGTTTTCGGCCTTGCCGTGCTGGTCGACCATCTGCAGGCTGCGCTCCAGGTCCGGGATCACCCCGTACTGCAACTCGGCCATGCGGCTCAGGTCGCCCTTGCGGCGGGCGGTTTCCAGCTCCTGACGGGACTGCTCGATCTTTTGCTGGATCTGCGCAGAGCCCTGCACTTCGGCTTTTTCCGAGGTCCAGATCTCTTCCAGGTCGGAGTACTCACGCTCCAGCCGCACGATCTCCTCGGTCAGCTTCTCGAGGCGCTTGAGGGCCGCCTCGTCGTCTTCCTTCTTCAGCGCCTGGGATTCCACCTTCAGTTGAATCAGGCGACGCTCCAGACGGTCGAGCACCTCGGGCTTGGAGTCGATCTCCATGCGGATGCGGCTGGCCGCCTCGTCGATCAGGTCAATGGCCTTGTCGGGCAACTGACGATCGGTGATGTAGCGATGGCTGAGCTTGGCCGCGGCAATGATCGCGCCGTCGGTGATCGCCACCTTGTGGTGCACCTCGTAACGCTCCTTGAGGCCACGCAGGATGGCGATGGTGTCTTCCTCGCTCGGCTCCTCTACCAATACCTTCTGGAACCGACGCTCCAGCGCCGCATCCTTCTCGATGTACTGGCGGTACTCGTTCAGCGTGGTGGCACCGACGCAGTGCAGCTCGCCGCGCGCCAGCGCAGGCTTGAGCATGTTGCCGGCATCCATCGAGCCTTCGCCTTTACCGGCGCCGACCATGGTGTGCAGCTCGTCGATGAACAGGATGATCTGGCCTTCCTGCTTGGACAGTTCGTTGAGCAGGCCTTTGAGGCGTTCTTCGAACTCGCCGCGGAACTTGGCGCCGGCAATCAGCGCGCCCATGTCCAGCGACAGCAGGCGCTTGCCCTTCAGACCATCGGGCACTTCGCCATTGATGATGCGCTGGGCCAGGCCTTCGGCGATGGCAGTCTTACCCACGCCAGGCTCACCGATGAGCACCGGGTTGTTCTTGGTACGGCGTTGCAGCACCTGGATGGTGCGACGGATCTCGTCGTCACGGCCGATCACCGGGTCGAGCTTGCCGTCTTCGGCACGCTTGGTCAGGTCGACGGTGTACTTGTCCAGAGCCTGGCGCGATTCCTCGGCGTTGGGGTCGTTCACCGCTTCGCCGCCGCGCAGGTTGCTGATGGCGTTTTCAAGCGCCTTCTTGCTCACGCCCTGGCCGAGCAGCAACTTGCCGAGCTTGCTGTTCTCGTCCATGGCCGCCAGCAGCACGAGCTCGCTGGAGATGAACTGGTCGCCCTTCTGCTGGGCCAGGCGGTCGGCCTGGTTGAGCAGGCGTGCCAGGTCCTGCGACATGTTGACGTCGCCGGTAGGGTTCTGGATTTTTGGCAACTGGTCGAGTTCTTTGCCCAGTTCCTTGCGCAGGCTGTTGACGTCGAAGCCCACCTGCATCAACAGGGGCTTGATCGAACCACCCTGCTGGTCGATCAGCGCCTGCAACAGGTGCGCAGGCTCGATCGCGGGGTGATCCATGCCAACCGCCAGGGACTGGGAGTCGGATAACGCCAGTTGCAGCTTGCTGGTCAAACGGTCTATTCGCATAACTTACCTTCCTTTAATGGGCAGGCCGGAGCGATGGACACACCTGATGAAGAAAAACCTGCCTGAGATACCCCTATAGATAAGGGTGATTGTGGAAGATTCAAGCGTAGCGGGCTTGATCCAGGTCAGCGAGGCGCCAGCCAGATCAGCGAAGCGAAGCGCCCGGTAACGGGGCTGCGACGGTAGGAATAGAAGCGTGGGTCGCTCACGGTGCACAGGCCGCCGCCATACACGGCAGTGATGCCACGGGCCGCCAGGCGAATGCGCGCCAGTGCATAGATGTCGGCCATGAACTTGCCGGGCTGCGCCCCCGCCACAAAGGCGCTGGCACTTTCCGGATGAACGGTCATGAAGGCCTCGCGCACTTCGCCGCCCACCTCGAACGCCTGGGGCCCGATGGCCGGGCCCAGCCATACCAGCACCTCGCTGGCCGGTACGCCCAGCGCATCGAGCGTGGCCTCCAGCACACCACCCACCAGCCCGCGCCAGCCGGCATGGGCAGCGCCCACGCGGGTGCCGGCGCGGTCGCAGAACAGTACCGGCAGGCAGTCGGCGGTCATGGACGTGCAGGCGATGCCGGGGGTGCTGGTGCAGCTGGCGTCGGCTTCGGCAACCAGCGCAGGGTCGGCCTCGACCACATCGATGCCGTGCACCTGCTTGAGCCAGGCGGGCTGGATGCCGAACTGCGCGGTCAGGCGCCGACGGTTCTCGGCCACTGCGGCCTGGGCGTCACCGACGTGGTCGCCCAGGTTCAACGAATCGTAGGGCGCCAGGCTCACGCCGCCGCCCCGGGTGGTGACGCACGCCTTGACCCAGGCTGGCGCAGGCCAGTCGGGGGTCAGCAGGTGGTGCGTCAGCGGGCTCATCCGACGAAGGCCTCGCGGTCCTGCTTGAGCAGCGACAGCAGCCATACGAAGTCGTCCGGCAGGGACGACTCCCAGCCCATGCGCTCACCGGTCACCGGGTGATCCAGCTCCAGGAAGCGTGCGTGCAAGGCCTGGCGCGGGAAGGTCTTGAGCGCGTCGACCATGGTCACGCTGGCCGCCGGCGGGATGCGGAAGCGCCCGCCGTATACCGGGTCGCCGACCAACGGGAAGTTGACGTGGGCCATGTGCACGCGGATCTGGTGGGTACGCCCGGTTTCCAGCTTGACCCGCACGTGGGTGTGCGAGCGGAAGCGTTCGAGCACGCGGTAGTGGCTGACGGCC
This sequence comes from Pseudomonas sp. MF6396, assembly GCF_002018915.1. Taxonomy (NCBI): domain Bacteria; kingdom Pseudomonadati; phylum Pseudomonadota; class Gammaproteobacteria; order Pseudomonadales; family Pseudomonadaceae; genus Pseudomonas; species Pseudomonas sp. MF6396. The sequence continues at coordinate 17,675 of NZ_MVOK01000001.1, read as the reverse complement.
TGCTTGCCGCCCTCCATCACCGCCATGCGCTGGCGCTGCTGGCCATGACGACCGATCGGGGCGTTGATCTTGCCGCCTGCGGTAACCACGCCGATCACGATGCATTCATAGATGCGGCTGACGCTGCGACTTTGCAACTGGGCTACCAGCTGGGTCTGCGCCTGAATGGTCTTGGCCACCACCATCAGACCGGTGGTGTCCTTGTCGAGGCGGTGCACGATGCCGGCGCGCGGCACGTTGATGATGTCCGGCACGTGGTGCAGCAGGGCATTGAGCAGGGTGCCGTCGGCATGACCGGCAGCCGGGTGCACCACAAGCCCGGCCGGCTTGTTGATGACCAGGATGTGCTCGTCTTCGTAGACGATGTCCAGTTCGATGTCCTGCGCCACCCACTCGCCCTGGGCTTCCTGCTCGGCGTCAAGCGCCAGCAGAGCGCCGCCATGGACGATGTCGCGCGGACGCACGACGTTGCCATCGACGGTCAGTAGGCCTTCTTTGATCCAGGCGGAAAGGCGCGAGCGCGAGTGCTCGGCAAACAGTTGGGCGGCGACTTGGTCGAGGCGTTGCCCGCCCAATTCGGACGGTACCTCTGCGCGAAGTTCAATTTTCTCGGACATGCTCGAATCAGGCGGAGGCACAGCCTTTGGTTTCAGCTGCACGCTTGTGGTTAAATACGGCGTCTTTTGCCCCGAGGGTTCCAACGGGGTGCTCATCATAACAGGACGGCCTCGCCCAAGACAGCAGCCGTCATAGGGACGCAAGCCGCCATGCAAGTGAAACACCTGCTGCTGATCGCCATCCTCGGACTCACCGCTGCTTGTTCTTCGAAGGAAGTCGTCGACGAAAACCTCAGCGAAACCGAGCTGTACCAGCAGGCGCAGGCCGACCTGGACAACCACAGCTATACCAGCGCCACCTCCAAGCTCAAGGCCCTGGAGTCGCGGTACCCGTTCGGCCGCTATGCCGACCAGGCGCAGCTGGAGCTGATCTACGCGAACTACAAGAACGCCGAGCCCGAGGCTGCCAAGTCGGCGGCCGAGCGCTTTATCCGCCTGCATCCGCAGCATCCGAACGTCGACTACGCCTATTACCTCAAGGGCCTGACCTCGTTCGACCAGGACCGCGGCCTGCTGGCGCGCTTCCTGCCGCTGGACATGACCAAGCGTGACCCGGGCGCAGCGCGTGACTCGTACAACGAGTTCGCCCAGCTCACCAGCCGCTTCCCCAACAGCCGCTACGCGCCGGACGCCAAGCAGCGCATGATCTACCTGCGCAACCTGCTGGCCTCCTACGAGATCCACGTGGCCGACTACTACCTGACCCGTCAGGCGTATGTGGCCGCCGCTAACCGTGGCCGCTACGTGGTGGAAAACTTCCAGGAAACCCCATCGGTCGGTGACGGCCTGGCGGTGATGACCGAAGCCTACATGCGTCTGCACCTGGACGAACTGGCAGCCACCAGCCTGGAAACCCTGAAACTCAACTACCCCGATCACCCGAGCCTGAAAGACGGCCAGTTCGTGCCTCAGCAGGACGAGGCGGACAACCGCTCGTGGCTATCCAAGGCCACCCTGGGCCTGATCTCCAGCGCGCCACCGCTGCCGCCAGGCCAGACCCGCGCCAACCAGGACGTGCAGAAGCAGTACCAGGACGCCAAAGACGCGATCCCACAGGAACTGCTGCCCAAGGACGAAAATGGCGACGTGATCGAAGAAGAAAACCACGAAGCCGAAGGCAACAACGAAGACCGTTCGTGGTTCAGCTACATGACCTTTGGCGTATTCGACTGACACGCCATACGGTGAATGAAAAAGGGAGGCCTGATGGCCTCCCTTTTTTGTTGCCAGGCCCTAAACTGGGGGCTCTTCATTCGACAAAGCTGGACACCATGGTTCGCCTAATTCTCTGGATTGCCCTGATTGCTGCTGCGTTCTGGTTGTGGCGCAAGTTCAAGGCCGGCACTGCTGCCGATACTCGCCCTACCCTCGATGACCCGCTGAAGATGGTGCGCTGTGCCCATTGCGGCGTGCACCTGCCCACCGACCGTGCCTTGCACCGGGGCCAGCTGTGGTATTGCAGCCCGGCGCATCTGGAGCAGGGGCCCAACGATACCCGCCAGGGCTGAGGGCCCTTCGCCGGCCAGGCCGGCTTCCACATGCCTGCTGTTACAGCAGGCGCGGCCCCGGCGCGTACGGCGCCGGGTCGATGATCGGCGCACGCCCCAGCAGCAGGTCGGCGAACAACCGGCAGGACGCCGGCGCCAGCACCAGCCCGTTGCGGTAATGCCCGCAGTTCAACCACAAGCCTTCATGCCCGGGCACCTGGCCGATGTACGGCACACCTTCCGGTGAGCCTGGCCGCAACCCCGCCCAATGCCCGACCGGCGTGGCATCGGCCAGCGCCGGCAGCAATTCGATGGCCGAGGCCTTCAGGCTCGCCAGCGCCGCTTCGGTGGGCGTCTTGTCATAGCCTGCATGCTCCAGTGTGCTGCCGACCAGAATGTGCCCGTCACGCCGTGGGATCGCGTAGCGCCCCTTGGCCAGCACCATGCTCGGCAGGAAATCTTCCGCGCACTTGAACAGGATCATCTGCCCTTTCACCGGCTCCACCGGCAGTTCCAGGTCCAGCGGGCGCAGCAGGTCGCCACTCCAGGCCCCCGCCGTAAGCACCACCTGATCGGCGTGGATCGGGCCATCGACGGTTTCAACGCCGCAAATACGCTCGCCCTCGCGGCTGAACCCGGTGATTTCACAATGCTCGCGAAGGGTCACGTTCGGCAGGGCCTGCAATGCCGCCTTGAGCGACTTGACCAGGCGCGGGTTGCGCACGTTCGCCACACCCGCCATGTAGATGGCCCGCTCGAAACCCGGCCCCAGCACGGGCACCGCCGCATAGGCGCGGGCCACATCCACTGCGCTCAACGGGCGCCCCTCGCGGGCCGCCCAGGCCAGCGCCTCGGCTTCATCGTCCAGGTCCAGCCAGTACAGGCCGGTGGTATGCACCTCGGGGTCTACACCGGTGCTGGCGAACAGACGCTCGCCCAGCTGCGGATAGAAGTCCTGCGACCAATGCGCCAGGGCGGTAACCGCCGGGCTGTAGCGCCACGGGTACAACGGCGACACGATCCCGCCCCCGGCCCAGGAAGACTCCTGCCCGAGCGCGCCCTTGTCGCACACCACCACCTGCTCGACATCGGCCGCCAGGTTGAACGCAGTCAGCAGGCCGATCACCCCACCGCCGACAATCACTACTTGCTTGGTCATCTATTGGTCCAGTACCCGTATGAAAGACGTCAGTTACCCCAGCAGCCCCCGTCCGCCTCGTTGCTGGCACCGGGGTTGCCGCGCACACCCTGGTGATCGAGCTCGAAGTCGCCACAGGCGTCGCCGGCCATCAGCCCGCCGGCATGACGCCGGGCCAGCAGGCTGAAACCCTCGGCCTCGCGGCTGGCGTGCAGGCTGTAATGGCCTGTGCCGGGGGGCAACGGGGTGATCACGGCGTCGGTATCGGCATACTGGCCCGTGCGGGCGCGGTGGCGCTCCAGGTGCTGCGCACTGTCGAACAGCAGCCCCACGACCTCGCTGCGTGCGGCTCTTTTCACCGTGTCGCGGTAGCTGGGGTAGGCAATGCCCGCCAGAATGCCGACCACGGCGACGACAATCAACAGTTCGATCAGGCTCAGGCCCTGATGAGTTCGCGGCATGTTGTGCGCCCCTAGTGGATCTGCCGCCACAAGATACGTTGCGCCGGCCATTCAGCCGACACCACTGGCTGCGCCAGCACGCTCTCCAGCACCACCCGCGCCTGCTGCTGACGCCCCACGGCAGTCACCCGAAGCAGCTGCACCTCAAGGCCGTCGGGCAGCCGCGCGGGGCGCGAGCTGCGGCCCAGGTTCTGTACCAGGAAAAAACCTGGCCCTTGCGCCTGCCAGCCCAGCCCGGAGCTTGGCCCCGCCCCGCCCTGCACACCGGCGGCGCATACCCTGGGTGCCTCCGGCGGCGGCAGGCAGTACACGCACGGGCCCGGTGGCTCAAGCCCCGCCAGCACACGGGCCTCGGCGAGCCGCAACGTGGTTTCCGCCGCTTCGAACGCCTGCAATGCCATCACCAGGTTGCCGGCCATGCGTGCCTGCAAGGCGGCACTGTGCAGCACTGAAACGCCCAGCAGGCCGCACAGCAGCATCAGCACCAGGCACACCAGCAGCGCCATGCCCCGTTGCAGCTTCATGGCAGGCGGTTACGTACGGCGGCGACCATCTGATAGGTTTGCGCGCGTACCCGTTCAGCGGGGTCGTCCAGGGTCAGGCGCAGGCGGATGCTGCGAATGCGCGAAGGGTCGGGCACCGCCGTCATCCAGGCCAGCTCACCGCCCTCGCCCGCCACGCCCAGGTCAATCTGCAGCCGGCTGACATGTTCGATCAGCACCGCGTGGCTGCCACCACTGGTGAGCAGCAGTTGCCCGTCCACCAGGCGATACACCTGCTGACGAACGGGCAAGGCGAACTGGTGTGGCCCGGGCAACCGCTCGCCTGCCTGCACCTGGGCGGTGCTCAGGCAGTCGGTGAGCAGCGTCCAGTTGGGCGGGCCACCGGCCTCCCCACCCTGCACGCCAACCAGGCTCAGGCTGCGCAGGGTGCCGTCAGGCTCGAGGCTGACACTGATCGGCAGGGCAAATGTCGCGGCAATGGCAGGGTCAGCAAAGCTGATCGCCTCGCGCCGCAGGCAGCCGAATGCGCCGGCCATGCGGATGTCACGGGCCATGCGCTGCAGCGCAAAGCGCGCATCCTCCTGCAACTGCGCAAGTGCGCCCTGCGCCTGCCAACCCTGCAGCACACCGATGAACAGACGGCTGCCGGCCAGCACCAGCAGCACGCCCAGGCTCAACGCCAGCAGCGCCTCGACCAGGCCGAAACCGGTGTCGCGCCTCATGGTCCCACCTGCCCCTGCACAGCAAGGCCACCGCCCTGCCAGTGCAGGTCGAGTGCGAGCCCATTGCCCGCCTGGCGCACCTGTGCCTGCGCGGACGCGCCGGCCACCTTCACCAGCTCGCGCTGCAAGGCGCTGGCCTCCCCGGCCGTCAGCCCGCCCGCAGCGCGCGCGCCTTCGAGCAGGGCCTGGGCCAGGTACAGCGCCTGGGTGGTACGCAGCGCGCCGTCGGTGCCGTGCAACGCCCGCCCTTGCAGCGCAGCCGCCGCCATTCCCCCCAGTGACAGCACCAGCAGCGCCACCATCACTTCGATCAGGGTCATGCCCTGCTGCAGCCTCCTGGCCATGTTCGCCTCCTGCGAAATTTCCCCATGTGATTGCCTACCCGGCCGACTGGACGCCCAACCGAGCGGCACTGAATCTACAGAGAAGCACTTCCAGGGAGGGATGCACGATGGGGCAACAGGGCGTAACACTGATACAAATGATGTATGCGCTGGGGCTGATCGCGGCGCTGACGCAGTTAGGGCTGCCGGCCTACAGCGCCATGAGCGTGAGCCTACAACGCGAGGCCAGCGCGCAGAACCTTGCCCAGGCCTTGCGCAGCGCCCGCAGCGAAGCCCTGCTGCGCAATCAGCGAGTAAGCCTGACGGCCCTTGAGGGCGACTGGAGCAAGGGATGGCGAATGAGCGCCGACGATGAAGGCTTGCTGCACGAGTACCGTGCCAGCGGGAAGGTTTGGGTGGTGGGCAATCAGCCGCTGGCGCGGCAGGTGCATTTCAGCGGGCTGGGAGTACCGCTGCAGGCCGGCGGGGCGTTCCAGGCCGGGACCCTGCACGTGTGCGAAAGTCCCGGAACCCGAAGCCTGCATCAGGTGGTGCTGTCACGCACCGGGCGGGTCAGCCTGCGCCACCTCGCCACCGATCAGCCGCTGTGCGCGGCCGCCGGGTCAGATCAGTGAACGCACCCGCAGCTCCTTGGGCATCGAGAACGTTACATTCTCTTCGCGACCATCGAGCTCGTCGGCACCTGTGGCGCCCCACTCCTGCAACTGCGCGATCACGCCACGCACCAGCACTTCGGGGGCGGAGGCGCCGGCGGTGATGCCGATACGCTCGACACCGTCGAACCAGCTGCGCTGCATGTCTTCTGCACCGTCGATCAGGTAGGCCGGGGTGGCCATGCGCTCGGCCAGCTCACGCAGGCGGTTGGAGTTGGAGCTGTTCGGGCTGCCCACCACCAGTACCACGTCGCACTCGTCAGCCAGTTGCTTGACCGCATCCTGGCGGTTCTGGGTGGCGTAGCAGATGTCGTCCTTGCGCGGCCCGCCAATGCTGGGGAAGCGCGTGCGCAGCGCATCGATGACGCGGCTGGTGTCGTCCATCGACAGGGTGGTCTGGGTCACGAAGGCCAGGCGTTCGGGGTCACGAACCTGCAGGTTGGCGACATCCTCTTCGTCTTCGACCAGGTAGATCGAACCGCCATTGCTGGCGTCGTATTGGCCCATGGTGCCTTCGACCTCGGGGTGCCCTTCGTGGCCGATCAGGATGCATTCCTTGCCATCGCGACTGTACTTGGCCACCTCGATGTGCACCTTGGTCACCAGCGGGCAGGTCGCGTCGAAGACCTTGAGGCCACGCCCCGCCGCTTCCTGGCGCACGGCCTGGGAAACGCCGTGGGCACTGAAGATGACGATGACGTCATTGGGCACCTGGTCGAGCTCTTCGACGAAGATCGCCCCGCGCGCGCGCAGGTCTTCGACCACGAACTTGTTGTGCACCACTTCGTGACGCACATAGATCGGCGGGCCGAACACCTCGAGGGCGCGATTGACGATTTCGATCGCCCGGTCCACGCCGGCGCAGAAGCCGCGTGGGTTGGCGAGTTTGATCTGCATGGCTGACTCCTGGCTCAAAGGGCCTTGACTGCGAGGATTTCCACCTCGAAGTTCAGGGTCTTGCCGGCCAGCGGGTGGTTGAAGTCGATGGTCACTTGCGCGTCATCGAACGCCTTCACCACGCCGGGCAACTCGGCGTTGGCCGCGTCGTTGAAAATCACCAGCAGGCCCTCGGACAACTCCATGTCCTGGAACTGCGAGCGGGGAATGATCTGCACGTTCTGCGGGTTCGGCTGACCGAAGGCGTTCTCCGGTGCCACGCTGACGGTGCGCTTGTCGCCGGCCTTGAAGCCGAAGATAGCGGCTTCGAAGCCCGGCAGCAGGTTGCCGTCGCCGACCTTGAACACCGCCGGAGCTTTCTCGAAGGTGCTGTCGACAGTATCACCGTTTTCCAGGTGCAGCGCGAAGTGCAGGGTGACTTCGGTGTTCTGGCCGATACGGGTATCAGTCATGGACGGTTTCTCCGGACTTTTTGCTCTTGAACATATCCAGCGCCAGCATCACGGCGCCCACGCTGATGGCGCTGTCGGCCAGGTTGAAGGCCGGGAAGTACCAGCGGTTCTGCCAATGCACGAGGATGAAGTCGACCACGTGGCCGAGCACGATGCGGTCGTACAGGTTGCCCAGCGCACCGCCCAGCACCAGGGCCAATGCAACGGCCAGCCAGGTGTCGTCGCGGCCCAGGCGCTTGAGCCACACCACCAGCACCGCACTGACCACCAGGGCGATCAGAGCGAACAGCCAGCGCTGCCAGCCGGAGCTGTCGGCCAGGAAGCTGAAGGCCGCACCGGTGTTGTAGGCCAAGGTCCAGCTGAAGTAGTCGGGGATGACCACGATCTGCTGGTACAGGCTCAGCGCACCTTCGAAGTAGTGCTTGCTGGCCTGGTCCAGGACCAGTACCAGCAGGCTCAGCCACAGCCAGGCGAGGCGCCCGAAGCGCCCCACGTTGGGGTTAGGCATAGTGACGCACCTCACCTTTGCCGCTGATGTTGTCGACGCAACGACCGCAGATTTCCGGATGCTCCGGGTTCACGCCCACGTCGGCGCGGAAGTGCCAGCAACGGCCGCACTTGGCGTGACCCGACTTGACCACCTTGAGCTTGAGGCCGGCCACTTCGGTAACCACGGCATCGGCCGGGGCTTCGACGAACGGCGCCACGCTGGCTGCCGAGGTGATCAGCACGAACCGCAGTTCGTTGCCCAGCTTGTTCAGGTCGGTGCTCAGGGCCTCGTCGGCGAACAGGGTGACTTCGGCTTGCAGGTTGCCGCCGATGGCCTTGGCCGCACGCTGGTTCTCCAGCTCCTTGTTGACCGCAGCCTTGACGGCCATCACGCGGTCCCAGTAGGCGCGGTCCAGCTCGATGCCTTCCGGCAGCTCGGTCAGGCCCTGGTACCAGGTGTTGAGCATGACCGACTCGTTGCGCTCGCCCGGCAGGTACTGCCACAGCTCGTCGGCGGTGAACGCCAGGATCGGTGCGATCCAGCGCACCAGCGCTTCGCTGATGTGGTACAGCGCGGTCTGGCACGAGCGGCGCGCGACACTGTTGGCGCCGGTGGTGTACTGGCGGTCCTTGATGATGTCGAGGTAGAAGCCGCCCAGCTCCTGCACGCAGAAGTTGTGGATCTTGGAGTAGACGTTCCAGAAACGGTACTCGCCGTAGTGCTCTTCCAGCTCGCGCTGCAGTAGCAGGGTACGGTCGACCGCCCAGCGGTCCAGCGCCAGCATGTCGTCGGCCGGCAGCAGGTCGCGGGCCGGGTCGAAGCCGGACAGGTTGGAGAGCAGGAAGCGCGCGGTGTTGCGGATGCGCCGGTAGGCGTCGGCGCTGCGCTGCAGGATCTGGTCGGAAACCGCCATCTCGCCGGAGTAGTCGGTGGCCGATACCCACAGGCGCATGATGTCGGCACCCAGGGTGTCGTTGACCTTCTGCGGCTCGATGGTGTTGCCCAGCGACTTGGACATCTTGCGGCCGTTCTCGTCCACGGTGAAGCCGTGGGTCAGCAGCTCGCGGTACGGCGCATGGCCGTCGATGGCGCAGCCGGTGAGCAGCGAGGAGTGGAACCAGCCGCGGTGCTGGTCGGAACCTTCCAGGTACAGGTCGGCGCGCGGGCCGCTTTCGTGGCCGATGTTGTGCGAGCCACGCAGCACGTGCCAGTGGGTGGTACCGGAGTCGAACCACACGTCCAGGGTGTCGGCGATCTTGTCGTACTGGCCGGCTTCGTCACCGAGCAGTTCGGCGGCGTCCATCTTGAACCAGGCTTCGATGCCCTCGAGCTCGACGCGCTGGGCCACCTGCTCCATCAGTTCGACGGTGCGCGGGTGCAGTTCGCCGGTCTGCTTGTGCAGGAAGAACGGGATCGGCACACCCCAGTTGCGCTGACGCGAGATGCACCAGTCCGGGCGGTTGGCGATCATCGAATGCAACCGCGCCTGGCCCCAGGCCGGCACGAACTTGGTTTCTTCGATGGCGTTGAGGGCGCGCTTGCGCAGGGTTTCGCCGCTGTCAGGCTGCTTGTCCATGCCCACGAACCACTGCGCGGTGGCGCGGTAGATCAGCGGGGTCTTGTGGCGCCAGCAGTGCATGTAGCTGTGGCTGATGGTGTCGGTGAACATCAGCGCGCCCACTTCGGCGAGCTTGTCGACGATGTGCGGATTGGCCTTCCAGATGAACTGGCCACCGAAGAATTCCAGCGAGTCGACGTACACGCCGTTGCTCTGCACCGGGGTGAGGATGTCGTCGTTGACCATGCCGTAGCGCTTGCAGGTCACGAAGTCGTCTTCACCGTAGGCCGGGGCCGAGTGGACCACGCCGGTGCCGGCGCCCAGCTCGACGTACTCGGCCAGGTAGACCGGCGACAGGCGATCGTACAGAGGGTGACGGAAGTTGATCAGCTCCAGTGCAGAGCCCGGCGCGGTGGCGATCACCGAACCTTCCAGCGAGTAGCGCTTGAGGCAGGCTTCGACCAGCTCTTCGGCCAGCACCAGCAGCTTGTCGCCGACGTCCACCAGGGCATAGCTGAACTCGGGGTGCACGTTCAGCGCCTGGTTGGCGGGGATGGTCCACGGGGTGGTGGTCCAGATCACGATGGCGGCGGGCTTGGCCAGCGACGACAGGCCGAAGGCCTGGGCCAGCCGCGCTTCGTCGGCCACGTTGAAGGCCACGTCGATGGTCTGGGACTTCTTGTCGGCGTATTCGACCTCGGCTTCGGCCAGGGCCGAACCGCAATCGAAGCACCAGTTCACGGGCTTGAGGCCCTTGAACACGAAACCGTGCTTGACCATTTCGGCCAGGGCGCGGATTTCGCCGGCTTCGTTGGCGAAGTCCATGGTCTTGTAGGGGTTGTCCCAGTCACCCAGCACGCCCAGGCGGATGAATTCCTTCTTCTGCCCTTCGATCTGCTCGGCCGCGTAGGCACGGCACAGCTCGCGGGTCTTGTCCGCGGTGAGGTGCTTGCCGTGGGTCACTTCGACCTTGTGCTCGATCGGCAGGCCATGGCAGTCCCAACCCGGCACGTACGGCGCATCGTAGCCGGCCAGGGTCTTGGACCGCGAGATCATGTCCTTGAGAATCTTGTTGAGCGCGTGACCGATGTGGATCTTGCCGTTGGCGTAGGGCGGGCCGTCGTGCAGCACGAACTTCGGACGATCCTTGCCAATTTCGCGCAGCTTCTGGTACAGGCCAATGCTGTCCCAGCGCTGCAGGATCTGCGGTTCGCGCTGTGGCAGGCCGGCCTTCATCGGGAAGGCGGTGTCCGGAAGGTTTAGCGTGGCTTTATAGTCGGTCATTTCAGGCTCTTCGTTAGCGGTTGACCGTGCCAATGGGCACGTGCGGCGGCGATATCCGCATCGATCGCCGACTTCAGCGCCTCCAGGGAGGCGAATCGCTGCTCATCGCGCAGCTTGTGGTGGAATTCCACCGTGAGACGCCGGCCATACAGATCGCCGGCAAAATCCAGGAGATGCACTTCCAGGTGGGCGCGGCCATCACCTGCAACGCTGGGGCGCACGCCGATGTTGGCGACACCCGGCCACACCTGGCCATCGAGTTCGACGCTGACCAGGTACACCCCGGTGAGCGGTACGCGATGACGCTTGAGTTGTATGTTGGCCGTGGGCCAACCCAGCTGGCGCGCCAGCTTCTGCCCATGCAGCACCCGGCCGCGGATGCGGAACGGGCGGCCCAGCAGACGCTCGGCCACGGCAAAGTCGGCACGCGCCAGTGCTTCGCGCACCTGCGTGCTGCTGACCCGCAGGCCCTCGAGCTCCACGGTTTGCGCCGCTTCCACGGTGAAGCCGTGGCGCAGGCCGGCCTGCTGCAGGAACGTGAAGTCACCCACCCGGTCGCAGCCGAACCGGAAGTCGTCACCGACCTCCAAGTGCTGCACGCCCAGGCCGTCGACCAGGATGGTGTCGGCGAATTCGGCGGCGCTGAGCTTGCACAGGCGCTGGTTGAACGCCAGGCACAGCACCCGGTCGATGCCTTCGGCGGCCAACAGGGCGACCTTGTCGTGCAGGCGGGCCAGGCGCGCAGGCGCGGTGTCCGGTGCAAAGTACTCACGCGGCTGTGGCTCGAAAATCACCACGCAGCTGGGTACGCCCAGCGCTACCGCGCGCTCACGCAAACGCGCCAGGATAGCCTGGTGACCGCGGTGAACACCGTCGAAGTTGCCGATAGTGGCAACACAGCCCCGATGCTCGGGGCGAAGGTTGTGAAGGCCTCGAACCAGCTGCATAACGCGCTTCTTGCTCATAAAGTGGTCGATTATAACCACACCCGGGCGCCGACGACAGGCAGCAGCGCGATGCCAGGGCGTCTAAAACACAAAACCGACGCCTGACCCGCGCCGGCCATCAGTGCAGCGCCTTGCGGGCGAAGTCCCGTGGACGAAAACCAAACAGGTAAAGGCAACCGAAATAGGTCACCACGCCTGCGCCAATCAGTACGCCCAGGCGCAGGAACCGCTCGAGCATGTGCCCCTGCTCCCAGGCGGGCATGTACCACATGCCGGCCACCAGCACACCGGCCATCAGCAGTACGGCCACCAGCAACTTGAGCAGGTAGGCGGTCCAGCCCGGCTGCGGGTCGAACAAGTTCTGCTGGCGCAGCTTCCAGTACAGCAGGCCGGCATTGAGGCAGGCGCCGACACTGATCGCCAGGGCCAGCCCGGCATGCTGCAGGTAGCCGATGAACACCAGGTTCAGCAGTTGCGTGGCCACCAGGGTGAAGATGGCGATCTTTACCGGTGTACGGATGTTCTGCTGGGCATAGAAGCCAGGGGCGAGCACCTTGACCAGGATGATGCCGAGCAGGCCGACCGAGTAGGCGATCAGCGCGCGCTGGGTCATGGCGGCATCGAAGGCGGTGAACTTGCCGTATTGGAACAGGGCCACCGTCAGTGGCTCGGACAAAATTGCCAGGGCAAAGGTGCAAGGCAACACCAGCAAGAAGCACAGGCGCAGGCCCCAGTCGAGGATGCGCGAATACTCGTGGCGATCCTTGCTGGCGTAGGTCTTGGCCAGGGTCGGCAGCAGGATGGTGCCCAGCGCCACGCCCAGCACCCCGGAGGGCAGCTCCATCAGGCGGTCGGCGTAGTACATCCACGACACCGAGCCGGCCACCAGAAACGAGGCGAAGATGGTGTTGATGATCAGCGAGATCTGGCTTACCGACACCCCGAGGATGGCTGGCAGCATCTGCTTGAGCACGCGCCATACCCCGGTATCGCGCAGGTTCAGGCGGGGCAGCACGAGCATGCCGATCTTTTTGAGGTGCGGCAGCTGGTACAGCAGCTGCAACAGGCCGCCGGCCAGTACCGCCCAGCCCAGGGCCATCACCGGCGGATCGAAGTACGGGGTGAGGAACAGCGCGAAGAAGATCATCGCGACGTTGAGCAGGGTCGGCACGAAGGCCGGTACCGAGAAACGGTTCCAGGTGTTGAGGATGGCGCCCGCCAGGGACGACAGCGAGATCAGCAATATATAAGGAAAGGTCACGCGCAGCAGGTCGGTGGTCAGCTCGAACTTCTCGGCGCTGTCGACGAAGCCCGGCGCGGTGACCCACACCACCCAGGGTGCGGCCAGGATCCCCAGCGCCGTGACCACCGCCAGCACCAGGGTCAGCAGGCCGGCGACATAGGCCACGAAGGTGCGGGTCGCCTCCTCGCCCTGCTGGCTTTTGTATTCGGCCAGGATCGGCACGAACGCCTGGGAAAACGCCCCCTCGGCAAAGATTCGCCGCAGCAGGTTGGGCAGCTTGAAGGCAATGAAAAAGGCGTCGGTGGCAACACCGGCGCCGAAGATGCGCGCCAGGATGGTATCGCGGACAAAGCCCAGCACGCGCGACACCATGGTGATGGAACTGACTGCAGCCAGGGACTTGAGGAGATTCATCGAAAGATTTTCATGCCATATGGATGAAGGAGAGGCCTAAACGGCATCCAAGTATGCGATACTCCGCCGCGCAAAGCAGACAGAGCAAAACTCCCGAGTTTACAGGTCATGCGCCAGAAGGGAATCATCCCCTCCAGCGAATCGACCGCTCAGCGGAACCTAACAAGCGCCCTTGACAACCGATCAACTCATCGGCATGATTCGCGGCCTATTTTGTTTGCTATTTACCAAGTCTTTCGAGGAGCTCGACGGTGGCCAACTCACCTTCCGCCAAAAAACGTGCAAAACAGGCTGAGAAGCGTCGCAGCCACAACGCCAGCCTGCGTTCCATGGTTCGCACCTACATCAAGAATGTAGTCAAGGCCATCGACGCAAAAGACGCCGAAAAAGCGCAAGCTGCTTACATCCTGGCTGTTCCAGTTATCGACCGCATGGCCGATAAAGGCATCATCCACAAGAACAAGGCTGCTCGCCATAAAGGCCGTCTGAATGGCCACATCAAGGCACTGAAGATTGCTGCAGCTGCCTAAGCGACGCTTGTTAAAAAACCGACCCTAGGGTCGGTTTTTTATTGCCTGCGATTTGATGATGCCGGGAAGACAGGGCCGCTCCCTGCGCCGACCAGGCTGACTCCTGCAGGAGACGGCCTGGTCGGCGAAGGGCTATGCCTTGCCTACTTGCCGAGCGGGATCTTCGGCGCCCATTGCAGCCATTCGTCCTCGGCCTTGTCGAACAGGGCAAAGGTCTGCTGCGGCAACGCTGCGTTGCCCATCTTGTCGCCGTCTGGCGTGGCGAAGGCAATGCCACCCTCGATCAGGGTCTCCAGCGACTCGGTACGCACCGTAGCGCCCTTGAACAGGCCGATATCGAAGCCGAAGCCACTGCTGTTCCAGAAACGGCTGCCACCGCGCACAAGCGAGGCGTAGCGTGGCTCGATCAGGATATGGATCAGCACGCGATCCGCTGTCTGCCCCAGTTCGTACCCCGTGACCTTGCCCACCGGCACTTCACGGTAGGTGACCGGCACACCGACCTTGATCGACCCGCGTCGAGCAGCGCTGAGCACCACCGGCAGGCCAGCCTCGCGAGCGGTCAGGTCCGGTGGCTCGGGCAAGGCCACGAAGTTGCGCTGCGGGCCCTGATTCTTCGCCGCCGGTTGCACTTCCAGGTACTGACCGGTGACCAGCGTCTCCAGGTTGGCCGTCTTGACGATACCCAGCGCCGGCTTGACTACCCAGAACTGCGTGCCCACACGCGCAATACGCTCGGGCACCTCGGTGATCTGCGCCTTGAGCGTCACCGACTGCAGGTCCTCCGCCAGGTCCACCGCTTCGACCTTGCCGACATCCAGCCCCTTGAAGCGTATGGGGGTGCCGACCTTGAGGCCGTCCGCACGGTCCACCTTGATGGTGATGCTGGTGCCCTTGCGATCCGCCGCTTCCTGGTTGGCCAGCAGGCGGAAGGTGGGGATACGACGCTTGAGCGGTACATTCTGTTTCGGCGTATCGAAGGCGATGCCACCGGCCATCAGACTCTGCAGCGACTCGCTCTTGATCTGGATGCCCGACAGGCCGCCAGTCAGGGTAATGCCGCTGGCGTTCCAGAAACGCGTCGAACCATTGACCAGGTTGGCGTACTCGGGCTCGATGTGCACGCCAATCAGCAGGCGCTGCTGCTTCCTGGAAAACTGGTAGCTTTGCACGCTACCCACCTTTACCTGCCGATACAGGATCGGGCTGCCAACCTCGAGCGAGCCCAGGTTGTCGCTGAACAGCACAAGGTGCAGGCCGGGCGCCTTCAGATCGAGGGGCGGGGCCTTGGCCCGGGCTTCGAATTCACGCTGAGGCGAGGCGCCCTTGTCGCCGGGACGGATAGCAATGTAGTTGCCCTTTACCAACGCCTCCAGGCCGGTGATACCCGCCAGGGAGATCGACGGCTTGACCACCCAGAACTGGGTGCCTTCGACCAGGTAGTCCTCGGCCAGCGGGTCCAGGGTCAGCTCGGCCATGGCGCTGGAGAGGTCGGCATCGACCTTCAGGGCTTTCAGCGAACCTACCTGTATCCCTTTGTACATGACCGGCGTACGGCCCGCCTGCAGGCCCTCGAAGTCGCTCAGCTTGACCTTGACCCGGATACCCGCCTGGGCGGCGTCGAAGTCTTCGAAAAGACGGAACGGCAGGTTCGGGTCGGTGGGCGGGCTGTCCTTGCGGTGCTCGGGGGTAGCGAATGCGATACCGCCGGCAACTATGCTGGCCAGGGACTCGCTGCGCACCTTCACGCCCGACAGGTTGGCATCGATGCTCACGCCGCTGGCGTTCCAGAAACGCGTGTGCTTGCGCACCAGGTCGGCATAGCCCGGCTCGATGAACACCTTGATCTCGACCGTACCCTGGTCGTCGGAGAGCTTGTAGCTCTTCACCCGGCCAACCTGGATCTGCTTGTAGAACACGGGGCTGTCACGGTTGAGCGACCCCAGACGATCGGCCTTGAGGGTCAGATGCAGGCCGGGCACGCTGTCGGACATCGGCGGTGCTTCGCTCAACGCATTGAAACGCTTGCTCGGCTCGCCATCGCCCGGGCTCACGGCAATGTAGTTGCCTGATACCAGCGTCTCCAGCCCGGTGATCCCCGCCAGGCTCACGTTTGGCTTGACCAGCCAGAAGCGAGTGTTCTTGCGCAGGTGCTCCTCGGCCACCTGGTTCATCTCGATGGTGGCGATGACACCTTTGTTGCGGCCTTTGTCGTCAAGTACCAGGCTCTTGACCTTACCCACCGACATGCCCTTGTAGACCACCTCGGTCTTGTTGGCGACGATACCCTCGCCGCTCTCGAAGCGAACCTCGATGTTCACCCCCGCTTCACGGTAGGCCTGCCAGCCGAGCCACCCACCGATCACCAATGCGATCAGGGGCAGAATCCAGATGGCCGACCAGTTCGAAGCTGGGCGGGTTTTAGCCGTAGGCAAATCACTCATGGTCGTCATCCGACTCCGTGTTATCCCAAATCAGTCGGGGATCGAAAGTTACTGCAGCAAGCATTGTCAGAATCACCACACTGGCAAAGGCGACGGCCCCCAGGTTGGCTTCGACACTGGCAATCCGGCCGAAATTCACCACCGCCACCAGGATCGCGATGACGAAGATATCCAGCATCGACCAGCGGCCGATGAATTCGATGAAGCGATACATCACGATGCGCTGGCGTGCCGACAGCGGCTGGTGGCGCTGCACCGAGTACAACAGCAGGGCGATGCCCACCAGCTTGAAGGTGGGTACCAGAATACTGGCGATGAACACCACGGCCGCGATCGGCAGCATGCCGTGCTGCATCAGGGTGATGACGCCGGACATGATGGTGTCGGGGCTGCCCTGCCCCAGGGTGCTGACCGTCATGATCGGCAGCACGTTGGCCGGTATGTACAGGATGGCCGCGGTAATCAGCAGCGCCCAGGTGCGGGCCAGGCTGTTGGGCCGGCGTGCATGCACCAGCGCCCCGCAGCGTGTGCAGGTCTGGCTGCTGGCGTCCGCCTCCTGGCGGTTGAGCTCATGACACTCGGTACAGATCAGTATTCCTGCGTCAATCGCCCGCATGCACATCTTCTCCCGACAAGGCTACCCAGATCTGGTGGGGGGACATCACCACTTCCAGCCAGACCTGAACCAGCAACAAACTGACAAAGCACAGCAAGCCAAGCCCTAGGCTGAGTTCGGCCATATCCACCAGCTTGACGATGGCGACCAGTACGCCCATGAGGTAGACCTCAAGCATGCCCCAGTCGCGCATGTGGTGATAAAAACGGTAAAGAAGCAGGCCGTAGCTGCGGCCCCTGTTCAAGCGGATGGTCAGCAACACCACCAGCTGACACAGCAGCTTGAGCAGTGGAATGGCCATGCTGCACAGGAACACCACCACCGCCACGCCACCCATGCCGCTGTTGTACAGGCCGATCACACCGCTCCACACCGTGTCATCGGAGTTCTGGCCCAACAGATGGAGTTGCATGATCGGCAGAAAGTTCGCCGGCACGTAGAGCAGCAAGGCCGCCAGTACCAGGGCCAGGCTGCGCTCGACCACATTGTGCCGATGGGCGTACAACTCATAGCCGCAGCGCGGGCATTGCGCTTTTTCATCCGTCTTGAGCTCGGGCTTGCGCAGCAGCAGGTCGCATTCGTGGCACGCCACCAATTGATCCAGCGGCAAGCCTGCGAGTGAATCGCGATCGTCAGGGTCGGGCATAGAAGGGTTCTGAGTAAAAACGTCGGGGCCTATTCTAGTGTCGTTGCCCCAATTGTGGGAGCACAACCGCGCAGGAGCCAGCCTTGGCGCAGAACAGGCCACAAAGACAAAACCCCTACCTGCAGATGCAGATAGGGGTTTCGGAATTTAATCTTGACGATGACCTACTCTCACATGGGGAAACCCCACACTACCATCGGCGATGCATCGTTTCACTACTGAGTTCGGG